>CANQRX010000009.1 GCA_947626425.1 uncultured Bacilli bacterium | reverse complement strand
TTTCTTAAACTATATTCATTTCCAAAGGTTACTTCTGCAACAATATTACAAATACCTTTTTCTTTTGCTTTTTCTTCAATAGTTGGATAAACATCTTGGCCATCAAAAGACTGGTATATATCATTTATTATAGATTCGAAATTATTATCTCTTTCTAAAGCAAATAAACTACTTTCATTGTTAAATCTTAATTTATCAATTACATTCATACATTCCTTGTAAGTAATAACTTTTTCACTTTTTTTGCCATTTATCTTTTTTAAAGTTCTATGGTCATAATCATCTAACAAATCAAGGGCTTTAGAGTATTCATTTATAACTTGTAATATTTCTTTTGTTTCCTCACCTGTTAATCTTTCATTACCACGACTAGCAATATCTAGCAATTTAACAGTTTTTTCTAAATACTCCAATCTTTTTTGATTAACAGCATAACCTTTAATCATATAATCTTTTAATATTTTAGTTGCCCATTTTCTAAAAATAATACCATTTTTAGATTTTACCCGATATCCAACACTAATTATTACATCTAAATTGTAATAATTTGTAGGCTTTGCACTAAATTCGGAATTTCCGAATTTTCTTAATGTTTCCTTTTCTTCTAGTTCTTTTTCTCTATAAATGTTCTTAATATGTTCATTTATTGTTGATTTTGACTTTCCAAATAAAGTTCCCATTTGTTCTTGTGTAAGCCACACGGTTTCATCTTTCATATTGACTTCTAATTTAACGTTTTGATTTTCAAATAATATAATTTCATTTTTCATTTGCTTTTCCCTCCTCATTTAATATTTATAGATATTATTTTACACCACAAACAGATTTTTACAAAATATTTGTAATTTTTATCTGAGTAGTTCAATAGCAAAAAACTAAAACCTAAATGTATCCGTCAAATAACCTCCTTAGAAAAAACACTTAACAAATCTAATTTTTTATTTACTTTTAATTCATCTATTCTTCCTACAATATTTATTAATTTAATTGTCTTTTTCGAGATATTCTAAGTCGGCATAAACCATTAATCATATAATCATTTAAAACATTAATAACCCATTTTCTAAAAATAATACCATTTTTTGGTATTTACATTTTTGCAACAACTAAATTTATAGTAATCTTAATTCTCTAGTATAAGTTTTATTCTGTAATGCTCCACGTTGAATGGTATGTGCAAATTTTGCACACAATCAATACATTAAAACCTCATGTGAATTTTGTTCACATATAAAATAGAAATATGCCAAATTTTAAAACTATTAATGTGCCATTTTTTCACACTCAAAATAAACTATGTGAAATTTATTCACAATCAAAAAAAATGTGCTTAAAATTCACATTTAAAAAACTTTTACTTTTTTTTCAAAATTTTATAAGCCTGTGTTAAATCCTCAAGCGACCAACTAGCATTTGCAGGCGATGGTGATGGTAAGTATATTGCTTTTATATTTGTTTTTTCATAAACATATTTATTATATAATTCTAAAGCTTTTTTACCAGTTACATAGATTTTAGAAATCTTCGTTTTTTTAATTAAAGCAGCTATATCATTCACTTGAGTATTTTTTATCGAACTATCAGCCGAACTATTAATTTCACAAGAAGCTAAGACATCCCATAAAGCAAGATGATTTTTTAGTAAAAAACTTCTTTTGTCGGCAATTTTTGTTTCATAAACTTTTTCTAAAATTGGCCAAAAGCGATTACGAGGATGCATATAATAAAATCCCAACTCGTGGGATTTTACACTAGGAATAGTTCCTAAAATTAAGATTTCTGAATTTTCATCAAAAACTGGTTCAAACTCATGAAAAACTTTCATTTTTTATCTTTCATACTTTCTTTTAAAACCGTTCCAAAAGATGCAACACCACTTAAATCGGCTGGAATAATTATTTTAGTAGCCTCACCTTGACTAAGTTTTCCTAAAGTATCAAAACTTTTTAATCTTAAAACGGATTCATCCGCGCCAGCTTCTTTTAATAGTCTAATACCATCAGCTTCGGCTTGTTTGATTTTAATTAAAGCTTGTGCTTCACCTTCCGCTTTTTTAATTCGGGCTTCTTTATCGGCTTCGGCCCTTAAAATAGCACTTTCTTTTTCACCTTCAGCAATTAAAATGCTACTTTTCTTTTCTCCTTCGGCTTGTAAAATTTTTTCGCGTCTTTCTCTTTCAGCTCGCATTTGTTTTTCCATAGCTTCTTGAATATCTCTAGGTGGTAATATATTTTTAACTTCAACTCTTGTAACTTTAATTCCCCAAGCATCAGTAGCTTCATCTAAAATACTTCGCATTTTAGTATTAATGACATCACGGCTTGTTAAAGTTTCATCTAACTCCAATTCCCCAATAATATTCCGCAAAGTCGTTGCTGTTAAATTTTCAATCGCACTTATTGGATTTTCAACACCATAAGTAAATAATTTAGGATCAGTTATTTGAAAATAAACAACGGTGTCAATTTGCATTGTAACATTATCTTTAGTAATAACTGGTTGAGGTGCAAAATCTTTGACAATTTCTTTTAAATTAACAATATTACTAACTCGGTCAATAAAAGGAACCATAAACTGTAAACCATTCGTCCAAGTCTTATAATAAGAACCTAATCGTTCAATAACATATGCTTTGGATTGAGGTACAATCTTCACACATAAAACAATAACAATAATTAAAATTATTAAAAGAGTTACAAAAACACCCATATTCTCACACTTCTTTCTTTTTAGTTGTGTTTTTCTTTTTCTTGGTTGCCGTTTCTTTCTTTTCTTCTTTTGTTTTCGCCTTAACTTTAGCTTTTATCTTTTTAACTACTAACTTCACCCCTTCAATGCCAATGATTTCGACTTCGCATCCAAACTCAATAGCCTCTTCGCTAATGGCACTCCATAGTTTTCCATCTGCTTTTACTTCCCCAATTTCATTTGGATTAATTTTTTCTGTAACAATTCCTTTCATGCCAATAATTCGCTCTAAATTCAATTTTTCTTTTTTTTGCTTAACCATTTTATCTAAGGTTGGTTTTGTTAGGACCATAAATAAAGCTCCTAAAAGAACAAAAACAGCAAACTGAATCATAAAGTCATCAACAAAAAAGGCAATTATTAACGAAAATATTCCACTTATTACAAACCACAGGGTAACTAAATTAATAGTCATGGCTTCAATTATTGATAATAACACAATAACAATTAACCAAATTGCCCAATACTCCATACTTCACCTACTTTCTCTAAGCACCCTCATTATATCATACTTTTTTGTTTTCGGGATAATGTCAAAAAGGTCTTTCCCATTTTCTTATCATTTGTCTCCTTTTTAGTAATAATGGAAACATAATCATTATTTTTTAAAGGAACGAATGGTTCTTGTTCAACACCATTAATAATTGCTTTCCAAATATGATCACCTAAATTTTCATCTAATAAATAAGCAAAATCGGTTGCCGTTGATCCAAGTGGTAACTCGTAACATATTCCGTTTGAATCATAAACATATATTTGTTTTCCTAAAACTTGACTCGTCAAAATATTGACATATTGTTCATCATCTTGGATTCGTTTATTTAATTCAGATAGTAATTGAAAACCATATTTATATAAATCAGTTTGCATTTTTTGTCTGGCTTCTTTTCCGTATAAACTCCAGTAACCAATTAAACCTTCGGTCGAAATAATATGCATTTCTTTGGTGCGAATCTGAAATTGAATTAATTGATCATCATCTAAAGCCGTTGTATGTAAAGACTGATACATATTAGGTTTTGGATTTTCAATATAGTCTTTATCAAATTTAGGTTGATGATTATAAGTTCTGTCAATAATTTCTTTGACACGATAACAATCATCTTTCGAAGGCACCAAAACAATTAAGGAAAATAAATCGTGAATATCTTTAATACTTTCATTATTACCAATTCGTTCATAAATACCATAAACATTTTTCCGTTGATACCTTATATCATTATATATTCCATTTTGTAGTAAAAGATGTTTTAAATTAATCATTATCGAAATTAAACGTTTTTCGTTTTCTTTTTGTAAAGCAATTCTTTTTTGGTTCAATTCATTATACTTTTCCCGATTTAAGTACTCAAAACATAAATCTTCCAATTCGTGTTTAATATCATATGCTCCAATTTTTTGGGCTAAAGGACAAAAAATCTTTAATGTTTCTTCCGAAATAGCAATTTGTTTGGGAACACTTTGATATTCAAGAGTCCGCATATTATGCAAGCGATCAGCTAATTTAATGGCAATTACTCGAGCATCTGTTTCAAAAGATGATACCAACTTCCGCATACTTGCTAATTTTTGCTGATGTTTATCCTTAAAATAACGACGAGCAAGCTTTGAAACGCTATCGACTAAAACTGTTATTTCCTCCCCAAACATTTTTTCTAATTGTAAAAGATTAATAGCTGTATCTTCTAAAACATCATGAAGTAAACCAGCACAAATAGTTTGACAATCAGCCTCTAAAGATAAGAGGATAAGAGCCACATTCAAAGGATGAATAATGTAAGGTTCGCCACTTTTCCTTAGCTGTGTTTCGTGCATTTTATAAGCAAGTTCATAAGCTTTTAATATTTTAGTTTGTTCTTCTTTAGTATAACTAGTTATTCCCATTTTAAATCTTTCATCTAATATTTCTAAATCCATAAAATTCCTCCTTAAAAAGCACAAAACAGACCCATCTAAAGAGTCTGTTCATTTAATTTCAATGTTATATTAAATTTTCTCATATAACCACTTCCCTGAAATTTCTAAAATTTTATAATTTTTTTCATTGTTTGTCAATACCCTAAGTTAACCGTTTATATAAAGTTAAAATATTACTATCAGCATATTGCACCACCAACTCATCTTTAGTTACTCGATAAATTGTGGCCTGATATGCTTCATAAGCATTTGTTTCACCATTATAAATGGGGATATTTTCAAAATCAGTTAATTTAGAAACCGTTCCAATAGCTTCGAATAAATCACCTTCAATTTCATAATCACCAAGAGCTTTACCAAATAAAAAATTATCATACTTAATTAATTTTTCAGTAGAAATATAACCATGACCATCTAATTTGGAATCAAAAATACTCGAATATTCTTCATTATTTTGAGGTTCATAAACTTCAACAGGTTCATTTACAATTTCTGATTTAGGTTCAAAAGCTAAATAATAAGTAATTGTCCCAATACAAGCAATTAGAAAAAAAATGATTAAAAAAATAATTAGCGTATTTCTATTTATATCCGTCACATTTATTCCCACTTTCTTAAAACAATTATAGCTTAAAAAAATAGCTCTTACAAGCTATAATAATTAAGACAGATAAAGTAAATTAATCAGCAATTTTTAATGTCATATTAAATAAAACGCTCTATTCCAGAGGATTCTTTCTCATTTTGCATCTTTTATTATTTCTTCACATGTTGCAATTTCTTGAAATCTCTTAAATTTTTCTTTTATTTCATCTGGTGCATCTTTCTTCAGCTCATATTCATATTTACCAACTATTAAATACTCTTTTATTTCTTCATATAATTTCATTGTCTCTAAACTTATAATATTTTACTCCTTTCAATATTTTTCAACAGCTTTTACCAATTCATTGGTTTGTCTAATTTCATATTTGCTAAATACTCATTTATGCAAAAAATTCTTTTTTCAATAACATTCAAGATGACATAAAACTAAAACCGTTGCGATGATGTTTCAAATATGCCAAGGTTTTAATACCATTTAAGATGACATAGAACTAAAACAAGTTAGTTTAACGTATTCATCTTTGCTTTGTTTTAATACCATTTAAGATGACATAGAACTAAAACAATATGGAAAAGGTATATACTTGTTTTTGGGTTTTAATACCATTTAAGATGACATAGAACTAAAACAATGTTGCTTTCCAATCTTTCATTTTGCTTGTTTTAATACCATTTAAGATGACATAGAACTAAAACTAAAAGGAATATGCAATTCAAATTCACCTGGTTTTAATACCATTTAAGATGACATAGAACTAAAACTTTTAATAATGATATTCTCATCTTTAATCAGTTTTAATACCATTTAAGATGACATAGAACTAAAACGAATTGAAAAAAGGAGGCAAAGAATAATGGGTTTTAATACCATTTAAGATGACATAGAACTAAAACCATCTTCAATCATAAACCCAAATTTATTCTGTTTTAATACCATTTAAGATGACATAGAACTAAAACCAGAGTATGGTAATTGTTATACTTGGACTTGTTTTAATACCATTTAAGATGACATAGAACTAAAACTAGTTGCTTCAGGTGCATCTATGCTTTTTAGTTTTAATACCATTTAAGATGACATAGAACTAAAACATAAAGAGCCGATTCTAATGATTTAATAAGTTTTAATACCATTTAAGATGACATAGAACTAAAACTTTGAATTTTTTGAACTACTTTTTGCACCTGTTTTAATACCATTTAAGATGACATAGAACTAAAACAAAAACTTTGCATTAAAGTACTTAACCCCGGTTTTAATACCATTTAAGATGACATAGAACTAAAACCTAACGAACTTTTAAATTCACTATTTTCTTGTTTTAATACCATTTAAGATGACATAGAACTAAAACTGACTTGGCTTGCCTTGTAATAATCGGATAGTTTTAATACCATTTAAGATGACATAGAACTAAAACAAAATGCTATCCCGTCTTCAGAAACGTAATGTTTTAATACCATTTAAGATGACATAGAACTAAAACGCTTAGACAATAAACTATCATAACTTGATTGTTTTAATACCATTTAAGATGACATAGAACTAAAACATTTGGTCGAAGTGATAAAAATAGCAAAGAGTTTTAATACCATTTAAGATGACATAGAACTAAAACAAGAAACATTCATCAATCTTTTTTCAAAAGTTTTAATACCATTTAAGATGACATAGAACTAAAACAAGTAAATGAATTGTTAGGAACAGAACTATGTTTTAATACCATTTAAGATGACATAGAACTAAAACTTTTTTCTAACTGGCATTGCAAATCTTCATGTTTTAATACCATTTAAGATGACATAGAACTAAAACTAAAGGCTTGAACTTCTTTAACAACTTTATGTTTTAATACCATTTAAGATGACATAGAACTAAAACTTGTTTTTGTATCAATTTCAAGCTTAGCCTGTTTTAATACCATTTAAGATGACATAGAACTAAAACCTCAAGCTTTAATTCTTCATCAATTATTGCCATAGAAAACAATTTTAAATGGTATTGCTTGTCATCTTTAAAGAATTATATCATAAATTCATCTAAATTTTCATCAACAATTAACTTTTTTTCATATTTTAAAGTCACTCCATAACTTTGAGAATCAACTAAAATTATGATTAAACCTATATATAAAGAATATTTATATAATTCTAATAATTCTTCTTTTGTTAAATATTGCTTTAAATTGATTAAAACTAATATTTTTGTATTTTTAATATTTTTTTCAATTTCAAATATTAATATTAAATTATCAAGTAAATCATTTTTTTGATTAATGTTCACTTTAAAAACCTTAGTTATATTAGATATATCAAAATCATTGATAATATCAAAAGGAATATCGAATTTATTTAAAATTTTATTATAATTTTTTACTAATTTATTATACAGATTAATTAATGTCGTTTTATCTTCAACACTAATATTTTCACTTAAATATTTTGTTAAATCAGTATTATTTTTTTTAAAATCAAAATTAAAATAGTCTATTATAACTTTTAATTTTAAACTTATTTCTTCATTTTGATTATTAAAAATAATGATATTATCACTTATACCCCCATTACTTATTAAAAATAAATCACTTACAAATTTATAAAAATAACTTTTATTTTCTATTTCAATAACTAGGATATTTTCATTATCCAAATATAATAAATTATCAAAATAATCAACTTTTAATTTCATAAGACAATCAACCTATCTTCATTATCAATAATTTTGGTGTTACTTTCGCCAACAATGTATTCTATACTCGCATACTGCCTTTCAGTTATGATAAGAAGTTGAATTAAACCTTTTTTAGGAGCAGCTTTTCTAACTCTTTGTTGTAATAATTTTGCTTGCTGAGAATTTAAAATTATTTTGGAATACACCGATTCTTGAAGCATGATAAAGCCTTCTTGTAATAAAAATCTTCGAAATAATAAATAATTTCTTTTATCTTTTGAATAAACATTCGGTAAATCAAAAAAGACAATTGCTCTCATTACTCTATCCCTCATAAAAAATAAAATCCTCATATTTATTTATATTATTTAACGAATTTAAAGTGTTTTTTACATACATTGTAAGAATATCTTTCAAAGTATATTTTCGACCTTCAAACTTAAAATAATTATTAAATAAATTTATCAAATCTAATTTATAATCCATATTAAATTCTCTTTTCAAGTTATAATAAACAAAATTATCAACTAATACTCGAAATGGTTCCATTAAATCACAACTTAAATTAAAATCATTATATTCACTTTTATGATGAATCCCTAATTGAGTTAAATAACCATTAGTAATTACTTCTTTATTAATTGTTGATAATAAAACAGAGTAACCATAGTTTAAAGCATTATTTATATTGTCACTTCGATCTCTTATAAAATCCTTGCCAAATAATTCTCGAAAATAAACTTTAGCACAATGTCCTTCGCGATTAGTTTTATCACCAACTGTTACTTCATTAATATAACTTGTTACTAAATCATATTTTTCGGAATTAATTTTTCTTAACATTAAAGCTTGATTAGTTATTTTATTTTTAACAATTTTTTGCCACAGTAAATCCATATCTTTACTTTGCCAACCTATTTGTTCTTTAATTTTTTTACTAGAATTATATCTGGAATAATAAGGAATTAATTCACCAAAAGGATTATGTTTTTCATCACAAAAAATAATATTTATTTTATTTTCACTTAGTTCTTTTAATAAATAAGCTGTAATAGATACTTGAATTGAAGCTACAACAATGGTATCTATTTCTGATAAATGAATATATTTTTCTTCATTGTTTTTCTTTACAACCAAGTATCTATTTTTATAACTTATTTTCGATTGTCTGGTAATAACAACAGTTCTAAAACTCATAAATTTTTTCCCTTAAACCTGTCGTGGATTTAAAAATTAACTTACCATGATTTATTGTTCTACCGTTTAATCGTCCTGTATTTTTGACAAATTTAACCTTAGTATTAGAATCCGAATTAGAAAAATACTTATTTAAAAATTCCAAATTGGCAAATGAATTTTTACAATTATATAAAATTAATAATTGCTTAATTAATTCTTCTTTATCTTCAAGAGAAATAATTGCTAAATTTTGATTTTTTAATTTTTGTACATGATTTTTAAATAATGGGTAATTATCCAAACTTAACAAATAATTTATTATATCTAGTAATTTTTCATTATAATTTTCTAAATCATCGCTAATTTTAACTTTATTTAATATTTTATTTAACAAGTATTTCCATTCTTGTAATTGTTGTTTATTCATTTTTAATTCCCAAGCATTACAAACTTCGGAGTAACTTTTTAAATAAACATATTGATTATTAAAATATACCAATGTATTAAAAGGAATTCGATCTTTTATTATTTTAAAGGATTGCTCATCTTTAATTTTTAATTGTGATTTTAAATAATCAATAATTTCCTCTTTTTTATTTTTAGAAGCCAGTTCAACAGGAATCCCCACAATTAAATTTTCCTTATCATAGTTTACCAATGCCATATAAGAAGTATTGACACTGCTATAGCCTCCATAAATTTCAACCGGCATATCCTTTTTTAATGAAATATTTCCTTTGTTTCGTTTATAAATTGTTTGATTATAAAATTGGCCATCATCTATGTTAACTCTATTACTAACTAAAATATCATTTCTAGATAATGCTTGTTGCACTGTTTCATTAAATTTTTTTAAATCAAAATTACTTTTTTTAGTTTTTAAACCACAATCATTCGCAAGTTTTATAACCATATTATACATCTTTTCATTCGTGCTATTAACAACAAAATCATATTTTAATTGTTCTTTTGTTTCTTTATCTAAAACTTCTAATTCATTTTCTAATTTTTCATAAAATTCTTTAGGAGCATATTCTGGCAAATATTTGTCCATAAATTCTCCTAACATTACAGCAAGATAGGCATCATGGGCATGATGGAAATCGTTTAAATCTCTAAATTTGAATAACTCATAACATTTTCGATAATTTGATGATATCCTTGATTTTAAGTAAATAACTTTTATTTTAAATAAATTTTCTAAAATATTGGCAACATGCTTAGTAATTTGTCTTGTTTCAACTAATTGGCGATTTATAAAGCCTTGGATTTCTTCTGCTTTATATTCTTTTCTAATTAATCTTTCGTATTTTTTTGTAGTAATTAAATTAGCATTTTTTAAAACTTGCCAATAATCTTTACTTTTAATTCTAAACTCACTCGGTACAACTAAGCTTGCCCGTTTTTTCTGATTACATTCTTGATGAACTAAAACTCGATTATTTAATGAATCATCTTGATTAATACATCGCGGAATAATATGATCAATTTCACATTTATTTAACTCATCAAGTTCTATTTTTTGACCACAATACATACATTTTCCACATTGTAAAAAATATAAATATAAATTGTCTTTATCAAGTTTTTCATAAGATTGTAAATCTTTTTTATGAACATTTAATTTTAATTTTTCACTTAATTCATCATCTATTTGATTGTATAAATTTTCCAAATATTTTTTTCGATCTTCTTTTCGTTTAGAAGCTTCTTTACTACGGGCCATCTCAATCATTATATTTTGAGGTTTAGTTCCCATAATATCAATAATTTCTTGAACAATTTTTAAAGATTGGTAAATTCCTCTTTTATTAGCAGGTGAAGTTGGTAAATCTTCAACTAACTCATAATTTACTTTTTCATACTTATTACTTTGTCCATTTCGTTGTTTTATCTTTCTTTGAAATCCATATTCATCATTATTAATAATCTGCATAAAATTTTCTTTTGTTTCATCCATTAAATCAATAATTGATTTACTAACATTACTTTTAGGATCTTTATAACAAATATCCGTTAACAAAGCTTTAGATAAATTGCCCCATCCTGAGTAATTTTTATTTAAAATTTTTATTACTTTTTCCTCAGAAAGTAAAGGATATTCTTCTTTTAATTTTAATTTCAAAATTTCTTTATCTTTAAAAATGGTAATCCATTCAATAATTTTTTCTGCATCATCTTTATCATAAGCAGTATCTGTAAAAATTCCATTTTCTCCAAAGAAATCTACATAACTTTGCATATTATTTGCAAATTTTTTATCAGCCGAATATCCTGTTATTTTTACTTCATCATTAAAATCAGGAAAGTTTTGCAAATATTTTTTAAATTTTGCTTCGGTAATTGTTCCACTTGTCCTTTTAAAAAGTCCTTCCTTTATAGCAAATTGTAATTCCAATGATAATTTTCGATCATTAACTTTTATTTGTTTTAATTCATTCATTACTTTGTATTCACAATACAATAAAGAATTGTTTGGTAAAGCATATTCATCTAATAAATAGGTACAATGTGAACGCATATTATCAATAAATTTCTGAGCTGTTTTAGTTTTATCTACTACTTCATCAAAATTATATGGTGTAATCTTAATATTACTTTTTCTTTCTAACCAAGCCCAAGTGCTTACATCACTTGTAACTAATGGTCCAACATAATAAGGAATTTTAAATGTTAAAAGTTTAACTAATCTATATTCATCACCAACTTTTTTATCTAAAAAAGGATAATAAGGTTTTTGATTTTCAATTATTTTTTTAAGTTCAATAACATTTAATTGATATGGAAAAACTCCATTTGTTATATCATTTATTTTTGGTAATAAATTTTCATCATTTAATAATTCCGTTATTTTATCTTTTTGCTCACCATCATATTTTTCTAAAATTTTTGTAACTCCTTTTTTAAATTCTTCATAAGTTAATTCATTACTCATGTACTTTTCATATAAACAAGGATCTTTTTCAGCTTTATCTTTTACAACATACCTAAAAATAGCTTTATAATCTGTAGCATTAACTAAATCTCTTAAAATACTTTTTAGTTTTTGTAAATTTTTTCCATGTTGTTCATATCTTTCGACCATTAATTCGGAAATTGTACTACAATTACTGTTTTTAAATATCGTTTTTAACAATAAAGTGTCATATAATTGTTTAAAGTTTTCAATTAACTCTACTTCTTCTCCAAAATTACTTAATTTAGTTTCATATTCTTCATCGGCAAATTTAATTTTTCCGTTTTTAGCATCTTCCCCATCACATTCAATATTTAATAGTTTATAAACATTAAATTCATTTCCTAATAAAAGTTTGCCAAATTCACTTCCAAAATCTTTGTTGTTTTCTTTAAAATATTTTTTTAATTTAACTTTAATATCATTCTTTGAATCGTTCAAAATAATATTTTCTATTTCGGTCAAATAAGATTCATAATCAGGCATTTCAAAATAATTAGCATTTATTTGTTCAAATATTTCTTTTAATTTATCTTTAATACCTATCTTTGCAATATCAAAGTTTGATACCGATTGATTGTAATTAAAATTTCCTCGGTATTTAATAAGATGATGAATGGCTAAATAAACATAACGAATATCTACTTGTTCTTTACTTTCCATCAATTCTTTTCGTAAATGATAGATTGTTTTATATTTTTGATTAAATATTTCTTTATCTTCTTTCGTTAAATCTATCCCTTTAGTTTTGACATTGTTTAATTGTTTTTCATTAAGAATATTCTGATATTTATTTTTTAAATCTGTTTGGCTTATGTATTTAAATTCAGCTAGTTTTAAGAAAAAGTTTGGATCAACTTTATCAATTTCTGGTTTAAATTCTTCTTGTAATAATTTTATTCTTTGTCTTCTTCGATTTAAACGCCGCCGCATACTCCGAAAACCTCTTCGCTCTTTTGCTGTTTGGGCCTCTTCAAATAAACGAACTCCCCACATGGAAACTCTTTCGGTTGTATTACTAAGATTTTCCCATTTTCCATCTTTAAAAGTTTTAGTTACTACACTTTTATTTTTTTTAATTATCTTTCCAGTTTCAGCTTCGACAACTGCCCATCCAACTGAGTTTGTTCCAATGTCTAGACCGATGTTATAATTCATTTGACTTACCTCCTAATTTTTGGTATTATTTAGTTGTCTTAATACCATTTAAGATGACGTAGAAGTGTTAAAATAAAGTTTTATACTTAAACACCTAAGACTGTTTAGCAGTCGTTTTTTTATGTCTCTCTCTTACCAAATTTTACCAAATTAATTACAAGTTGTCACTAAATATTCGAAAAAACGAAATGACATAATCACTTCGTCTTTTTTAGTTGTTTTACATATTCACAAATAATTTCAGCAGTTTTTTCTTTTCCAATCTCGCTATTAAGGCATAAATCATAATTAGAAGCATCACCCCAATTTTGACCCGAAATTAATTTATAATAACTTGCCCGATTTTTATCAGATTTAATAACATTTTTGGTGGCATCTTCCTTCTTATCTTCATACATTTCCATAATTTTTTTAATTCGATAATCCATAGGAGCAGTTATAAAGATTTTTAAAACATTAGGATTATTTCTTAAAACATAATCCGCACATCTTCCCACCAAAACACAAGAACCTTTCTCACTAATCATTTTGATAGCTTTTTCTTGGGCTTCAATGGCATATTTAACAGGGGAAGTTGTTAAAAATAAATCATGTAAAACATCTTTACTGTTGTTAATATTCGAAATAAATTCTTTATCTAAACCACTTTCTTGCGCGGCAACCGAAATCATTTCTTTGTAATAGTATGGTATTCCTAATTTCTTAGCAACTAATCGGCCAATTTCCTTACCTTGACTTCCATGACTTCTGGAAATGGTAATAATTACACCTTCACTTGAATTTTCTAATTCTAACGTTTTAGCTTTTTCAACTTTTTCCTTATCTAAATTTTTGAAAAACTGAGTCATTAAAACAATAGTCACTATTATTCCTAAAACATCGGCAATAGGTGCTGCAATTAACACACCTTTAATTTGATAAAACTTTGGTAAAATAATAACTAATGGAACAAAACAAACTAAATCTCTTACTAAAGAAACAATCGTTGCTTTGACTGGTTCACCAACAGCTTGGAAAAATATTGAACTAAGTTTTATAATACAAGTAAACGTAATTAACATTAAAAATAATCTAAATGTTAAAACTGCAAACTCCATATATAAATCATCCGAAGTTCCAAAAATTCTAATTATTAACTCAGGGTATAATTCAAAAATAGCCGTCGAAATAACTCCAATAATTACCGAAATTAATAAAACTTTTTTAAATGTTTCTTTTACTCTTTGAATTTTTTTGGCTCCATAATTGTAACCCAAGATTGGTTGAGCCCCTAAGATTATGCCAATGATAATATTAATAACAATGGAAAATACTTTCATTGCAATTCCAATCACGGCAATCGGAATATCAGCTCCATATTTACTTAAGCTTCCATATTTAGCTAACATAATGTTGCAAACTAACGAAATAATTACAATACTCATCTGCGTTATAAAAGTTGAAATTCCCAACTTAACAACATTTTTAAATAATGACCAATCAAGTTTAAAACTGTTTAAAGTTAATTTAAAAGTTTTTGATCTTGTAAAATAGAAAAATGATACTAAGAAAGTAGCAATTTGGCCAATGATAGTCGCATAAGCTGCTCCTTTTATTCCCATATTAAAGCCAAAAATGAAAACAGGGTCTAAGATAATATTAATAACCGCCCCTAAAACGGTAGCTAGCATTGAAAATTTTGGGGAACCATCAGCTCTTATTACCCCATTTACATTATTTGCTAACATAAACACTGGGAAAGCACTAAGGATTATAACAAAATAATCTCTGGCTAAATTAATTGATGCTTCACTAGCCCCAAACAAAAACAACATTTGATCTTTAAAAGCAAACCCAAAAATTAAAAAGATAATACTAATTATAAAAGTTAAAAATATACTGTTACCAATCGCTTTTCCCACGTTTTGGGTATCCCCACGTCCTTGACTTAAGGATAAATAAGCAGCTGCCCCATCACCAAAACACCAAGCGAATGCCGTAGCAACAATCGTAATCGGAAAAACAACTGTTGTGGCTGCATTTCCTAAATATCCCAAAGAACTATTACCAATAAAAATTTGATCAACTATATTATATAAAGAGCTAATCAATAAAGACAAAATACAAGGCACTGAAAACTTAAATAACAATTTCGAAATATTCTCTTCGCCTAAATACTTATTATTTTCTTGATTTTCCATTTTCTCTTCCTCCTTTTCCTCATGGTAAATCATTCTAATCCTTTTTAAGCAAAAAAAGAACGTAAAAACTGTCTTGTTTTTACGCCTATAAGCTGGATCAGACTTGATAATTATATAATTTTAAATTTTGTTTTGCAAGTCTTTTTTTCCCAAAATTATGTAGAATTCTACATAACCAAAAAAATTGCCCCTATATTCAAGATTATCACTATATTTCTCATTATAACTAAAATTTATAATCATTAAAATTTTTTCTTAATTAAAATAGCCATTTTTATATTTTATTCATCTTTTTATTACTAATTTGTTATAATTGAGCATTATATTTTGCAATGCATATTATCTTTTTTATTTATCATACAATAATTAAAGGAGTTGATAATTTATGGCATTTCAATTAAATATTGAAAAAAAAGAATCAGAAAACAAAACAATTCGTTTTCCACTTCCATTAATCAAAGAAATTGAAAAAGTTTTAGAAGGTACCGAAATAACTTTTTCAAAATTTGTTATTCAAGCTTGTGAATATGCATTAGATGAAATGGAACCAAGTAATAAAAAATCATTAATCAAAGAATGATTTTTTTCTTTTATTCACAATATCTTTTTCTTAATAGATTATTCTCTTTTTGTAAATAATTAAATTCTTTTTGTATTTCTAGTGTCATTAATTTAAAACTATCATAAGCAATAAAATCATTAAGATAAAGTTTTCCGATAATTTTTATATAATTCCTTTTTTCTTCTTTTAATTTAGCATCATCTTTCAAAATTTTTGTTCCATCTTCTAAATAATAATAATTAGTAATTTTTGTTTTTAAAATATTTTCAATTGTAGTTATCATTAAATAGTGATTTTCCAAAATTTTTTGTTTTTGATAATTTATTGAAGCAATTTTTAAAGATATTTTTTCAATTTCTAAAGCCAATTTTCCTTGTTCTGTTTTATTACTTAAATTTTGATAAATTTGAATTTTTAAATGGTTTTGTATTATTAAATTAGTTAAATTTTGATTAAGTTCCTCCATTTTTGATCGCGTCATATCTAAATAATTAATTCTAATCATAAATCCTCCCCATGAATTTAAATTTTATTATACTTTATTTAATTATTACTGCAAGAAAATGCCTCAAAAAAAGTGTAAAATTAGTCTAAAACTTTACACTTTAATTATCTTTAGTTTCTTGTGATATTTCAGTAATGGTTTTTGGTTCATCATTTAAAAGGGATTTACTTAGCCAAGAAGATGTTAAACCGTAATCAATATAAATTAACTGGCCCGACATATAAGAACAAATGTTACTGCCAATAACTACTAAAGGATAGCCCATTTCCTCAGGCTTCGCCGGATATCCACACCAACTTTTTAAAAAGATATTGTTAATAATTTCTTCCCCTTCTTCAACGTCACCCGTGGGACTTGTTGACCTGTTAAAATCTTCGGTTAAACCTGTTATGGTATCCCCAGGATTTATAGCATTAAGGCGAATTTTTTTATTAATAAATTCTTCAGACATACATTTATAAGTAACATAAGCTTCTAAACATTGTTTTGCAAAAACATAAGCATTACTAATTAACTGAGGATGATTTTCATACCAAGTCATGGCATCATCCCACGATTTAATATTTATTAATTCCACTGCTTCTTTATATACCTCTTGCCAACCAAAACCACCGACCGAAGAAATATAAGTTATTGAACCATGTTCTTTAATCCGATCAAGTAAAAGTTCGGTTAAATACTTTTGACCATAAAAATTTACTTTTTGCACATGTAATTCTTTACCTGGAAAATAAGCAATGCCATGACATAAAAATAACGCATCGATTTCTGCAGGTAATTCTGTTGCCAACTGTTCAATATCCTCTTTTTTACTTAAATCTTTTAAAAATGAAGATTTAACCGGCAAATCAATCGGATTAATATCGACCGCATAAACATTGGCACCTAATTCTAATAATAATTCACAAGCACTTCGGGCCATTCCGGAAGCTGCCCCTGAAATAACAACATTTTTTCCTTGATAACCAAACAAATCTTTTATATCCATTCTTACCCTCCCTTAATGATATAACCATTACTTTCTAAAATATACTAAAAAAATTATCTTTTCTTTCGTGGAAGATTATAATGGGCTATTAATGATAAAAGTTGATTATCGCTAATGTTTGCTGTATAAAATGAAGTATTATTATACATCGGGTCAAAAACATCCTCTGAACCCCATAGCTCAAAAGAATTGTTTTTGCTAGTCAAATACTTCTGCCAAAAAGCTTGTTTTACTTGCGATGCTTTTATGACTGAAAAAACTTCTGGTTTAAAAAGAAAATCAAAAACCTTTTTTAAAAGAATTACATTTAAACAAGGATCAAAAACATAATCACACTGTAAATAATTAAAAACTATCCAAGAATGATAATAAAACTTGGTTTTGGAAAACTCTAAATTACCTCGCATAATAAGTGCTTCATCAGGAAAAAATAATATCGTTGTTTCCGTAGTTTGCCAGCACCAACCTTCTAAAGTATTTCTCACCATTAAATTTTTAATTGGCTCAACTTGATAATTATTAATTTCAATATATA
Organism: uncultured Bacilli bacterium; assembly: GCA_947626425.1. Classification (GTDB taxonomy): domain Bacteria; phylum Bacillota_I; class Bacilli_A; order RF39; family UBA660; genus Ventrenecus. Next base: position 4,859 of record CANQRX010000009.1, on the reverse strand, counting down.
AATTATCTAATAAATTTTTAACATAACTTTTAACTTCACCTTCCAAAGATAAATGTTTAGATAACGTTAATCTAAATTCATTTTTCATCTTTTTCACCCCTTATTAAGGGGCTATTTTACCGAATTAAAACCCATTTTGCAACTATTTTCGCCAAAGAAAAAAGCAACGTATACGTCACTTAATTATTTTGCCATCATATCACAAATTAAATTAGTTATCTCTGTTGGATTATCAATCGGTAATCCTTCAATTAATCTTGCTTGAGCATATAACACTTTACTAACATTTTTTAATTCCTCAGGATTATTTTTATAAAGATCCGCGATTTTTTTGGCAATTGGATGAGATTCATTAATTTCTAATATTTTTTGAGCATTAACAGATTCATTAGTGGGCATCGCATTCATTACTTTTTCCATTTCCACAGATATATTTCCGGAAGAAGTTAAACAAACAGGATGATTTTTCAATTTATTAGTAAATTTAACATCAGCAACATTAATTTCCTTTTTAATAAGTTCTAACATATCTTTAGATTCTTCATTTAATTTTTTCAAACTTTCTTTTTCTTCTTCGGTATCTAAATCAATATCATCAGAACAAACATTTTTAAATTCTTTATTATCAAACTTTTGCATCGTTTTAAATACAAACTCATCAACATAATTCGTACAATATAAAACTTCTTTTTCTTTACTTGTTACAGCTTCAACTTGAGGTAACAAAGCAATTTGATCTTCACTTGTTCCACAAGCATAATAAATACAATCATAATCTTTATTTCGTTCACAATAATCTTTTAAAGTTACCAATTTTTCTTCTTTGGAAGAATAAAACATCAATAAATCTTCTAATTTTTCTTTATTCATTCCATAATCGCTATAAATACCGACTTTAATTTGCATTCCAAAATCATGCCAAAATTTTAAATAATCTTCAGTTTTATTTTTTTGCATATCTAATAATTCATTTTTAACTTTTTTCTCTATATTATTAGCAATCGTTTTTAAAACGCGATTTTGTTGCAACATTTCCCTAGAAATATTTAAAGATAAATCTGGTGAATCAACTACACCTTTTACAAAACTAAAATAGTCAGGAATTAAATCAGGACATTTTTCCATAATTAAAACGCCATTGGAATAAAGTTGTAATCCTTTTTCATAATCTTTTGAATAATAATCATAAGCTGCATGCGATGGGATATAAAGTAAAGAATTATATTCAACTACACCTTCTGCTGCAACATGAATATGGGCCAAAGGCTTTTCATAATCGAAAAATTTATCAGAATAAAATGTATCATAATCTTCTTGTTTAATTTCCTTTTTGTTTCTTTTCCATAAAGGTACTAAACTATTTAAGATTTCAATTTCTTGGTATTCTTCATATTCTTTATCATTATCCTTTTTTGGACGACTTTTCGTCACTGCCATTTTAATTGGATAAGTTATATAATCAGAATATTTCTTAATCAAACTCCGAATTTCATATTCTTCTAAATATTTATTATATTCCTCGTCATCATCTTTAATAGTTAAAATTATATCCGTTCCGTAGTCTTTTTTATCACACTTACTTATATTGTAACCATCAATTCCTTCACTAGACCAAGAATAAGCTTCATCGGTATTAAATGATTTTGAATTAACAACAACCTTGGACGCGACCATGAAAGCTGAATAAAAACCAACCCCAAATTGTCCTATAATATCAATATTTTCTTTTTTCTTATTATTGTTTTTAAAATCAAACGAACCACTTTTAGCTATTGTTCCTAAATTACTTTCTAATTCATCTTTTGTCATTCCAATTCCGTTATCGCTGATAGTTAAAGTTCGATTGTTTTTATCAATTGCAATATTAATACAAAAATCTTCCTTTTTAATTTTAACTTTTTTATCAGTTAATGACTTATAATGAAGTTTATCGATTGCATCCGATGCATTAGAAATAATTTCTCTTAAAAATATTTCTTTATTAGTATAAATAGAATTAATCATTAACTCCATTAATCTTTTTGATTCTGCTTTAAATTCTTTCATATGTTCTCTCCTCTTTTTAGCACTTAATCAATTTCAATGCTAATTAAATTATAAGTCACTTTTTAGCACTTGTCAATCATAACTGCTAAAAATTAAAAAGTTCAAAAAAAAGAACTGTCATAAAAATTTCAGTTCTACTTTACTTCTTCTAATTTTAAACATTCATGCCGACTATAAACAACAACATATTTTCTACAACGTCCTAATCTTTCATCTTCGCCATATCTTTTGACTTGTTCTGTTCCTTCCCTTAATTTTTCAAGTATTTTTTTGTCACTTAATTCTTCTTTTTTAAGATATTTTAATTCTATCATTATATTATCCTTAACTAATTCGCTTTTCTTTCGTAAATATATATCTATATAACCATTATTACTTACTTGTTCATCATAAATACTAAAGTTTTTAGTATTTAATAAAATGATATAAAATACTAACTTTAAATCTTTCTCTTTAAAATCAATAAAATTGCGATTATCTAGTTTTTCTAATACTTCACTCACATAACCACATAATTTATTAATACTTCCTGTTTTTAATTCATTATTTATTTCACTTAAAACATCACTATCTAAAGTTACATTTATTTCACTTAATTTATAAAGAAAATAATTACCATATACTTCTTTCATGACACGATTCGGTATTTTAAAATAATAATCACCATATTCATCAGGTTCAATTGTTAAATAACCAAAGTAATATAATAAACTTATAATATCATTTCGATCAAAATCTACTTCTAAATCAAAACTTCTTTTTAATATTCCCGAAACTTGATCATTAAGTAAGATTTCTTCTAATAATTCTTTAGTATAGGGATTATGTTTTAATTCTATTAAATTGCCTACTTTGCCTCGATTAAAGACAATGTTCATATCCATTATTATTTTAGGTATTATTTTATATCTTACATATTCCTTTAATAAATACATAACTAAAGTTGCATTAAAGATTTTTTCTTTTGCTTCTTCATTAAATAAATAACCATCATAATTTTCTAACATAACATTATATACTTCTTCTTCATCTTCTTTAGATACATAATCATTTAACAATTTTTTGACCTCTTCATGCGTTAAACCAATCATGCTATTAAATTCTAAATCGGTTGATAAATCCGTGGCGATATTAAAACCAGTGGTCATACTATTTAATGTTATGGGACAGATTCCTGTTGCAAAAAAACGGTCAACTACCCCTTCTTTGATGTAAATTTTAATATTGGCATAAAAACTTTTAACTATTCCACCAACTAAGCTTTTAAAACCATCTGCATCACCTTCTAAAATAGCATTGGTAAAATTATCATATTCATCGACTATTATATATAATTTATGATCTAAATTTAAGTCATCAAGATGACCTAAAAAAAGTTTAATCATATCATCTGCATCATCATCTTTGTTATAATCATATTTTATATTATAGCTACTTAAAAATTTATTTATTCCTGTAACAACACATTTTTTAAAACTTTCTTTTAAATCTAAATCATCTTTATTTTCTCCTATTCCCGAAAAATCAAACTTTAAGACATAATAATTATTTTTATTTGGCGTTGGATGTTGATAAATATAAGTTTCTTTAAACAAACTTTCAAACAAATCTTTACTATTTAGATCATAATAGTAAAACATCATACTTGTAAATAAACTTTTACCAAATCTTCCCGGTCTTAAATAAATTAATGTATCATCATTATTTTCTAATTTTTCTAAATACATTGTTTTATCAATGTAATAACAATTACCTTCAATTAATTTTTTAAAATTTATTTTTCCATATGGTATTTTCTTCATGTTTATTCCTCTTTTCTTTTATTTTACTTCTTTTAATTTTAAACATTCATGACGACTATATATTGCTACATACTTACGGCTACTTCCTAATCTTTCATCTTTGACATATCTTTTGACTTGCTCTGTTCCTTCATCCAATTTCTCTAGTATTCTCTTTTCACTTAATTCTTCTTTTTTAAGATATTTTAATTCAATTATTATATTATCTTTAACTAATTCATTTTTCTTTCGTAAATAGATATCTATATATCCATTATTACTTACTTGTTCATCATAAAGATTAAAATTACGATTATTTTTTAAAATAATGAAAAAGATTAATTTTAAATGCTCTTCACTAAATCGTGGAAAATTACGATTATCTAATTTTTCTAAGATTTCACTGACATAACTACATAATCTATTAATATTTCCTGCTTTTAATTCACTATTTATTTCACTTAAAACTAAACTATCTAAAACAATATCAATTTCTCTTAATTTATAAGTAAAATAATTGCCATATACTGTTTTCATTACTCGATTAGGTATTTTAAAATAATAATCACCATATTCATCAGTTTCAATTGTTAAATAACCAAAGTAATATAATAAACTTATAATATCATCACGATCAAACTCGACTTCTAAATCAAAACTTGTTTTTAATTCGCCATTAACTTGGTCATTAAGTAAGATTTCTTCTAATAATTCTTTAGTATAGGGATTATGTTTTAATTCTATTAAATTTCCTACTTTACCTCGATTAAAAGAAATATTTTTATCCATTATATTTTCAGGTAGTTCCTTATATTTTTCGTAATGATCTAATAAATACATAACTAAAGTTGCATTAAAGACTTTTTCATCTGCCTTTTTATTAAATAAATAACCATCATAGTTTTCTAACATGACATTATATATTTCTTCTTCATCTACTTTGGATACATAGTCCTTTAATAATTTTTTTACCTCTTCATGCGTTAAACCAATCATGCTATTAAATTCTAAATCAGTTGATAAATCCGTACA
>CANQRX010000008.1 GCA_947626425.1 uncultured Bacilli bacterium | reverse complement strand
TATTCTAATAATTTTTTAGTTTCTGATTCCGTAAAACCAAATGATTCACTATAATCTAAAGTCATCATATCAATAACCTCAAGATTATTTAAGTCACTGAAAATTGATTCTTTGCTTACTCGTAAAACACCGGTTAATATTCCCATTTTTAAAGAATCGTTTCCTTTTAAACAACTTGAAAAAACACTTCTGATTAAACTTACAATTTCATCATAAAAGCCTTCTAAATAACCACATTGAATAGGAACATCGTATTCATCAATTAAAATTACAACTTTCCTTTGATGATACCTTTCTAACCAGATTGATAATTGATATAACGAATCTTTATATTCACTATATTTTGCTTGACCACTTTTTATTCTTTTGAATTTATTTTTTTCATCTTCATCTAATACTTCTACAACATAACTTTTTTCCGTATATAGTTTTTCTATAATCATTACAAACTGTTCATATACTTCATCATAAGTATTTTGTTTTAAATTCTTAAAATCTAAATTAATAATAGGGTAGTTACTTAATTCTTTATAATAAGGACTTTGCGATATGGATAATCCCTTAAATAAATCTTTGTTACTTTCTTTTTTATCAATATCAAAAAAATGTTCTAACATTGAGATAAATAAACTTTTACCAAATCTTCTAGGTCTTGTATATAAGACTACTTTTGAACCGTTACTTAATAATTCTTCAATGGATGCCGTTTTATCGACATAATAGTTATCATTTTCGATTAAATCTTTAAAATCATCATTTCCAATTGGTATTTTTTTCATAATGTTCCTCTTTTCTGTATTTATTTTACCATTTATATTTTTAGATGTAAATTAAGGAGTGTAAATGATAAAGTTTTTTTGAGTAAAAAAGGGGAAGATTATTTTAGTTTAAAATGATGGGAAGAATGGGAAATATTATCCATAAAAAAAGACTTTTAACAAGTCTAATCTTCATATAAAACGATTTTCTTTTTCTTAAGGGACTTTTGAATATCAATTACTCGTTGATTTTCTGATCCTTTCCATTTTAAGTTAGGATTTTTCTTGGCAAATACAAATTGTCCATCTACTAAAACATCGATATATTGTAATATTTCTTTGTCTTTTAAATCACGGTCGTATAAAAAGCCGGTCCAAATCCATAAGCTTTTATGAGGATATTTTGCTTTAAATTGTTTAGCTAAATCGGTAGTTCCTTCAATATTTTGGGGATGAAGAGGTTCTCCTCCTAAAATGGAAAGCCCTTTAATGTAGGAAGGTTCGCATAGGGTAAGGACCTCATCTATTGTTTCTTTGGTAAATGGTTTACCGCCTTTAAAGTCGTGTGTTTCTGGATTGAAGCAGTTTTCACAATGAAAGGAACAACCTTGCATAAAAATGGATATACGAACCCCTGGTCCGTTGGAAATATCCATTCTTCTGATTTTATTATAACGCATTTTTAAACCTCTTTTGGTATTTTCACTTTATCATTTTTTTCGATAGCATCTTTATTATCAAGGTGAATTACTCGTTCTTTTATTTCTTGAGTTCTTCCTTTATTCCAGAAATTAGAACCAATATAACCACAGGTCCGACGGGCAACATTTAATTTATCATGATCACGATTTCCACACTGTGGGCAATACCATTCTAAGTTATCATCAATTAATATTTCGCCAGTATAACCACATTCATGACAGTAATCTAATTTTGTATTTAATTCGGCATACATGATTGTATCATAAATATATTTTATAACTTCAAGTATCGCATCTAAATTATTTGTTAAATTTGGGGTTTCAATATAGGAAATCGCCCCACCTGGACTAAGAGCTTGAAATTCGCTTTCTAGTTTTAGTTTATCAAAAGCATCAATTTCTTCAAAAACAGGAACATGATAAGAATTAGTTATATAATCGCGGTCGGTTATACCTTTAACAACACCAAACCGATTTTTTAAGCATTTGGCAAACTTATAAGTTGTTGATTCAATAGGAGTTCCATATAAACTATAATCAATATTTTCGGCTTCTTTCCAGGTTTTGCAAGCCTCATTTAATTTTTTCATGACTTCGATGGCAAAATTTTTACCTTCGCCATTGTCGGTATGAGAGTGGTCGGTCATGAATTTTGTACATTCATATAAGCCCGCATATCCTAAAGAAATAGTTGAGTAACCGTTGTGAAGTAAATCGTGAATTGATTCACCTGGTTTTAATCTGGCTAAAGCTCCATGTTGCCATAAAATTGGGGCAACATTACTAGTTGCTTTACTTAATCTTTTATGCCGGATTTGTAAAGCTCGGTGACATAATTCGAGTCTTTCATCTAATATTTTCCAAAATTCTTCCATGTTTTTATCACTACTCAAAGCAACATCAACAAGATTAATTGTTACAACGCCTTGATTAAAGCGACCGTAGTATTTAGGTTTACCGTTTTCATCGACATAAGGAGTCAAGAAAGAGCGACAACCCATGCATGGATAGCATTGACCATTACCATTTTTATCAACTTTTAATTGTTTCATAATTTTTTCGGAAATATAGTCAGGAACCATTCTTTTAGCTGTACATTCAGCGGCTAATTTCGTTAAATACCAATATTTACTATCTTCATGAATATTGTCTTCCTCTAAAATGTATAAAAGTTTTGGAAAGGCAGGAGTGATGTAAACGCCTTTATTGTTTTTCATACCTACAATTCGTTGTTTTAAAACTTCTTCAATAATCATCGCAAGTTCTTCTTTGTATTCTTCGGTTTCACCTAAGTACATACAAACACTTAAAAAAGGTGCTTGACCATTTGTGGTTGTCATCGAATTTATTTGATATTGGAAAGTTTGTACACCATCTCTAATTTCGTTGATTAAATCTTCTTTAGCATATTGTTCGCATTTTTCTTTAGAAAATTTGCGATTTTTATATTTTTCGTAATATTTATTATAACTATCGCGAACAAAAGGAGCTAGGTGAGTTAAAGTAATTGTGCATCCACCATATTGACTAGAGTTTACAGCAGTAATCAACTGAGTAGCGATTGTCATTGCGGTTAAGAAACGGTGTGGTTTTTCAATCATGACCCCATTTATATTTGTCCCATTTTGTAACATATCTTCTAGATTGATTAAATCACAGTTGTGTAGTGCATTTTGGGCAAAATAATCGGCATCATGAAAATGAATAATTCCTTCATCATGTGCTCTTACTATATCTTCGGGTAGTAAAAATCTTCTGGTAATATCGGTGCTGGTAATTCCGGCAAGATAATCGCGTTGAGTCGTTACAACTCGAGCATTTTTGTTAGAATTTTCTGTATTCCAATATTCGCTTTCGCCATCAATTAATTCTTTAATAGCTAAGTCCGTTGTATTGCTTTTGCGAACTAATTCTCTTGTATAACGATAAGTGATATATTTTTTTGCTAATTTATATTTACCAATACTCATTAATTTTTCTTCAATTATGTCTTGAATATCTTCGACAAGCATTCTTTTTTTGCCTAATTTTTCAATATATTTAATAATATTTTTGATTTGAGTTGGGCTTGCTTGTTCTTCTTCATCAACTTCGCTGTTTGCTTTCTGGATTGCATTTTCAATTTTTCCTGGACAATATTCGACCATGTGTCCATCACGTTTAATTATTTTCATAAAAATCTTTTTCTACCTTTCTTTTACGAACCAATTATAGCATACTATAAATTAATTATGTGTTGCATTTGCAACAAAATGTAAAATATGTTATTCTTTTTTTGCGAGGTGCAAAATGATCAATTTATTTCACAATATTGAAGGTAAAAATCAAGAAAAGTTACTTTACACTTTAGAGGCAACCCGCTTAAAATTTTCTAAAAATGAATATATTTTAGATAAAATTACCGAAAAAAATATTGTAGGTTTAGTTATAACCGGAAGTTTACAAATTATTAAAACTGACTACAGTGGCAATCGGACGATTATTGATGAGCTAAAGCCGGCCGATATTTTTGGCAGCGATATTTCTCCTTTAAGAGGTAATGAATATGAAATATTTACCAAAGAAGAAAGTGTTATTTATATTATTGATTTTGATAGTATTTTAAATTTATCATTAGATAGACATTACCATCAACAGTTTATGAAAAACCTTTTAGAAATTATGAATGAAAAAATGAAAATGAAAAATGAACGAATTGAAATATTAACCAAAAAATCAATTCGAAATAAATTGTTAGAGTATTTTAATATTGAATCAAACAATGTGGGAAAAAGAGAATTTATTTTGCCTTTTAATTTTACCGAACTTGCGGATTTTCTAGCGATTGATCGAAGTGCAATGTCTAGGGAAATTAAGTATTTAAAAGAAGATGGTTTAATTGTAGTAAAGGGAAAGAGAATTACACTTTTATATGACAAATATTAAAGATTAGGATATAATGTTTTTGGAAAAGGATGTGGATTTATGAAAAAACTTCGGGGTTTTGAAGTTGTTAAAGATTATTTAGACAAAGATATTAATTTACCAGTTAGAAAAACTAAGTATTCAGCAGCTTATGATGTGGAAGCGGCTTGTGATATTGTAATACCCCCATATAAACCAGGAATGAAACCGACTTTAATTCCCACCGGTTTAAAAGCTTATTGTCAAGATGATGAATGTTTTGTTTTGTTAAATCGCAGTTCAGGCCCCAAAAAAGGATTTATTATGAGTAATAGTATTGGTTTAGTAGATAAAGATTATTATGGTAATGAAAGTAATGATGGCCATTTTTTCTTTCAATATTATAATTTTAATACCGAAGATTTATATGTCAAAAAAGGAGATGTTATTGGTCAAGTAATGTTTTTAAAATATTTAATGGTCGATAATGATGTTGTATCCGAGAACGTACGGACAGGTGGTTTTGGTTCCACCGATCAAAAAGAAAACTAATTGGCAAGGAGAATGTTATGCTATACGATATTTTAATTATTGGGGGCGGGCCTGCTGGTTTAGCAGCCGCGATTTATGGCTTACGGGCCAATAAATCTGTTTTAGTAATTGAAAAACAAAATTTTGGGGGCCAGATTATTGAAAGTAAAAATGTAGTTAATTATCCCGGATTTAAAGAAATTTCCGGTATGGAATTAGGTAGTAGTATGTATGAACAAGCCAAAGAACTAGGTATGGAAGAAAAATATGGTGAAGTCCTAGAAATCAAAAAAGAGGCTTCCAAGTTTATTGTTAAAACCAAAAAAGAAGAATTTTATTCTCAAACGGTTATTTTAGCAACGGGTTCCAAAACCAAAATGCTCGATTTAGAAAACGAACGAAATTTAATTGGAAAAGGAATTAGTTACTGTGCGACTTGTGATGGGGCTTTCTTTAAAGACGGGGTCGTAGCCGTGATTGGTGGAGGTAATACGGCGATTGAAGATTGTTTGTATCTGGCTAACTTATGCCAAAAAGTTTACTTAATTCATCGTCGTGATACATTTCGGGCTGAGGCTAAAAAAGTTGAATTATTAAAAACTAAAAAAAATGTGGAATTTTATTTGGATTCAGTTGTTGAAAAATTAATTGGCAAAGATTCTTTAGAAGAAATTGTTATTCAAAATGTTAAAAATAATAAAAAAACAACTTTAAAAGTTGATGGACTTTTCGTGGCCATAGGTCGAGTAGCTAACACTACACTAGTTGAAAACCTTATTAATCTAGCTAGTGATCGAACAGTCGAAGCTGATGATAGTACCAAAACCAATATTGAAGGTTTGTTTGTCGCAGGAGATGTTCGGCAAAAAAAGATTCGGCAACTTACAACGGCAACGGCGGATGGAACTATCGCGGCTATGATGGCAATTAATTTTTTAGAAAATAACTAATGTAATCAAAAGGATTTTATGTAATTATAAATATTTGAAAATGGAATTCGTTTTGCAAATGTAACATTTAAGTAGAAAAATTGGCATATTTGATGAAGGACAAGTTTTAATTTATGTCTCTGGATATGGATACTACGTTGAGGAAGGAAAATAAGGATAATAAAACTTAAATGTTTACATAATTTTGAATAAAATGGCTCAATTCATTTTTTGACTAACCCTATTTTCTTTATTATCAATTGCTTTCTTAATATTATATCTAGTACCATACTTTTTAAAAGTTCTTTGTATGAATAAATCATTGTTTTCACCTTTTTATAATTTTGACATAACGTAGGGTAAAATCCAAGAAAATACCCGACAAAATGAAAAAAATATATTTTTAAACTTTTTACTAACATAACTTAATTTACTAAACCTTATTAAAAAAGTTCAAGAAACACCGACAAACCCTTTATTTATGGTATCTAGTAAATTGAACTTTTTTATGTTATAATCTCCTTTGTAAGTGAGGTGTAATTTAAAATGGGTACAATATTAAAAAGATTTGGTGCCTATCTAATTGATTATTTAATTGTCACAATTATTATTTATATCGTAATGCTAATTCCTTTTTTTAATCCAACTAAAGAAGCTTATAATATTAAATATAGTGAAGTTATTAATGTTAATGAACAATTTCAAAAAGATGAAATAAGTGAAGAAGAATTTAATCAGGCGATTATTCCGATTGCTTATGAATTATATCGCTTAAATATCAGTTATGTTATTATTTCAACAATTTGTTTTGGTATTTATTTTATATTTGTTCAATTTTATTTAAAAGGACAAACAATTGGTAAGAAGTTTTTTAGGTTAAAAATCATTCCGGTTAAAGAAAAAAAATTAACATTAGCTAATTATTTTGTGCGAGCAGTTGTTTTATATAATTTATTAATTCCAATTTTAGAATTACTGATTGTTTATATGTTTAAAGTTGATAAATATTTACCTATTTATCAAAATATAAATCTTGTTGGTTATATAATAATGTATATTAATCTGTTTATGATTTTAGTAAGAGCTGATGGCCGGGGATTACATGATGTTTTAGCAAATACAAAAGTCGTTTACGATGAGGCTTTACCTTTATGGAATATTCAAGAAAAGGCTAGCAATTTAGTGGATGCAAAAATTACGGAAGTTAAAAATAAAGAAAATCATAAAGAAAAAAAGACAAAACCTAGGAAAAAATAAGTTTTGTCTTTTCTTTATCAATTTTAATATAAGTTTGATAGAATTGTTTAATTGCTAAATATAAATAATAAATATCTTCGGTGCCACAGCATTCAAATGAGGAGTGCATGGCAAGTTGAGGTATGCCAATATCAATCGATTTAACGCTGACATGCCGCAGCGATAGGGTTGATAAGGTGGAACCAGAAGAAATATCATTTTTAATCGTTGCATCTTGGTATAAAGCTTTAGTTTGGTTACAAATCATTTTAAAAAGAGTTGAAAAATAACCATCAGTCGTAGAATTTACTTCTTTAACAATAGCGAGGCCCTTATTTATATCTAAATTACCTGTATCATCCATGTATTCTTCATGATTTGGGTGAATAGCGTGGGTATTATCCGAACTAACCACAAAAGTATGGGCGAGGGTTTTAGCTAAATCCAATTCTAGAGAAGTAGCGATTCTTTTTAAAATATCTAGTAAAAAACTACTTTCGGCACCTTCTTTGGTAAGACTGCCTATTTCTTCATTATTAAAAGCAACAAAAACATTGATGGCTTTATTGTTACTTTCTAAAAAACCTTGTAAGGCAGAATAAACGCTGGTTAAATTATCAATTCGGGGGGAAACTAATAAATCTTTTTCTAAACCAATTAATTGGGGTTCTTCTATATTATAAAAATAAAGGTCATAATCCATTATTTCGCCATTTATCTGATAAAAATCTTTAATATAATCCATTAAACTTTGGTTGGTTTTTAAAGAGATAATTGGTTGTAAATCATCTTGGGCATTTAAGTCTAAATTGGAATTGGCTTTATCATTTTGATGAACGGCGACACTTGGAACAACGGCAATAGCTTCTTTTAAATCAATTATTTTATTAGTTAATTCTTGCTCATTATTTTTAATTACAATCCGACCCGCAAGAGAAAGAGGCCGGTCTAACCATCCATAATTTAATAAACCACCATAAGGCATGACATTAAATTTTTTATAATTATTTTTTTCATGTTCGCCTTGAGGTTTTAAGCATAAGGATGGACTATCACAATGAGTTGTGCAAATCATAAAACTACTAAAATAATCTTTTGGAATAGTAAAGGCAATGATTGTCGCATCATTTCTGGTGACAAAATAATTACCGGTTTCTAACTGCCATTTATCGGTTTCTTCTAATTTTTTAAAACCTTTGGATTTTAAAATTTCCGAGATTTTAGCAACGGCTGTAAAACTACAACTACCATCTTTAACAAATTCACAAAAATTTTCAATTAAATTTCTTTTTTCCATATCAATCACATTATTAATTTGGCTTTAAAATTGGAAAATATACGTGTATAATAAACTTGAAAGGAATTTTGTATGAAAAAAAAGCAAATACTTTTAATTTTAAGTATAATATTAAGTGATCAAATATCTAAATTTATCATTGAAAAATATTTTTTTAAAACTATTGTTGTTATTCCTAATTTTTTTAATTTAGATTTTGTTTATAATCAAGGTGGAGCTTTTTCTTTGTTTTCAGGGCATCGTTTATTTATTTTAATAATGACGGTTATTTGCTTTGGAATAATTCGCAGTATTGAAAAAGAAATTCCCGATGATTTAAAAAAAACAATTATTTTTTCCTTAATTTACGGGGGAGTTATTGGTAATTTTTGGGATCGCTTGTTTTGTAAGGGTGTAAGAGATTTCTTCGATTTTAATTTTGGCGGCTACCATTTTCCAACTTTTAATATAGCTGACATTGCTATTGTTATTGGTTTTAGTTTATTTGTTATTTTTTATATATTAAGAAAGGGTGAAAAAAATGGAAATAATCGTTAAGGAAAACAATTTACGAATTGATAAATACTTAAGTGAACATACGGATTATTCGCGGTCTTTAATAGCCAAAATGATAAATGAAGAATGTATTTTATTAAATGGGAAACCAACCAAAGCGAATGCGAAAGTTAAAGAACAAGATGTTATTACGATTGTTAAAGAATTGGAAATTAAAATGGATAGTCAACCTGAGAATATACCTTTAGATATTGTTTTTGAAGATGACAATGTCATATTAGTTAATAAACCAAGTGGGATGGTGGTTCATCCTGGTAATGGTAATTATACTCATACATTAGTTAATGCCTTACTTTATCATACCAATAATTTAAGTGATTGCAATGGCAGTTTTCGACCTGGAATTGTGCATCGAATTGATAAGGATACATCTGGTTTAATTTTGGTGGCTAAAAATAATCAAGCTCATGAAATTTTGGCTCATGATTTTCAAGAAAAAAAAGTAAAAAGAACCTATATTGCCTTAGTTAAAGGTGTTTTAAAACATAATCATATAACCATTGATGCTCCAATTGGAAGAAACTTAAATGATCGGAAAAAAATGGCAGTGACGGATAAAAATAGTAAACATGCTGTTACTCATGTCACGGTTTTAAAAAGATTTAAAGATTATACTTTAATTTCATGTGAATTAGAAACAGGCCGAACTCATCAAATTCGCGTTCACTTAGCATATATTGGTTATCCAATTGTTAATGATCCAGTTTATCAAAAAAATAAAACAACTTCTTTTGGCCAATTTTTACATTCTAGTGAAATATCTTTTACCGAACCAATAACGAAAGAAAATCTCCATTTTCAAGTGCCTTTACCTAAAGAATTTCAAGATTTTTTAGATGGTTTAGAAGAATTATAATTTTCAATTTTTATAGTTGTAATTATTAGGAAAATATAGTAAATTAGTTAAAAAGTGAGGGAGAGTAAGATGAAAAAATTGAAGATGTTATTTTTAAGTTTATTGCTTGTTATTTTAATTACCGGATGTGGTGATGCCAAAGAGCAAAAATTAGTTTGTACGACGACGGAAGATGAAGATGGATTAAAAATTGAAGAAGTAATTTCGATGACTTACAAAAATGACAAGTTAACGCATATGACAATGGAAGTTAATACAACCATTACTGATTCAGATGTTCAAGAAAACTGGGAACAATACAAACAAAGCATGAATGAGAATAGTGAAGAATTTACTAAAGAAGGTATGAGTTTAAAAGTTAATGTTAATGACCAAAATTATGAATATAATACCATTTTAGACATTGATGTTGATAAGGCTAGCGAAGAAGATTTAGCGGCTCAAGGTTTTGAAGGCTTAAAAGATGATCAAAGTACCTTAGAAGATAGTAAAAATGAAGCTGAAAAAGATGGGGCCATCTGCGAAATTAAATAGTTTAAAATCTGCAACATAATAATTTTGAGTGTTGCTTTTTTTTAAATGGTTCTATTTAATGCATAATTGTAAAAGATTATTATTTAAAAAAAATATCTAATTAAAAGCTTAACTATCGAAAATTTTCAATTGACGTTGGGGGGGGGGTGTATGCTAAAATTAAATTGGAAAGGAGTAGGGAAAAATGAAAAATATTTCAAAAAAATTAGGTGCATTTTTGCTAGTGACAATATTACCGGTAAGTGTCGTTGTTGCTCCATATGTAAAAGCTGCTAGTGAAGTAACGGAAGAAATGGTTGATAAAATCATTATTGATGGAATTGAAGCCTCAAATGAAGCTATGGATAATAATGGTAATCCTTATGCCCAATTAAGTGAACTTAGTGAGGATAACAAAGTTACAGTTAAAATGTATGATGAAAACTATCCAATTAAAAGTAGTAATGGCGATGTCTATGAAGACATTATAAAAGTGCTTGTTAAAAAATTATCAGACAATAAGGATAAAGTGACATCTATTGAATCGGTAAAAAATCCAACTGGAGCCGGAACAATAACTTTATCTAGTTTACAAGGTGATGACCGAGATAACAGCACCATTGTTCAATTTATTTTAACATTGGGTCTTACTGGTAAAGATGGTAATTTAAAGCCAGCTGAAGGCATTGGTCAATTAGATGGTCAATCATTCCAAGTTAAAGTAAAATATGGTGATAACCAAGAAGTTACTTATACTGTTGATTTTAAAACTATGGAAAGAGTTAACGAAGAAGATATTGATAACATTATTACCGAGGGAATTAAAGCCTCTAATGAAGCTATGGATAATAATGGTAATCCTTATGCTCAATTAAGTGAATTAAATAGTGATAATGAAGTAATTGTTAAAATGTTTGATTCTAATTATCCTATTAAAAGTGCTGATAAAAATAATGTTTATGATAATATCATAACAGTGCTTGTTGAAAAGTTATTTGCTAATAAGGATAAAGTAACATCAATCGCGTCAGTTAATGATGCAACTGGAGCCGGAACAATAAATCTTGATAGTTTACAAGGTAATTCGCAAGATAACGGCACAATTGTTAAATTTATCTTAACATTGGGTCTTAAAGGTAAAGATGGTACACTTCAGGCAACTGGAGGAATTGGTCAATTAGATGGTCAATCATTCCAAGTTAAAGTAACTGATAAGGATAATGAAAAATTTAAAACAGAAGTTACTTATAAAGTAAAATTTATTCTTTTTGAAGAACTTAAACTTGATAATGAGGCAACCGCTGAAGGTGATAGTAAAATCAAACTTGATAGCAGTAGTAAAACCGTAAGTGGTTCTGATATGAGCAAAGGTGATTCTGGTAATACAGCAAGTGAAGTAAAAGCAAAATTTGAAACAATAAGTGGAGCAAATGCTACAATCAAAATTGTTAATAAAGACGGTTCTGAAATTGAAGGAAGTTTGCCTGTTGGTACGGGCTATAAAGTCCAACTTTCTAAGGAAGGCGAAGTTATTGATGAAGTAACAATTATTGTAACCGGTGATGTTAACGGTGATGCTTTTATTAATACTGATGATGCCGTTAAAATTTTAGATAGCATTGCTAGTCCTAATGATAATAAACTTGAAGGTGTATTTGAAACGGCTGCTCATTTTAGTTTAGAAAGTGAACTATCAACAAATGATGTAGTATTGCTTTTAGATAGCGTTGAAAAAGCCAAAGAATAACGGAAGAGGAGATAAAAATGAAGAAAAATGGTACAAAAATACTCGGGGTGATTATTACATTTATCATGGCTTTCAGTGTTACAAAAGTTGCTTTTGCGACAGCAACGGTTAAAGTAACTCCTAGCTCTAGTGTAGTTTCACCTGGTGAAGAAATTTCGTTTTCGATAACGATTAATAATCCCGATACAAAAGTGTCTGGAGCTCAAGGAAAAATTGATATAAGTAATAATATAACCTATGTTGATGCAACAAGAGATAATGACAAAATTACAGCACCAAATGGTGAGAACGCTTTCGCAATTGCAGGACCATCAAGTGGGGCAAAAGAAAGTTTAACAATTACTTATATATACACAGTTAAAAGTGATGCAACTCCTGGTTCAGAAATTAATTTTACAGTAAGTGAGTTACATGGAACAACAGGAGACGGAAGTGCTAGTTCAATTGCGGATATTGAAGGTAAAGCAGTAACAGCTACTGCTAAAGTTGCAGTACCTCAAGATCCTAGTGAAGAAAAAGTAGATAAAACATTGTTAAAAAAAGCAATTGAAGATGCGCAAGCATTATTAAATAATGGTAAAAAATATACAGATGAATCAATAGCAAACTTAAATAAAGCAATTGATGAGGCTTTAAAAGTTTTGAATGATAATAGTGCGAGTCAAGAAAAAGTTGATGAAGTAACAACCAATGTAACTAATGCTATAAAGGCTTTAGAAGAAGTTGCAAATGAACCTCATAATCCTAGTGAAGTCGAAATAAATAAAACATCACTAAAAAAAGCAATTGATGAAGCCCAAAAATTATTAAATAATGATAAAAAATATACTGATGAATCATTAGAAAATTTAAATAAAGCAATTGATGAAGCTTTAAAAGTTTTAAATGATAATAATGCTAATCAAGAAAAAGTTGATGAAGTAACAACCAATGTAACTAATGCTATAAAGGCTTTAGAAGAAGTTACAAATCCAAGCGAAAATAACAATTCAAAACCAAGTGAAAATAATAATTCAAATATAAGTGAAAATAACAATTCAAACTCAAGTGAAAAAGATGATGTTCCAAAAACTGGAGATGTAAGTGTTATTGTTTGGCCTGTTGCTTTACTAACTATATGTTCTGGAACCGCTTTAGCTGTAATATTATTACGTAAAAATCGATTAAAGAAAAATTAATTTAGCGGGGAAAAAATTTCCTCGCTATTTTTTGAAAGGGGATTTAATGAAAACGTATTCATCTCGGGGAAAAAAACATCATACTAAATTAAAAAGAAATATAAAATGGGCTTTGGTATTTATTATTCTTGGAGCTGTTTTTGTTACATCAACTATTGCTATGGTTTTACGTACAAAGAAAAATGTTCATTATGAAAATCCAGAAGTTTTGTTGCCACCTGTTAGTGATGAGGATGAATTTGTACAGATGCTTGATTATATGGAAAAGCTTTACAATCAAAATTCTGATTTAGTTGGATATATCCATATTGAGGGTACAAATATTGATGGACCTGTTGTTTATACAGCCACCGATGATTTTTATCTTTCCCATGGTTTTGATAAACAACAACGTATTGAAGGTAGTTTTTTTGTAGATAAGTACAATACTGTAGAACCAAGAGATGATAATTTGATTATTCATGGCCATAACATGAATAATGGTAGTATGTTTCATGATTTAGTAAAATACAAAGACAAGAATTTTTATCTTAACCATCAGACGATACGTTTTGACTCTTTGTATGAGACGGCTGAATATGAAATAGTTGCAGCCTTCGTTTCGCAAGTGTTTAATAAAAGTGATAATGTATTTAAATATTATAAAGAATATAATTTTGAAACCGAAGAAGCATTTTTAAATTTTCGAGACAATATAAAGCAATTATCATTATATGATACGGGTGTAAATATAGAATATGAAGATGAATTCATTACCCTTTCAACGTGTGAATATTCTAAGGAAGATGGCCGAATGGTTGTAATTGCAAGAAAAAAATAAAAATTGGAAGGTGAAAATATGAGATTACAAAAGATAAAAAAAACATGGTTTGGTATAGTGTGTATTTTCTTATTACTCGCAACATTTTCTAAAAGTGTTTTGGCAGAAGAAAAAGTTTATAAATATACAGGTGATGTTACTGAATTTGATTATTCTCAAGTAAAAGATGAAAAAAGTGAATACCAAAAAAATAATTCTAATCCATCATTAACGGAAGATCGTTTTAACAGTCTTCAACTTTCTGGGGTAGTTTTAAATAAAGATAAAGTGAATAAACATTGGGAACGCCGTGATTTAGAAAGTGACGGTTATGGCAGTGTCGTTTGGGATCCAGCTACGGCGACAATTACTATTGATAGTGTTAATTTTAGCGAATTTTTAAAAAGATATAATGATGCATTAAATAGGGCAAATTTTATTCTTTATTTTGATGCCGTTGACCCTGATGATACAGTAACGATTAAATTAAAAGGAAAAAATATTTACAAATCAATGATTGAAGAAACAAAAGAGGCTTTAGCAGAACACAATCAAGAACATCCAGATCAAGTAAGAGGTCCTGAATTTTTAGAAGAAACTGTTTCCATTCAAGCTAATTGTAATATAGTTATTGAAGCGATTGATGATGCTTCCTTAGAATTACAGGCTTATGAAATTAGACAAGGGAAAGAAAGTTACCGCCCAGCTATTAGTGCTTCTTCTGCTAATGGAAAACGCGATGTTACAATTAAAGGTGGACATTTAAAACTTTCTGCTTACAAAGATTTTCAAGTAATTTCAGCTCGAAATGTTGTTATTGAAAATAGTGTTATTGAGGCTACGTCAAATGAAGGCAAGGGAATTCTTGCGGAAAAATCTTTAAATATTTCTGGTGATTCAAAGATAACTGTAAATAGTAATAAAACGGCTATGCAAGGAGAAAATATTACTATTTCGAGTGGTGAAGTAGTGGCAAGTAGTACAAGTGGTTATGGTATATATACGACTAATGGTAACATAGATATTAAAGATGGTCATGTTAAAGCTATAGGTGCTGAAAAAATGCCTGCCATCCTTGCTCAGACTGTTACGACAGATATTAAAGAAACACCAAAAATGGGTATTATTTTAGGAGAAGGCTTAAGTTCTTTAAATAACAAACTTGCTGTAACCGACTGGATTCAAAGTGATGAAAACTGGTATGCCAATAGCGTTTTTGTTCCAAACGATGCAACGTTACCAATAGAAAATACAGATTTATCACCAAATGAAATCGAAATTAAAAATTATCCCCAATTAGCATTAGAATCATCAACTTCATCAGATTTAAATGTTGAGGAAGATAGTAAAATTATGACTGGAAAAGGTTTATTAAAGAATGACAATGCTAGTGTTGCAAAAACAGTTGATGAAGTAAAAGAATTATTTAAAGATGTAGATTCAGAATATACTATTACAGTAGAACATGAAGATGGCAGAGTAATGAATGCCAATGAATTAGTAGGTACAGGGTGCGTTGTCGTTTTAAAAGATGGTGAAGAAGTAATTGATTACAATGTTATTGTCGTTATAGGGGATGTAACAGGTAATGGAATTATTGATACCAATGATGCGGTTAGAATTTTAGATACAATAGCTAAGCCAGATGAAAACAAACTTGTAGGTGCCTACGGTTTAGCAGCCTGTGTAAAAGGCAAAGCTACATACAACACCGATGATGTTGTAAAATTACAAGATATTATTGTTGAAGCTATGAATTAATCGCAACTAATTTTTCTAATAAGCATATTCTAATAAAAAAATTCGTTGACTAAAGTTTAAAAAAGCTTTAAAATAAATTTATCTTCTTAAAGAAAGAAAAAGTAAATTAAAGATTTATTAAAAGAGAGAGCAGGGTTGGTGAAACTGTTTATAATCTTTTTTTGAAAAGACAGCTTTCATAAATTTAAGAACGCATATTTTTGCGATACCAAAAATAAGAGCCTAGGTGAAGTAAGGTGGCACCGCGGGGTTTTTCCTCGTCCTTACATGAATCTAGGTTTTTATTTGTTAGAAAGGAAAATAACATGCAAAATGAAACAACAATTTTATTAGATTCAATTGATGCTTATGAAAATAATTTTTTAAGCAAAAAAGAATTAGAACGAGAATTACGGACATATTTTCATTATTATTATAGTGATATTCCAGCTTTAGAATTATTAAAAAGGAATTTAAAAGAAAATGAAAATACTCCAATTATTAAAACGGAAACTTTAAATTCAATTGTAGGATTAGAAGATGTAATATTTGCTTATCGTAATTGGTTAGGAAAAGAAAAGTTATCTCCAGATTTTTTTGAAGATTTACATTGTTTAATAAAGATGCTTTATCCCACAACTTATGATGAAGCTATTAAATTAAATAATACATGTGATACTTTATTGGAAATCGCTAAGAAAGTTAATTGGTTAAAATATGGTAAATATAAAACTGGTTATGATACTTATGTTAGTCAACTTTATTATAGTTTATTACAAGAAAACATTGTTTTGGCTTATGATTTTTTTCAGGTTTTTAATATGTACAATCAAAATTGTCAAAATATTTATGATGACTGGGATCTTTTTGAAGTTATTAAATTAAGTGAAAGGTATTCTTTGAAAGTTTTAGAAAGGACAAGAAATTATGGAATTAAATAAATTATTTACCAATAAAGATGAATTAATAAATAAGGAAGTTGAGTTAAATGGCTGGATTAGAAACCATCGTCCTCAAAAAGAATTTGGGTTCATTGATTTTGCCGATGGAACAACTTTTAAGCATTTGCAATTAATTTATGATAAAGATTTAGCTAATTTTAATGAAGCTGTGGCTCTAAAAAACGGAAGTGCTATTAATGTCGTGGGCATTTTAACAAAAAGCAATGGTAAAAATCAAGATATTGAATTGCAAGTTAAAAAAATAACACTTTTAGGTGATTGTGATGAAACATATCCTTTACAGCCTAAAAAACACACTCGGGAATTTTTAAGAAGTATTGCTTATCTTCGTCCTCGGGCTAATTTATTTCAAGCAATATTTCGGATTCGTTCTCTTGCATCAATGGCCATTCATTTATATTTTCAAGAACGAGGCTATGTATATTTTCATGCTCCAATTATAACAGGAAGTGATTGTGAAGGAGCAGGCGAAATGTTTCAGGTAACTACTTTACCAATTGAAAAGTTAAATAAAGAAGTTGATTATAAAAAAGATTTTTTTGGTAAAAAAAGTGGTTTAACTGTTTCTGGTCAACTTCAAGCGGAAACTTTTGCAATGGCTTTTTCCAAAGTTTATACTTTTGGACCAACTTTTCGAGCTGAAAATTCCAACACGAAAGTTCATGCTTCCGAATTTTGGATGATTGAGCCCGAAATTGCCTTTTGTGATTTAAACCAATTAATGGATATTGAAGAAGAGTTTTTAAAATATATTGTTAGTTATGTTTTAAAAAATGGTAATGAAGAATTACAATTTTTAGAAAAATTTACGGCTCCCGGTCTTTTACAAAAATTAAATGATTTAGTAGCTAGTAATTTTACACGTAAAACGCATGAAGAAGTAATTACTATTTTAAAAGAGGCTAAAGTTGATTTTGAATTTGCTCCAAACTATGGGGAAGATATAGCGAAAGAACATGAAAAATATTTAACAGATTATTTTCATGGACCAGTTTTCATTACCGATTGGCCTAAAGATATAAAAGCCTTTTATATGAAACAAAATCCAGATGGTCAAACTGTTGCCGCGGTTGATTTAATTGTTCCTGGTTCGGGAGAACTAATGGGTGGAAGTCAAAGAGAAGAAGACTACAATAAATTAAAAAGTCGAATGGAAGAATTAAAAATGGATATTTCGGAACTAGAATGGTATTTGAATTTAAGAAAATATGGAACTTGTGTTCATTCTGGATTTGGAATGGGCTTTGAACGTCTTTTAATTTATTTAACAGGTGTTGATAATATAAGGGATGTAATTGCTTATCCAAGAACTCCCAATAATTGTGAATTTTAGTGAGGTGGAAAGATGAAAAAGATAAATAATGGTTTATTAACAGAAAAGGAAGTTGGCCAAAAATTAACTTTATATGGCTGGGTAAATAAACGCCGAGATATGGGAGGAGTTATTTTTGTTGACCTAAGAGATCGGTCAGGTATTTGTCAAGTTGTTTTTAATCGCGGCTTTTTAAAAGATGATTTTACAATTGCCGAAGATTTAAAAAATGAATATTGTATTAAAGTCGAAGGGGAACTTTTGAAACGAACTCCGGAAATGATTAATCCTAATATACCGACTGGAATGGTGGAATTGATGTGCGAACATATTGAAATTTTAGGTAAAAGTGATGTTGTTCCTTTTAATATTTATGAAGATAAAAACATTAATGAAAATGTTGGTTTAAAATATCGTTATTTGGATTTAAGAAGAGATAAATTAAAAAACAATATTATTTTAAGACATAACATTATTAAAGCAGCCCGGGAATACTTAAATAGTTTGGATTTCTTGGAAATTGAAACACCGATTTTATGTAAATCAACTCCGGAAGGGGCACGGGATTATTTAGTTCCATCGCGAATTAATAAAGGTTCTTTTTATGCTTTACCGCAAAGTCCTCAAATATTTAAACAATTATTAATGGTTTCTGGTTTTGAAAGATACTATCAAATTGCTCGTAGTTTCCGTGATGAAGACCTTCGGGCTGATAGACAACCAGAATTTACCCAAATTGACTTAGAAATGAGCTTTGCTGATGAAGAGGATGTTTGGAATGTAACAGAAAATATGATTAAACATATTGTTAAAACTGTTAAAAATATTGATTTACCTGATTTTCCGCGGATAACTTATCAAAGTGCAATGCAGCGGTTTGGTTCTGATAAGCCTGATACCCGCTTTGCCATGGAATTAAATGATATAACTAACATTCTTGATGGAACTAAAATGAATGTTTTTCAAAATGCCATAAATAATGGGGGAATTATTAATTGTTTAATTGTAAAAAATAATGGTGATAAATATTCCCGGAGTGATGTTGAACATTTAACCGAGTTTGTTAAAATTTACGGGGCTAAAGGCTTGGCATGGTTAAAATATGATAATGACCAATTTAATGGTGTAATTGCTAAAAATTTAGAAAGTGAAAAACTTGCCCAACTTAAAGAAGCTTATGACATTTCGAATAACGACTTAATTTTAATTGTCGCTGATAAACCAAAAATAGTTTATACTTCTTTAGGAGCTTTGCGCCTTAAAATTGCGAAAGAATTAAATTTAATTAATAAAGATGCTTTAAATTTCTTATGGGTTACTGATTTTCCTTTCTTTGAATATTCCGAAAGTGAACAACGATGGAAAGCCGAACATAATCCTTTTACAGCGGTTAAAGACTGGGATACTTTAAATGATCCCGAACATTGTATATCCAGAAGTTATGACTTAGTTGTTAATGGTTATGAATTAGCAAGTGGAGGAGTAAGAAACCATGACCCAGAAAAACTAAAAGAAGTTTTTAAAGCTTTGTCCATATCAGATGAAGAAGCTAGGTTAAGATTTGGGTTTGTAATTGATGCTTTCCATTATGGAACTCCACCTCATGCTGGTATTGCCCCTGGTGTTGAAAGATTAGTTATGGTCTTAGCAGGAACCGAAGACATTAAAGATGTTTTAGCATTTCCTAAAACCCAAAGTGCTAGTGATTTAATGAGTGAAGCCCCAAGTTTGGTTAGTGAATCACAATTAAAAGAATTAGGAATCGCGATAGTTAAGGAGGACAAGAATGAGTAAATTTACCAAAGAATTAGTAGATGACTATGCCCGAAAATTATTAATTGGTTTAACAAGTGAAGAAAATAAAATGGTTTTAGATGAATTTGATTATATAGATAAAGTCGTGTCAGCTGTTAGTAAAATTGAAGGTATTGAAAAAGTCGAACCAATGACTCATGCATTAGATGATTTTGAGGTTTCACTACGGGAAGATGTTGCCCAAAATTCAGTTCCAATCGAGGATTTGCTTCGTAATGCCGATGAAGTTGATGGTCGCGAAATTGAAGTTGTAAAGGTGGTGGGAGAATGAGTATTTTACAAAAAAGTATTACCGAAATTCATGAAGCTTTAAAAAATAAGGAAATTACTAGTGACCAATTAGTTGCTGAATCTTTACAAAAGTGCCATGAAGTTGAAGATGAATATAATGCTTTTGTAACCATTGTTGATGACGCGAAAGGCGGGTGTGTTACCGATGATTTATTGTCTGGTATTCCTTTTGGGGTTAAAGATAATTACTCTACTAAAGATATTTTGTCAACGGCTTCTTCCAATACTTTAAAAGATTATGTTCCTTTTTATGATGCGACAAGCATTGAAAATTTAAAAAAATCCGGAGCAATTATTGTTGGAAAAACGGCGATGGATGAATTTGGACTTGGGGGAACCGGAACAACCGCCCATACTGGTAAAATTTTAAATCCGTGGGATAAAACAAGAATGTGTGCGGGTTCTTCTTCGGGAAGTGCTGCTTCAGTTGCGAGTGGATGCTATCCTTATGCGCTTGGAAGTGATACGGGTGATTCGATTCGCAAACCTGCTGCCTACTGTGGAATTGTTGGTTATAAACCAACTTATGGAATGATTAGTCGATATGGACTATTTGCTTTTGCTTCAAGTCTTGACCACTGTGGAGTTTTAACAAGAAGTGTGTTAGATGCGGCAATCGTGGTTGATGCCATGAAAGGAAAAGATCCCAATGATATGACAAGTTGGGATTCAAGCCATATTAATTTAACTAAGGCTACAACCAAAAAACTAGGTGAGGTTCGTCTTTGCTATATTAAAGAATTATGCGATATTAGTAATTATCCGCATGCTGATGAAACTCTTAAACAACATTTAGCAAATTTTCAAGAAACAATTCATAAATGTGAAGATTTAGGTTGGAAAGTTGAAGAGGTAAGTATTGATAAACAATTATTAGATGCTTTAGCAAGTGTTTATGTCGTTATTTCTTGTGCTGAGGCTACTAGTAATTTATCTAATTTAACCGGAATTATTTTTGGACCTCGGGGGAAAGGAAATAATTGGGAAGAAATGATGATGGACCATCGAACTAATGGTTTTTCGCAACTTATTAAGCGAAGATTAGTAATTGGTTCGTATGTTTTACAAAAAGAAAATCAAGAACGTTATTTTAAAAATGCCCAACGGGTTCGCCGGTTATTAGTTGATGAATGGAAGCGTCTTTATGAAAAATATGATGCGGTCATTTTACCAGTCGGAAGTGGACCTGCGAAAAAGTTTGATGAAGACGTTGATATGATTGATAATACCACGGCTTTAGAAGAACATTTACAAATTGGTAACTTCGGTGGTTTCCCATCAATTACTATTCCGAATGGTTTCATTGATAATTTACCAGTTGGAGTTAATTTAACAGCCAACAATTATAATGATGAATTATTATTAAATATCGCTTATCATTTAGAAGCTTCAATGCCATATAAAAATCAAATTGCAGGAGGTCGTCATGAGTAAATATAAAGTTGTTATTGGTTTAGAAATGCACTGTGAGTTGAAAAGTAATTCCAAAGTTTTTTCCAGTGCTCGTAATTCCTATAATTCCTTACCTAATGATAATGTAAGACCGATTGATATGGCCTTTCCAGGAACATTGCCCGTTGTCAATAAAAAATGTGTCAAAGATGCTTTAAAAATGAGTATGGTTTTAAATTGTACAATTCCACAGTATATGTATTTTGATCGGAAAAACTATTATTATCCTGATTTACCAAAAGGTTATCAAATTACCCAAATGGAAAGCCCAGTTGGCATTAATGGAAAAATTGATATTGAATGTAATGGCCAAATTGTTCCCGTAACAATCCATGATATTCATCTGGAAGAAGATGCGGCAAGTCTTGATCATTATTTTGGAACCTCTTGTATTGATTATAACCGAGCAGGAGTTCCTTTGTTAGAATTGGTAACTGAACCTTGTCTATCTTCAGCTGATGAAGCTGTCGCTTTCTTAGAGACAATGCGAAGTATTTATCAATTTTGTGATGTATCCGAAGGTGATACGAAAAAAGGGCAAATAAGATGCGATGTTAATGTTTCAATAATGGATGAAGATGCCAAAGAGTTTGGAACAAGAGTTGAAATCAAAAATGTCAATTCGTTTGGCGGAGTCCATGATGCCATTATTTATGAAATTGAACGGCAAAGTAAATTAAAAGATGAAGGCCGTTATGATGAAGTAATTCAGGAAACGAGAAGATGGGATGAAGAGACTGCCCAAACAATTCATATGCGTAGCAAAGTCGATGCCATTGATTATAAATATTTTGTGGACCCCAATATTCCAAAATATAAAATTACTAAAGAATGGCTAGAGGAAATTAAAAAAGAAATTCCGATGTTACCTTTAGAATGTAAACAAAAATATATAAATGAATATGGTTTATCTGATTATGATGCTGGGGTAATTATTAAAGAAAAAGCTTATGTTGATTATTATGAAGAATGTCTTTCTTTAAACATAAATCCGAAAGTAGCTTGTAATTGGTTAACAACCCAAATTTTAGGAGAAATAAATCATCAAGAAATAAGTTTAAATGATTTTTATATTAAACCACGGTTATTAAAACAATTAATTGACGCCCTAGATGCTAAAACAATTTCTTCTAAACAAGCCAAAGAAATATTCTTTAAAGCTGCAAGCGAACAAAAAGAACCAAAGTCCTATATCAAAGAAGGAATGACCCAAATTAGTGATGAAAAAGAATTAACCAAAATTGTGGAAGCAATTATGGAAAGAAGTGAAAACCAAATTGCTCAATATAAAAATGGTAAAACTAATTTATTTGATTATTTTGTAGGTCAAGTTATGAAAGAAACAAAAGGGAAGGCTAATCCTGTTATAACGAAAGAATTAATTAATAAATATTTAAATTAAAAAAAACTGTCGAAAGGCAGTTTTTTTCTATGTTTTTGGATAATTAATTATATTCCTTTTGCTATTGTTTCTTTTTTTCTTCTTGGACTGATTGAAGGGTAGACTGGGTTTCTATCATTAAAATATTTACTTGCTCAATTTTAGCTTGTAAATCCATTAATCTAACAGAATTAAATATGTCATATTGCTGTAAAAATTGTTCACTTTCTTTTAATTGGGATTCCACTTGGTCAATCGAATCGCATTTATAATACGACTTTATTTTTTCTTGCAATGTTGCCAATTGTTCATTTAATTTGGCAATTTTTTCGTTACTAAACTCTATCTCAAGTTTTAAATTTTCAATTTCGACATTTAAAGCATTAATCTCATTTTCATAAAATTTTTGTTGTAATTCCTGTTTTGCCTTAAATTTTTTTTGTTCTTGTTGTTCTTCTTTAGTTAAATATTTAATTTTCTTTTTAGCATCCTTAATTTTTTTCCATTTTAATAAAGGATTTTTTGAAAGATTGGCAATGTTTAAACTAATTTCTTCGAGGGCTTTTACATATTCAAAATGCCCAGAAGTATCAATATAGTTCTTTGCTAAATTTTCTTTACTTAATTGAGATAAATTTGAACTTTCCTTTTGTAATTCAGTCAATTTTAATTTAAGAGTTGCATCTTTTAAATTTTCAACCTTTAATTCTTCCCTTAATTCTTGATAATCTTTTTTTATAATATTAAAGAAATATTTATGGGAATCTATTTCTCGATAATATTGGTATTTTTCTTTTAATAATGTTCTTTCTTGATATTCGGAAACTAATGATTTATATTTTTTTTCTAAGTTTGCTAATTCATTTTTAGCTGTATTTTCGCGAGAATTAACATTTTTCATTAATTCAGTTGCTAGATATTTGGAAATTGTTAAGAAATTTAGGGGTTTTAGATTATTTATTTCCTTTATCATTTCCTCGGTAATATCAATTTTAGGTAATATATCTAATAAAACATCAATTCCTTCAAACATATTAGTTATTTTATCTTTATAAGGAATTAATTGTTTTAAATTATTAAGGATAAATGCCTTAGATTCGCCAGCCATTATCCTATCGAAATTATATTTATAATTTTTTCTTAAAATATATTCGATGTCTTTTTCTCTAAATTGGCCGTTAAATAAATCGGCTGGGTTTGTGTTAAAAGGACTAAGCATTTTTTATTATAATTAAATAGGTCTTCAATCATTTTTTCGTCATAATCACTAGACTGCTTAAGAATAGCAAATTGCTCAAAAAAATATGTAAATTGATTTAACATATCTTCCTTTATTTCATAAGAATCTGGTGCCACTTTCGCTTGAATATTATTTAAAAGTTTTAATTTTATTGCAATTAAATCTTGGCCTTTTTTTCTTTTCATAACATCAAAGGTATGGATACTTAAATTAGGAAAACTCATCTTTAATTTTTCGGCATTTTGTTGATTTTGATTAATCTTTTTTGAACCATCTGTAAAACAAAAAATTCCAATTGGTTCAAAACCTTTTAAAATAACTTCGCTGTAGGCTTTTCGATTAATATGATTTTTAATATTTTCATTTTTTTGCTTGGTAGTTTCTTCGATAACTCTTTTTGGATGATCGATTTTCGGAATAGAACTATAATTAAGCATTGATTCGTCATTATTTACATAATTATTTACAAACATATCCTGTCCTTTGGCACCTACAATATTTTTAGGTGCTAAAATAAAACCAAAACCACTTCGATAAGTATCTGTTAAGTCTTGAGTTAATAATGATGCGGAGACATAATCACTATAAAAGTCATTATTAAATTCAGTCGAATTAGTGCTGTGACCAATAAAGCAAAAATTATCATCGGGCATATTTTCTAAATTTTGAAAATAATTAGCCCATTCTTGTCGTATCATATTTTGAACTTGGTTAACCATCGATTTCATTTTTTCAATATCGTGAGCTTTAATCGCCTTTTCATATTGATCATGCCAGTTATTTATTGTAGATTGATTTAAAAAATATTCCATGTTTTTTAAACAATCATCTTTGGCATTTATTAAATCACGAGTTAAATAATAGTTGTCAATTTCATTTTGAATATCGTTAATTATAAATAATAATTTTGAGATAACATCATTTTTCAATTTTCTAAAATGATTGTAACCGTTTCTTTCTCTTGCATCTTTTGGATATAAATCTTCAAATTGTTGAACTAAAGAGTTTAATTTAGTAACGTCATAAGCAATTTCATTATCTTGAGAGGGTATATATTTAATATGAATTATCGCCCGATTAATAATGTCATCTATTTTTAATCGAAAATCAAATGCAGCAAATTCTGTTGTTAATTCTTTTCTTTCATTTTTATATGAAAAATCCTTTTTAGATAAATTTTTTATTACTTCTAAAAGTTGTGGTGATACAACAAATTTTTTAATTTCTTCATTAGACATCTTGCGAAACTAAAAAAGGCATTCAAGGTATTGTAAATTAACCAAAAAATGGTAAATTTATTATAGGT
>CANQRX010000007.1 GCA_947626425.1 uncultured Bacilli bacterium | reverse complement strand
ATTTAGTTATTTACATGTCTATTTACATAAGAAAATAAATTGCACATTTTTTATTACAATAAAATGCAAATGTATAAAAAATTTTGATTGGAAGTATGGTAGGAATAATGGCTCTAGGGGGGGGGGTATTTACTAAATAAAAGTTTAGGAAAATACCAAGTCGAACAAAGTTTTCCAATAATGAATGGAAAGATTCAAGTTAACAGCGGAGACATATCAATCATCGCGGTTAATGTCGATGGTAAATCTGTAGATGTTATTCCCTCTAAAGGAGAAGGAAAATACTTTGAAAGTGCCGAATGTACGAATGGTGCACAAGTCTCATGGGACAGAACCAATTGGCGAATTTTATTAAATACAACTCAAAAAACAAAATGTACTTTAAATTTTGCGACGATTGGTGATGTAGAAAATCAAAGCGTTGCGAATAAAATGGAAGAATTATTTGAAAAGGATAAAAATAATACTTATTCCCCTGCTGTAATAAATGATGAATATAATAATATTAGATATATTGGCCCAAATTCGAATAATTATATCTACTTTAGTTGTAAAGGTGAAACTCAGGATGATCAAAATTGTGAAAAATGGCGAATCATCGGTTTAATGGATGGAATAAAGACATCTTCTGGAAAAACAGAAAGATTACTAAAAATAATACGTGAAAAATTACCAGTCAATTTGAGTTGGGATTCATCAAAATATGCAGTAAATAATGGTACGGGAGTAAATGAATGGAGTCAAGCTGATATCCAAAAAGTTTTGAATAATGATTACTTTTATGCCATGGATAAAGGTAATAAATGCTACAATAATAATAAAGATGTTGAAACCGAATGTCCAGATTGGACTCAAGTGGGTTTAAGTTCACTTGCCAGAGATATGATAGAAGAAGTAGTTTGGAATACTGGGACATCATATACTATTAGTTGGACTTGGCAAAACTACACACCTTTGGAATATAGTTGGGAACGTAGTGAAAATATCGGAAAACTATGTGATCAAAGCGATAGCGATTGTACTGATGAGGTACAAAGAACAACAGAATTTATAGGAAAAGTCGGCTTAATGTATCCATCTGATTATGGTTATGCAACTGATGGTTCTAGGGACCATATGAGAAGAGTTAAATGTTTATATATGCCATTATATCAATGGTATAAGTACGGTAGTAGTGATAATAGTGTTTGTGAAAACAATGACTGGCTATATGATAGAGAAAACTCGCAATGGACAATGACACCTGTTCCGAATTCCTTTAGGGCTTGCTATATTGCCTATGTAACTAAAGATGGTAATGTCGCCGAAGGCTATGCCTACAATGTCCATGCAGTTCGTCCTGTCGTGTATTTAAAGTCTTCTGTTAAAATTACAGGGGGAGATGGTTCTTCCGGAAATCCCTTTACTTTATCAATTGAATAAAATTAAGACATTTGTTTAATTAAGGAATTAAGCTGATTAATGCATAATTCCTTTTATTTTTGTAACTTTTATGTTATATTTTTTATAAGGTGGGAATAATGAAAAAGATATTAACTGTTGTATTTGATGGGTTTGGCATCAGCGACAATAATTTAGGAAATGCAGTTAAAATTGCTAATCCTGTCAATTTTTATGAATTATGGAATACTTATCCACATTCTTATTTGCAAGCAAGTGAAGAAGCAGTTGGTTTACGAAAGGGGCAATTTGGTAATAGTGAAGTTGGCCATTTAACCATTGGAGCTGGACGCTTACTTAAACAAAATGGATTAATTGAAGATGATTTTTTAGATAATGGTTATTTAGAAAGTGAAACTTTTAATTCGATGCTTACAGATATTAAAGAAAATAATCGCACAGTCCACATTATGGGTTTATTTAGCGATGGTCTAGTTCACAGTGATATGAACCAATTTTTAAAACTTTACGATATTTTAGTTAAAGAAGGAATTACCAAAATTAATTTTCACTTAATAAGCGATGGAAGAGATACTAGTACGCATGCCTTCCTAAATTATTTTGAAATTTTGGATAACAAAATAAAAGAAACCGGAATTGGAACTATTTCCTCATTATGTGGCCGTTATTATGCAATGGACCGAGATAAAAAATGGGACCGAACAGAAAAATATTATAAATTAATAACAAGAGGTGTTGGTATTATTGGCAGTAGCATTCCTTATGTTGTTAATCGCTGTTATAAAGAAAATATCACCGACGAGTATTTTCCGCCTATTAAGTCAAACGAATTTAAACCAATCATTGATGGCGATGTTATTATTTGGATGAATTATCGAACTGATCGTGCAAAACAAATATTAAGTCCTTTTTGTATGAAAAACTTTGATGAATTTTTAATTACCAATAATGAAAATACAAAAGTTTATAGTTTCTTCCCAATTGATACTAAAATTAAAACTATTTCCTTTTTAGATTTTCCAATTATAAATAATCCCCTTGGGGTGTATTTATCTAAACTTGGCTTAACTCAAGCCCGAATTGCCGAGACAGAAAAATATGCTCATGTTACTTATTTTTTTGACGGTGAGAGCAATGCCTCATTAGAAGGTTGCCAAAAATTTTTAATTCCTAGTCCCAAAGTGGCAACTTATGATTTAAAACCCGAAATGAGCGCGGTTGAAGTTACTAAAAAAGTTGTCGCGTGTATGGAAAAAGATTATGATTTCATTTTTGTTAATTATGCCAATCCCGATATGGTAGGTCACACCGGAAATCTAGATGCAACAGTTAAAGCCGTAACAACAGTTGATTTATGTTTAAAATTATTAATCGAAAAATGTGAAGAAAATTTTTATACCTTGGTGTTGTTAGCTGATCATGGTAATGCAGATCAAATGCTTGACGAAAATGGTAATCCTGTCACAACCCATACAACTAGCCTAGTGCCCTTTATCATAACCGATAATAAAATAAAATTAAAAGAAAAAGGTTCTTTACCAAATGTCGCACCGACGATTTTAGAATATATGGACATTGCCATTCCTAAAGAAATGCAAGATACAGAAAGTTTAATTAGCAAGAGTTGATATATATGAATAAAAAAAAATTAGAAAAACTAATTGAAAAAATTAAAAAAAACGAAGTAAAAAATCCCGAATTATTAGAGGAGTTTTTTAACAATCAATATGAAATAATGAATGATTTTTTGGCCGATTCAATTGATATTGTTTCCTACTGTTTTAAACAAAATGAACTTGATGATTTAAAAAAAGGAGAAATGTTAGATTCCTTAAGATATTTTCAAGAACGATTTTGCTATCGTCTAACTAATTTACCGTGCGTTGAAAAAGAAGATATTATTTTGCTCTTAGACGTTTTAACTAGTTATAATAAGTTATGTAAACACCTTAAAACTTTAAAATTGGAAGAAAATGATAATTTTAAAATAAGTATTGATTCTTATATCAATAGTCCGATGGACTTTTTCTTCATCGAAATATTGATGAAAGATTTACACGAAAATTATTATGAACGCAGTGTCGATGAAATATTAATGATAATGGATTTAATAACCACCAATGAAGCTTTTCAAAAATTATTATTTTTAGGTCGTAAAGATGTCGATAAAAATAAACACCTATTATATACTTATATCGATAACATTTTGCCAATCGTTCCCTTTATTTCCCAAAATTATATTCAAGAAGATCCTGTAGTCCAAGCTATTGTAAGCAAACAAATTAAAAATTTAAATGTAACTGAATACTTTTTAAATAATTTAAGTATTGAAAAATTATTAGACATTTTTATTGATATCCGAGCAATTTTAAATTTTATAAGAAGTCTTAAAACCTCAATTTTTCGAAGAAAAGATTTAGTTGTTAACTTATTTGAAAAAGCCTTAATATCAGATAATTCCTACTTTTTATTAAAACTTTATCAAAATGACTATCAAGACCCAGATTTTCAAGATATTATTGATGATTATCAAGAAGAAATATTTCGTGATATTGTAAGAGAATGCACCTTTAATAAAGAAGATATTCAAACCTTGGTGGCCTCTAACAGCTGGGATTTAGATTTTGTAACTAATGCCATGAGTATGACAAGAGATTTTGGCATTTTAAGGATTTTTAAAGATAAAGGATATTTTCAAGAAGTCGATTATGTTGTCAAAATGCAAGCCGAAGATAGTTTAGAACAATTAGTAGAAAAATGCAATTATTATAATCGAACAGGAAGGGTTATTCCTTATGAATTTACCCAAAAATTATTAGCAAACTATTTTGTGAACAAAGTGGATTTAGATGTCAATTCCGTGGAAGCTATTATAAGATCATTACTGTTAAATCTTTCCCATGTTGAGTATGTTTTATTTTCTAACTCATCTTTAACAGGTGGAACTTTTGATGAACATAAAAATATAATTATAATTTCTCATGAACGAATTGAAAACTTTTTGGATTCTAAATTAGATTGGAAATCAAGAATAAAATTATTTCAAACAATGTTTCATGAATATCGTCATTCCCTTCAACCTTGGTATGAAATTTTAGAGCCAACTTTAGCTAAAGTTTTATATGCCGAGACAGTTTTAAACGATTTTGATGTTGATTTTTATAATTATAATTATAATAATTCCGAATTAGAAAACGATGCTAATTA
This sequence comes from uncultured Bacilli bacterium, assembly GCA_947626425.1. GTDB lineage: Bacteria > Bacillota_I > Bacilli_A > RF39 > UBA660 > Ventrenecus. Next base: position 23,095 of record CANQRX010000007.1, on the reverse strand, counting down.
TTATATGAATATCTATACTTGGAAATTTTTAAATCAATTTATGTTGCCCTTTGATATAAGTTATTTGTTAGAAATTCCTAAAAAGAAAAGTACTAAAATTAGCCATAGTAATTTAAAACAAAAAGTTCCCTTAACTAAAGCCTATGAAAAATTAATTTCTTTTCACCCTGAAGTCGAAGACTATTTTAAAAGGTTTATAGAAAATGAAACATTACATTTGTAATAAAGAATATGGTTTTAAGAAATTTTGTAAAAAACAAATCTGAATAGTCCTATTTTTTAATTTTTATCTAAAAAATGAAAGACTGTTCTTTTTTTTAAGTTTTTGGTAAAATACTTTTGAGGTTGATAGAAATGGTAGATTTAAATGATTTAAATGAATTACAAAAAAAGGCAGTTTTGCATATGGAAGGACCTTGTTTAGTTATCGCAGGAGCTGGTTCTGGTAAAACTAAGGTTTTAACGATGCGAATTGCTAATTTAATTAATGAAGGGGTAAAAGACTACCAAATACTAGCAATAACATTTACTAATAAAGCTGCTAAAGAAATGAAAGAACGGTTAGAAAAAATAGTTCCTGGAAATAATGCTTTTTTAGGAACTTTTCATGCTTTAGGATTAAGAATTATTAGAGAAAATGTTATGAAATTAGGAATGTCAAGAAATTTTACAATTTTAGATAGTGATGATGTTTTAAGTTTAATTAAAAAGATTTTAAAAGATAAAGGTTATGATAGTAAGGAAATCGCCCCTGCTTATGTTCGAAATCGAATAAGTTTTATTAAAAATGAAATGTTGTCAGAAGTTGAAATTGAGCAAATATTTAATACGGAAGTTGAAAAAATTGCTTATGAAATTTATTTAGAATATAATGTTCGTTTAAAACAAAATAATTCGGTTGATTTTGATGATTTATTGGTGTTGCCTGTTAAGTTGTTTATGGAAAATCATGATGTTTTAGAACATTACCAAGATAAATTTCAGTATATTTTGATTGATGAATACCAAGATACTAATCAGGTTCAATATAAGTTTGTTAAATTGTTAGCTAAAAAATATCAAAACCTTTTTGTGGTTGGGGATCCTGATCAATCAATTTATATGTTCCGTGGGGCTAATTATAAAAATATTTTAAATTTTGAAAAAGATTATAAAAATACGAAAGTTATTGCTTTGGAGGATAATTATCGAAGTACGAAAATGATTTTGGATGCTGCAAATAGTGTCATTAAAAATAATAAAGAACGGAAAGAAAAGAATTTACGGAGTAATTGTGGTGATGGTGTTAAGTTAAAACACTTTGTGGCGATGAATGAAAAACAAGAAATTGTTTTAGTAATTGATGAAATTAAAAAATTATTAAATGAGGGAATTAGTAAAAAAGAAATTGCAGTTTTTTATCGAACGAATGCTCAAGCCCGAGTTGTGGAAGAACAATTTTTAAAGGCTAATATTCCTTATAAAGTTGTTGGTAGTTTTTATTTTTATAGTCGGAAAGAAATTAAAGATTTAATTTGTTATTTAAGAATGATTTTAAATCCTCATGATGATATTTCTCTACGGCGCATTATTAATACCCCAAAAAGAGGAATTGGGGCAACAACCATTGCTCGTTTAGAAAATTTAGCCCAGATGGAAAATAAAAGTATGTTTGAGGTTATTGAATCCGGCAAAGAGTTAAAATTCAAGGAATTGATTTTGGAATTGATTAAAGATAGTGAATCTTTAAGTTTAACGGAATTGGTTGATGATATTTTAGTAAAAACGGGAATAAAAGCTGAATTAGAAAGCAGTCAGGTTTTAGAAGATGAATTAAGATTAGATAACTTAATGGAATTTCGAAGTATTACAGCTACTTTTGAAGAGCAAACTGGTTCGGTCAATTTGCAAGATTTTTTAGAGGAAATAAGTTTAGTTGCTGATATGTCTGAACATAAAGAAGAAAGCGACGTTGTAACTTTAATGACCATGCACAGTGCCAAGGGTTTGGAGTTTGATGTTGTTTTTGTAGTTGGCATGGAAGAAGGATTATTTCCTCATCAAAACGCAATGTTTGAAGCTGAGGAATTAGAAGAGGAAAGACGCTTGTGTTATGTTGCTTTAACGAGGGCTCGGAAAAAATTGTATTTAACTAATGCCAAACGAAGAATGTTATATGGTAAAGAAATCTTTAATATGCCTAGTCGGTTTTTAAGTGAAATTGATGCTTCGTTAATTGAAGAGGATCAAAGTAATAAAATAAATGAAAGTAGCTTCTCAAAAGATAGTATGTACAATGATGAGGATGTTAGCTATAATGTTGGCGATGTCGTGATGCACACCATATATGGTCGGGGTGTTGTCGTTGGTATTGATAAAACGATTTTAACAATTGCTTTTAGTAAAAATTTTGGAATTCGAAAATTAATGAAAAACCATAAAAGTTTAAAGAAAATGTAGAAAGAAGGAAGAAAATGGATTTAACTTTAGTTGTCATGGCTGCCGGAATGGGAAGTCGCTTTGGTGGTTTAAAACAAATTGAACCTGTTGATGATGATGGTAATTTTTTGATTGATTATTCGGTTTATGATGCGATTAAAGCCGGATTTAAGAAAGTTGTTTTTGTTATTAAAGAAGAACTTTATGATGATTTTAAAAAGACAATTGGGGTGCGTTTAGAAGGCAAAATTAAGGTTAGTTATGCTTTTCAAAAAATCGATGATATTCCTTATGAAAATAAAGAAATTGTGGGTCTTCGAACTAAGCCGTGGGGAACCGTGCAAGCAATTCTTGCGGCATCTAAAGAAATTATCGGAAATTTTGCCGTTATTAATGCTGATGATTTTTATGGTTTTAACGCTTATGAACAATTAGTTAAGTTTTTTAAAGAAAATAAGGCACCAAGTCATTATGTAGCGGTTACTTATCCTTATTATGTAACTCAGTCTCTAGCTGGTTCAGTTAAAAGAGGAGTTTGTCAAATTAATAATAATCAATTACAAAAAATAATTGAATGTAGTATTGAAAATAAAAATGGGCATATTATAGCTAGTCCCTTAAATGGTGATGAAGCTTTTACCATTGCTAAAGATACCTTAGTTAGTATGAATATCTTTGGTTTTACAGCTGATTTTTTAGATATTTTAAAAAAATATTTCGAAGACTTTTTTAAAAATGATAAAAATTATATTTTAAATAATGAAGCTTTATTGCCGGAATGTTTAGAAAAATATTTAGCTAATAAGCAAATAACAATTACTTGTTATAAAGCTACTTCGCCTTGGCTTGGGATGACTTATAAAAGTGATTTAGAAATAGTTAAAAAAAGATTAAATGAGTTAAAAGAAAATGGTGATTATCCCTTCCATTTATGGGAATAGAAAGGAATGCAAAATGAGTATAGAGGATGCAAAAAAAAGAGTAGATGAGTTAACAAAAATTCTTGATGAGGCTAATTATGAATATTATGTTTTAGCTAATCCAACTTTAAGTGATGCGGAGTTTGATAGCTTATTAAGAGAATTAGAAAATTTAGAAAAGGCTAATCCTTCCTTAGCAAAAGACACAAGTCCAACGAAAAGAGTGGGTGGCGAAGTAATTGACAAGTTTAAAAAAATAACCCACGATATTCCGATGTTATCTTTGCCGGATGTTTTTAATGAGGACGAAATTAAAGCTTTTGATGAACGAATTAGAAAAAGTGGTTTTAATCCTGAATATGTTTGTGAATTAAAAATTGATGGCGTCAGTGTAAGTTTAAAATACGTTGATGGTAATTTAGTAAGTGGGGCAACCCGCGGGAATGGTTTAGTGGGTGAAGATATTACTCACAATGTAAAAACGATTAAAGCAATTCCTTTAAAATTACGAGAAAATGTTTCGATTGAAATTCGCGGCGAGATTTATATGCCTAAGAATGTTTTAGCAAAACTTAATTTGGAAAGAGAACAATTGGGTTTAAATAAATTGCAAAATTGTCGAAATGCCGCGGCTGGTTCTATTCGTCAACTTGATTCTTCTATTGCCGCCAAAAGAGAATTAAACAATTGGATTTATCATTTGCCTAACCCATTAGATTACGGATTAAAAACTCATTATGAAGCTTTAGAATATATGAAAAAGTTAGGTTTAAAAGTTAATCCTTGTAACCGATTAGTTCATAATATTGAAGAAATTTTGGCCTTTATTTCGGAATATGCTCAGAAAAGAGAAGAACTAAGTTATGATATAGATGGAGTTGTAATTAAAGTTAATGATTTACAAATGCAACAACAACTAGGTTTTACATCTAAATATCCAAGATGGGCAATTGCTTATAAATTTCCAGCTTTAGAAGTTTTAACTAAACTACAAGACATTATTTTTACAGTGGGAAGAACGGGCCGAATTACCCCTAATGCGGTGTTAGATCCGGTTATTGTGATGGGTTCAACGGTAAGACGGGCTACCCTTCATAATGAAGATTATGTTATTGAAAAAGACTTACGAATTGGGGATGTGGTTTCGATTCGTAAAGCTGGTGATGTTATTCCTGAAGTAGTAGAACCCAAAAAAGAAAGAAGAACTGGCATAGAGCAAGTTTTTAAAATGATTGAAAATTGTCCCATTTGTGGAAGTAAATTAGAAAAAAAAGAAGGTCAAGTTGATCATTATTGCCTAAATCCAAGTTGTCCGGCCAAACACATTGAATCTCTTATTCATTTTGTTAGTCGCCATGCGATGAACATTGATGGTTTTGGGGAACGAATTATGGAAGACTTCTTTAATTTAGGTTTTATCAAAAACATAACGGATATTTATAAATTAGAAACGCATCGTCAAGATTTAATCGAACTAGAAGGTTTTGGTAATAAAAGTGTTGATAACTTATTGGAAGCCATTGAAATAAGTAAAACTAATAGTATGGAAAGACTAATATTTGGTTTAGGAATTTTAGGAATTGGTGATAAAACAGCTTTAATGCTATCTCGAATTTATAAATCAATTGATAATTTAATGATGGCAACCGAAGAGGACTTACAAAAAATAAGGGATATGGGACCGGTTTTAGCTAAAAATGTTTTTGCTTATTTTCATAATGAAGAAAACCAAAAGTTAATTTGCGAATTAAAGGAACTAGGTTTAAATATGAATTATACCGGTGAAGAGATTTTGGAAAATGATTTATTAAATGGGAAAAAGTTTGTATTAACGGGAACAATTTCCTTTATGAATCGGGATGACATAACTGCAATTTTAGAAAAATATGGGGCTAAATCAAGTGGAAGTGTATCTAAAAAAACGGACTTTGTAATTGTAGGAGATAGTCCTGGGAGTAAATATCAAAAAGCCCTAGATTTACAGATTGAAATATGGGATGAAGAAAAATTATTAAGTGTTTTTAAAGATTTAGGCGAAATGTAAATTTTGATGTAAATAAATTAATTTAACATAGTTTTTAAACTCTTATTTAGATATGATAAAAATATAGGAGTGAGTTAATGAAAAAGTGTAATATGTGTGGTCAAACTTTTAGTAATAATCTAATTGCTTGTCCAAATTGTGGGGGAACGGACTATGTTGATATAGGTAGTCAAGCAACAGTTAATCAACCTATGAATGTTCAAAATACTAATATGCCTATGGCTTATGCAATTTTTATAATTGTTATTTTAGTCTTAAGTTCTGTTTCAAATTTTATTCAGCTTTTGAGTGATTTTCAAACAACACTTTTATTTTTAGCTATCTTTCAAGGAGCTACATCAATCTTTTTAATAATGAGAAGTAAAATTGGCCGAATTTTGGCTTTAATTTATAGTGTATTAGAAGCTATTGGAGGATTTTTATTTTTAATAATGGGTTTATTAATTCAACTTGGTGTTTCCTTAAAAAGTGCCACCGCTGCGGAAGAATTAGGTTCTTTTTTTCCAGAGTTTGGATCAGCAATTGGAATATTAATTACAGCAGTTGGAGCCGGAATATTAGCTTTTGGAATATGTACATTCATTTATTTTAAAAAACGCAAAGGAATGTATTTAAAATAAATTTGCAAAATATCTAATATTTTTGAAAAGTTTTAGATAAACTATCCAAATTGAAAATTATAATTTAAAAAATAGGGCTGTCGCATAATTTTGCATATAGCCCTTTTTTAATATGGATTAATATTTTATTTAATGTTAAAACAAAAAAGGGGAGAACCTAGAAAGTACTCCTCTCATGATAGATGTTTAAATTAATTTTTGAATTTCACTTGGTTTTAAGCCCGTTGCCTTAGCTATTGTTTTTAAATCAAGGTTCATTTTTATCATCTTTTTAGCTGTCGCAATAAGGCCTTCATTAAAACCAGAAGTATGCCCTTCATTAAAACCAGAATCATGTCCCTTATCAAAGCCATTGTTAAAAACTACTTCTTGGTCTAATTTATCTTTATCATAATACATTAATAAATCAAAATCTTGCACAATTTTATCAGCTTGCTTCCTAAGCTCTTTCATAAATTCATCTCCTTCATATAATTCTGTTAAAAATTCTTCGTCATTACATACGAATATATACAAAGCCTTTGTAAATGCATCTTTCTTCTTTATTTCATTATAATCTAACCTTCTGAGATATTCAAGATTTATATCGATGTAAACTACTTTTAAATTTCTTTTTTTATATAGTTCAGTTTCTAGCATTTCACTGCGATAAATCAATCTATTTACATGGAAATAATCAAAACTATCAAAGTTAATACTATAGACATTTTTCAATAGTTTATAATCTTTATTATTGTTAATTTGCCTTAAATAAAGAATACATACGTAAGAAAAATTTTTTTGAGATAAACCATAATAATTACCATAATTAAATTCAAAAGAATAATAAGCATTATCTGTTTCGATAACAACGTCAGCTTCACTGTTTATAATATTTTTATTAATCCCAATTTGGGGGTGAATAAATTCAAAGTTTTTTTCTAAATCAGCAAAAGGAATTTTAGTAACATAAGAAATAATAAGGAAAATAAATTCTTTGCTAGCCTTAGAACCATTGGTAAATAGTTTTTTAACAACTCGGTCATTTAGTAAATAATAATTATTTTCTTTAGGCATGAAACCATCCTTTCTAAGAAAGAATTTCTCTTTCTACTTATATATTTCTCTAAAAGAAGAAATTTCCTTTTTTTAGAAATTGAAATTTTATTTTAAATAAACATTGTAATTTTCAAGCCTTTATTTTAAAATTATAAGCAAGGAGGAAACATTTATGAGAGAATTTACAGAACAAGAAATGGTAAGAAGAGAAAAATTATCAACCATTAAAAATCCATATCCTGAACGTTTTGAAACTAATTATGAAATTAAAGATGCCAAAGAGCTTGAAGACGGTGTAACTAATGTTTCAGTTGCCGGTCGGATTGTTTTAATGCGTAAAATGGGAAAAATGAGTTTTATAACAATTGGGGATATTACAGGTCGAATTCAAATTTCTATTAAAATGGATATGCTTGGGGAAGAAGAATACCAAACTTTTAAAAGTGATTATGATTTAGGAGATTTTATTGGTGTTGAAGGAGAAGTTTTTACAACTCATACTGGCGAAAAAACCATTCGGGCTAGTAAAATAACTTTTTTAGGAAAAGCTTTAAAGCCACTTCCAGAAAAATTTCATGGCCTAGAAGATCAAGAAATGATCTATCGAGAACGTTATGTTGATTTAATAATGAATGAAGATGAAAAAAAGAAATTTTTATTTCGAAGTCGTTTTATTAAAGAATTACGAAATTATTTAGACAGTATTGGCTACATTGAAATTGAAACACCAATTTTAAACAATAAAGCAAGTGGAGCCACAGCAAAACCATTTGTGACACATCATAATGCTTTAGATATTGATTTATATTTAAGAATTGCTCCCGAAACTTATTTAAAAAGAGCTATTGTTGGTGGTTTTACCAAAGTTTTTGAAATTGCCCGTTGTTTTCGGAATGAAGGAATGGATACCACGCATTTACAAGATTTTACAATGATTGAAGGATACGGTGCTTACCTAAATTATGAAGATAATATGATTTTATTAAGAGAAATGTTACAAACAATTATACAAAATATTTTTGGAACTTTACAAATTCAAGTTGGAGACAAAATGGTTGATTTAAGTGGAAAATGGCCTCGCGTAAGTTTTCGTGAATTATTATTAAAATATGCAAATATTGATATAAAAGAATATAATACTAAAGAATCTTTATTAAAGAGAATAAAAGAATTAAATATCAACATTGAAAGTGAAGTGCCATTAGAAAATTTAGGTTATGGTAACTTAATTGATCAATTATATAAAAAAGTAGCAAGACCTCATATTATAAATCCAGTTTATTTAACGGAGCATCCAATTAGTTTATCACCTTTAGCAAGAGCAAATGATGATGATCCAACAATTACCGACCGTTTCCAATTAGTTATTAATGGAGCCGAAATAATTAACGCTTATTCCGAATTAGTTGATCCAAGAGAACAAGAAAGAAGATTAGAAGAACAAGCGAGGTTAAAAGCAAGTGGTGATGAAGAAGCCATGCCAATGGATTATGATTACATAAGTGCCATGGAATATGGAATGCCACCTATCAGCGGTTGGGGAATGGGAATTGATCGTTTAATTCAATTATTAACTAACAGTGAAAATATTAAAGACATTGTTTTATTCCCTTTAATGAAACCAAAAGATTAAGTCTAACAATTTTGTATAGCTTTTTTTTAATCTTGAAAAAAGAAAGTTATTAACTTATAATTTTAATAGAAAATAGAGAGGAAAAAGGAAAATGAAAATTGAAAATTTTAAGTTAAAAAACAGTAAAAAAACGAAAATAATATTAGGAACAATCGCGGTTACAACACTCCTAGGGGGGGGGGTATATATTAAATAGAAGTTATGGAAAATATGAAGTAACGCAAAGTTTTCCAATAATGGAAGGAAAGATTCAAGTTAATAGCGGAGATGTATCAATAATTGCGGTTAATGTAGATGGGCAGTCACGGGATAATATCCCAAGTAAAGAAGAGAATGTATATTTTGAAAGTGCAAGTTGTGATCAAGGGGCAATAGGAACATGGGATCGAAGTAATTGGGAATTTAGAATCCAAAACTTAACTAAAAAGAAAACGAAGTGTACTTTAAATTTTGTGTCAAAAGATGCATTGGATGAACAAAATAATATTGGTAAAATGGAAAGTTTATTAGCCAAAGACCAAAATCAAGCAAGGCCAACATTAATAAGTGATGAGTATAATAATATAAGATATATTGGTGCAAATCCCCAAAATTGGGTAACGTTTAACGGTGAAACGTGGCGAATCATTGGATTAATGAATGGAATAAAAACAACGTCTGGAAAAATGGAAAGATTGTTAAAAATCATAAGAGAAAAATTACCAGAAGATTTAAGTTGGGATTCATCGCCTTCAAATGTTAATGGTGGCTATGGAGTCAATGAATGGAGCCAAGCTGATATAAAGACTGTCTTAAATGGTGATTATTTTAAAGGACAAAAAGGAGCTGATAAATGTTACTATGGTTCTAGTGAAGCTGAAACAGAATGTCCAGATTGGAGCCAAGTAGGTTTAAAAAAAGCAGCCCAAGATATGATCGAAGAAGTGGTCTGGAATACGGGAACTGCCTCTGGAACTGAAAACACTTGGCAAAAAGGAAATTTAGCAGTAGTTCAATATATGTGGGAACGAAGTGATTTTACTGGGAAACAATGTCAAAAAGGTACTTCATATTGTAGTGACGATGTTCAAAGAACAACAACATGGGAAGGTAAAGTAGGTTTAATGTACCCATCGGACTATGGTTATGCCACAGATGGTGGAGGAGACCAAGTGAAAAGAAATGAATGTTTATATACATCATTATATGGTTTTGATGCTAACAGTGATTGTTATGAAAATGATTGGTTATATGATTCAGATTATTATCAATGGACAATGACGCCTGCGCCGTATTCTTCGGCTGTTTCCTATGTGTTCAGTGTCAGCTCGGATGGCAGTGTCGGCGCCAGCATAGCCTACGATACCCCTGCGGTCCGTCCCGTAGTTTTTCTGAAATCGAATGTGAAGATAAATGGAGGAGAAGGAACTTCAAGCAGTCCATACACTTTGACGCTTAATTAAGCGTTTTTCTTTTTTACAAGTATAAAAAACCATGATATAATGATTATAATAAAAGGGAGGACTAGAAATGAACTATGATGCTATAGTTATTGGTGCTGGAAATGGTGGTTTAGTTGCAGCCTTGACTTTACAAAAGAGTGGTAAAAAAGTATTATTATTAGAAAGTCATAATGTTCCTGGTGGTTTAGCGACAAGTTTTGTAAGAGGTCGCTTTGAATTTGAAGCTTGCTTGCAAGAATTAACAAATTATGGAACAAAAGATGAAAAAGGAACTTTACAACAAGTTTTTGAAGAGTTAGGTGTTGCTGATAAAATCGACTTTGTGGATATACCAAATGTAATTCATATTGTTACTTTAGATACAGAAGAAGAATATATATTACCGACAGGTATTAATAATTTTATTGAGCAAATGGAATATTATGTTCCAAATTCTAAAACTAGCATGGAACAATTCTTTGCCCTAAGTCAAGAAATAACTGAGGCAATGGATTATATTTATACAGCAAAAGATGAACTAGATATGCAGTTTTTAAAAGAAAAATATTCTAATTTTTTGGTGTGTTCATCTTATTCAGTAAATAAAGTCTTAGATACCTTAAAAATGCCTAAAAAGGCTCAAGAAATTTTAACATCTTACTGGTTTTATTTAGGAGCTTCAACTAATGATTTAAGCTTTGTTCATTATGCAACTTTTATTTACTCGTTAGTTGTAGAACATCCTGTTATAGCCTCAAAAAGATCTCATGAAATTTCTTTAACTCTTTTTGAAGAATTTTCAAATTGTGGAGGAACATCCAAGTTTTTAGCAACTGTTAATAAAATAATTGTTGAAAAAAATCAAGTGACAGGGGTTATAACAAGCGATAATGAATACTTTTATGCACCGACAATAATTGCTAACGTTTCGCCTAATACTGTTTATGGTAAATTAATCGATCCTAAATGTGTTCCACGACGGGCTAGACAATTAGTCAATGCAAGAATTATTGGAGGCCGAAGTGTAACACTTTATCTAGGACTAAATAAATCTCCTAATGATTTAGGTTTAAAAGAATATTCTTACTTTATTTATCATACCTTAGACAATAAAAAAGAGTATGAACGAATGAAACAATTAAAAGGCGATAATATGGTTGGAATAGTCTTAAATAATGCCATTTCTGATGCTTCTCCAAAGGGAACAACAATTCTTTATTTAACAACTACTATCTTTTCGGATAATTTTGATTTAATTGTTAATAAAAATAATTATTTTGATTTAAAAGATGCCTTTATTGAAAATATGATTGAAGTTTTTGAAGAAGCTACCAAAATAAATATTAAAGATTCTATCGAGGAACTGGAATTGGCTACTCCCGAAACTTTTGCGAGATATACATCTAATCCAGCGGGAAGTTTTTATGGTTATTTAAATAAAAAATGTGATAATTTATTACCTAGACTTTTAAATGCTGAAAATGAAAATTATATTTCTGGTTTATATTTTGTTGGTGGTTATGCTCATCGTTCGATTGGCCCAAGTGCGTCTTACATGTCAGGGTACGACATAGCAAAGAAAATTTTAAAAGAAGAAAAAAAGGAGGAAGTTAATAATGAAACTAAAAATTAGCTTTAATCGAAATAGTGATATAGCAAATTTTAAAAAAATAGTTAAAAATAGGGAAGAAGCAATAACAACATCTTATACCGACCAAATTAAGTTTGATTATAAAGTTAATAATCTAGTAAATGAACTACATCCTTTAAAAATAAAAGTTCAGGTTGAAAAAATCAAAGTTGAAAATATGGATACTAAGACTTTTATTTTAAAACCAATTGATCGAGAATTTCCCCCTTTTTATCCTGGACAATATATTGTTTTAGATGCAGATATTAAAGGAAAAATATATAAAAGAAGTTATTCAATTTCTAGTTCGCCCAAAAACCCATTGATTGAAATTACTGTTAAACGAGTTCGAAACGGCATTGTTTCCAATTATTTATTAAATGAAGTAAAAGAAAAAGATACTTTTGTTATTCATGGTCCATTTGGGGATTTTACTTATCAACCTTATCGTGATTGTTATAATATTCTTGCTTTGGCTGGCGGAAGTGGAATTACTCCCATTATGTCGATGGCAAGGGCAATTCATGACAAAGTAATAGATTGTAATTTAGACATTTTGTATGGTGAAGCAACTGAAAAAGAATTAATTTTTAAAGATGAATTAGATAAATTAAATGAAACTGATGAAAAAATAAGTGTTTCTTATATTTTAAGTGATGAAGTAAGTTCAGTTTATGAAACCGGCCTAATTAATAAAAAATTAATTGAACATTTTGAAATTGGCAAATATTCTTATTTTGTATGTGGACCGATTCATTTCTATCATCATTTAAATTCAATTTTTAAAGAATTAGATATTCCAAATAAATATATAAGGCATGATATTTATAAAGAATGTGAAATTGATTTAAGACATATTGAGCACACATTGACAGTTTTAACAAATGACAAAGAAATAAAAATACCATGCTTTGAAGATGAGTCTTTATCAAAAGCCATGGAAGAAGCTAATATCGAAGCTCCAAGAAAGTGTTTAGTTGGCGTTTGTGGTTTTTGTCGGAGTAAATTAATTGACGGCAAAGTTAAAACAAATGACAATAATTTGCGAATGGCCGATAAAGAATACAATTACATCCATCCTTGTGTTAGTTATCCATTATCGGATGTAACAATCAAATTAAGTAAGTAATATTAATATTTTAAATACTTAATTGTTAACAGCTTCAAAAATACATTAATTTAAAAGATAGTAACTACTAAGTTAGTTACTATTTTTTGCTTAAAAAAGTAGACTTTTTTCGTCTACTTTATTTAGTTTGTGCAGCATCAGCTTCTCTTGCTTGGGCTATAGAATTTGTTATATATTTTGAATATTTATCTTTAATATCAGAATCTTCAATATTCATTTTATATTTTTCGCGAAGTTTTTGCATAGCTGTGATATTTAAAGTTGAATCAGATGATAATTTGTCATTGGCTAAGCTTTCAATAACAGAATCTTTAACTTCATCTAAAGATTTTTTCTCTTCGGTCTTTTCTTTAAAGATAACATGGTAACCTAATTCTGTTATGATTAAATCTTTGGAATAAGTGCCATCTTTTAAGCTTCTTGCACTTTTTAATATTTCATCATAGCTACTTGATAAGGTGTCAGTATTTATGGCTCCTAGACTTCCGCCATTTTCTTTTGTTGCGTCATCATCAGAATATTCTTTTGCTAATTCTTTAAATTTGGCTAGCTTATCGTCAGCTTTATCAAGCTTTTCAATAATTTCGTTGATTTTCTTTTTAGCCTCGTCTTCTAATTTTGTTTTATCTTCTTCGCTAGTATCATCTGTTACATTAGTTTTAATTAAAATATGATCCACTACAACATCGCCATAAATATTTTTGTCATAATAACTTTTTATTTCTTTTTCGGTAACTAATGTTTTAGCATAATCTAAAATGGCTTTTTGTTGTAAGTTAGAAGTATATAAATAATCAGTGTAAGAATCAATTGAACCGAAGTAAGCTTCAATTTGTTCTTCACCATAAGTAGCTTTCATTGAATTAACTGTTTCTTTCGCGTAAGTTTTAGCATCATCTAAACTATCACTGTATTCTTTTTCTAAAATTTTCTTATCTAGCATTTGAAGAATATTATCTAGGGCATACTGTTTCTTTAAATTTTCATATAATTCATTTGCCGAAATATTTAATGAACCATCTTCAAAAGAAACAACTGCTTGGCTACCATCACTTAAAGTAGGAATTTCTTTGCCACAGCCACAAAGCATCAACGTACATAACCCCAATGTTATTATTTTCTTTTTCTTCATTTTTCCATCTCCTTAAAGTTCATCAATATTGTAGCATAAAAAAAAGGGCAATTACAACAATAATTTCCGTTATTAAAAGTAAGAAATGGTACCATTTTTAAAAAGTTACCATACAATATAAATGAAAAGACAAATAAAAGGAGGGAGTATTATGAACAACTGTTGCGAGAATGGACTTGGACCAGCAATTATCCTAGTATTATTCATTTTACTGGTATTAATTGTTGGAGCATTCATTTAGTCTTTAATGAAGGAGGTGCCTTATGAGTTGTTGCAAAAGTCAAAATACTGGTGGATGTGGTTGTAATGGTAATTCCAACAACATTAGTGCGTTCATCATATTAGTACTTTTTATTCTACTTGCAATTATTCTTGGTGGTCTAATTTTCTAATAAGGGAAGGTATTACCTTCTTTTTTTAACTAAAATTTTGGGTTTTTGTTATTTTTTTATAATCTACTCTTGTAATATATTTATTTAGCTAATAAACTTGAATGAAGTTAAATAAACAACACAGTACTTGGCAATAGAATTAAACTATAGTATCATTATTTAATGAGGAGGAATATTTTATGAAAACTGTATCTAACACAGTCAAGATGACTATTAGAATTGATAAAGAACTTAAAAAAAGCGTAGATAAATTATTTAAAAATTTAGGAACTAATACTAATTCTGCAATTAATATGTTTTTAAGACAATGTAACAAAGAGCAAGGTTTAGTTTTTATACCTAGAATGGCACCAGTTCCAAGTAAAGAACTATTAGAATCTTTACAAGAAGTAGAGGATTATAAAAATGGTAATGTTCAACTTCCTTGTTTTGATACAACACAGGAATTGTTTAATTATTTAGATAGTTAATGTATAAAATTGGATTATCTTCTAATTTTAAAAACAATATAAAAGCTATAGTTAAAATATTTAATGAGAATTTAGGCCTTTTTTTATTCCATTATTTATAAAATTCATTTTGGTTTTGAATAAGTGTAGATTAAAAAAAGAAAACTTTAACTAAGTTTTCTCATCCATTTTCATTCGGGATAATTTATTACTCGCACCACCCGAGAGCGAGAACCATTGTCGCCCAGAATAATTTATTACTCGCACCATCTGGGAGCGAGAACATTTTCTTATTATTGCATTACTGATTACTGAATGCATTAATAATGTACTAAAATTTATCTTAAAAATCAATACTTTGAGAAACGCATTTTTATAATAATTTTAATTTTAATTCTAAATCTAAGAATAGTGTATTTGATCTATCTTTAATCATAAAAGGCAAAATAAAAAACTCCATTTTTCCTACATAACCTTTTACGTACTAAACGTAAAGCTTCGGATTAAACAGAGTTTTTATATAAATGATAGTATCATTTGTATTGTTAATTGTCAATACAAGTGGATTCACGATTAAACAATAATAATATTATATGTTAATAAAAAATAATTGATACTCTTTTTAAGATTTTTTGTTAATTTAAAATAAAAATGGCAATGGTTAAGTAAGTTGCATATAAAGTCCAAATTAAATAAGGTATTTGAATTAATCCTGCTACCAAGTTTTCTTTTTTCATTAGTTTAATCATAATATAAACTAAAATATCTAAAAAAATAATCCAAATGATTGAAAAAAAACGCCATTTAAAAAGGAAAAAGAAGATTGACCAAAAAGCATTGACTCCTAATTGAAGATAATAAATTAATTTTATTTCGCTGGTGTTTTCTTTGTTTGTTTCTAAAATTCCATAGGATATACCCATTAAAATATAAAGAATTGTCCACACGATAGGGAATGCTAGGCTTGGTGGGGCGCCGAATGGTTTTATTAAGCTATTATAATCAATTTTATCAGCAATTAAAAAACTAACAATAATTCCGACAAGGACGGGAATGGCTATGGATTTTGTAAAAGTTATAATTTTCGCCATAATTTTACCTCCTAATTTCAATTTATGTTTTTTTAATCGTTTTATACCTTTTCTTTAAATTTAATGATATACTATCATTACCAATAAAGTGAGGTTTTTATTATGAGTAATTTTACCGAAGCAATTAAAACAGCTATTATTTTATTCCCTTTGGTGGCCTTAGTTTTTACGGTTCCTTATGTATTATATCAATATCATAAATATGGATCTGTAAATTCTTGGCGAACTGTTATAATTTACTCATTTATTCTTTATATGATGAGTGCTTATTTTTTAGTTATTTTGCCCTTGCCAAGTATGGAATATGTTAAAAATATTCAAAAGCCTGTATATAATTTGCATCTTTTTAAATTTGTTAGCCAAGCTTTATCAAACACAGGTCTAGTTATAAATGATTTTTCAACTTATTTTCCAACTTTAAAAAATTCGGTAGTTTATGAAGCCATTTTTAATGTTTTGTTAACTATTCCTTTTGGAATTTATTTGCATTATTATTTTGAATGTAGTTTACCTAAAACGATCTTTTTATCTTTTTGTTTAACTTTATTTTTTGAATTAACCCAATTGACTGGTCTTTATTTTATATATCCAAGAAGTTATCGAATTTTTGATGTTGATGATTTATTTTTAAATACAATGGGTGGATTATTAGGTTATGGCCTTGGCAGCATTTTTAAAAAATATTTGCCAAGTCGCCAAGAAATTGATGCCAAAAGTTATCAAAAAGGAGTCGAAGTTTCTTTGATGCGAAGAATCGCTTGCTTTGGGGTAGATATGTTTATTGTTTTAGTTCTTACCTTTTTATTTAGCTATATTATTTATAAAACAAAATTAACGAAAATATGGATAATTGTTCCTTTAATTCTTTATTATTTGATAGCTTTAATGTTTAAAAGAAGCGTGGGAATGACTTACTTAAAATTAGAATTTAAAAGTTTAAATAAAGATTATGTGGAAAGAAAAAACATTATTTGGTACTATTTATTATTTTTTATGGGTTATTTTGGCTTACCGGCGATGAGTTTTTTGATAGCTTATCAATTGCATAGTTATGGCTTTTTAGCGCAGGAAATGTGGGAATATGTTTTGGTTGTTTTATTTGCTTTAACTTTAATGATTTATATTATTTCCTTTTTACAACGAATTTTTCACAATAAATTACTTTATGAATTGCTAAGTAAATTGGTAATGACAAGTACTATTAAGAAGCAAGAAGTTACAGATTAATTGTTGTAACATTAGCTTCTTTTTTTAATTCGTTAAGAAATGGTGATTCCTTACCTTTAATGGTTACTAAATAAATATCGTTTTTGGTTCTGGTTAAAGCAACATAAAAAAGTCTTCGTTCTTCTTCATAAGGAAAAGAAAATTCGTTTTGGACTAAGTTTAATAAAGGATGATCAATTACTTGATTAGGAAATCCATAGGTATCGTTAATAACATTAAGTAAAATAACGTGGTCTGCTTCAAGCCCTTTGCTTTTGTGAACCGTTAAAAAACGCATATTAGCATTTAAGGGTTTGTTGGTATATTTTTTTAAATCAAAAGCATTTCGACTTAAAATAAATGTTGTCTCTTTTGAGGGGATAAGCTTTAAAAGTTTTGAAAAATCTTTTTTTAAATTTTTAAATGTTACAATTTTTATTGGCTTTTGATAATGTTTAGGACTTTGAAGATTTTTAGTAATTTGTTTTTTATTTTTCATTATAAAAGAACCAGCAACTGTGATTAATTCTTGACTATTTCGATAAGTTTTTTGAAGTTTATAAGTTTTTAAATCGGGATAATAGGTTTTTAAATTTAAGAAAAGATTAAGATTACAACCTGAAAAATGATAAATTGACTGATAATCATCACCGACAACACATAAAGAAGCATCTGTTTGGGCGATGATTTGGTTTAATAAGGCTAAGCGATTTTCACTTGTGTCCTGAAATTCATCGACAATAACTAGTTTAAAAGGCAATTTGATTGTTGGGGCCAATTTGGTCGCGTATTTAATCATGTCATGAAAGTCTAAGTAATTGTTTAAGTTTTTTTCTCTTTCGTAAATAATGTAAATAGTAAAAATAATAATTAATAAATCGGAGTGTTTGGTTTTTTTAAGAAAATGATAAAAATCGTCCTTTTGAAAATTGTTACTATAAAATAAGTTTAAAAAAGTTAAAATTAGTTTTTGGACTCTTTTTTTATTGGCATTTTCTAGTTGTCTTTTTTTAAATAGGCCACGACAATGAAAGTAAGCATAAACCATTTTAGTAACGTTTTTATTTTGGAAACAAGTTTCTTGAAAAAAAGTTGTAATAACATTAGTTAAAAATTCGTCTTCAATAATTTGGTAATCAACTTGGGCTTCATCAAGGATTGTTAAGGCCAGTTTATGAAAAGTGTAGCAAGGTATTTGGGCTTGGCAGTTATTAAAGATGTTTTTTTGTAAGGATTTTACAGCTTCATTAGTAAAAGAAATACAACAGATTTCCGAAGGTTTAAGGGTGGTATTTTCTAAAAGGTATTTAATTTTGCCAATTAAAGTCAAAGTTTTTCCCGAACCGGCTCCGGCGATGATTAAAGAATGTTTGGGATTTTCGAAAATTGGTTTAGTTTGTTCTTCATCAAGTTGATAGTTGTTAATAATAATTGGTTGCATAAATTAAGTATAAACTAGGTAATAAGCTTTTTTTGACATCTTTTGTCGAAATCCCTAAAAAATTCTTAAGTCTTTGTTATAATGCTTGCGATAACAGTAGCTAAAAGGGGACGATGCCATGTATCGAAATACTTATGTTTTAATAGATGAAGATATTTTAGAACAAAATGTTAAAACGATTAAAGAAGCCTACAATGATTATCAATATTACATTGGGGTTGTTAAAAATGATGCTTATCACCATGGATTAGATGCGGTTGGAGCCTTAATAAAAGGAGGCATTAATTATTTGGCCGTTTCCTCTTTAGATGAGGCCGTTGCTTTAAGATGCAAATACCCAAAAATTCCGATTCTTTGTTTAGAACCAATTTCTTTGGATTTTTTAGAAGAAATCATCAAATATAATGTAACTATCACTGTCGAAAGTTTGGAATATGCTAAAAAATTATGTGAATTACCAAAAAAAGAAAAAATTAAAGTTCATTTAGCTTTAGATACGGGCATGCATCGCTTAGGTTTTGGCGATCCCGAATCTTTAAAAGAAGCTTACTCTTTAATTAATGAAACGAACCATTTATTTATTGAAGGGCTATATAGTCATTTTGCTACCAGTGGGGTAATGGATAATTATTATGATTATCAAGTTAAACAATTTTTAGAAATAACGAAAGATCTTTATTTAGAGGCCATCCCTATTGTGCATATGGGTCGAAGCCTATCCTTAGTTCAACATGAAAAATTAAATTTTTGTAATGGTATTCGGTTAGGAATTATTATGTTTGGTTTTAATGGAAGTTTAGATAAAGGTTTGTCTTTGAAATCGCAAGTAAATGCTTGGAAACGAAAATATCTTCAAAAAAAGTTTAACATAAGTCCAACAATTACCAAAAATTCTTTAGATTTAAAAACAGCTTTTACGTTATATACAAGTATTATAAGTAGGCGGGAAGTTAAAGCTGGTGATTATGTTGGGTATCAATTCGCTTATAAGGTTTTAAAAAAAGGATATATTTATACTTTAGCAATTGGCTATGCTGATGGCGTAGATGCGTCTTTTCGGTATGTTCTTATTAATAAAAAGAAATGTTTAATTGTTGCAGACTGTATGGATATGCTTATGGTTTATTCTGAATCTTTTTATGATGTTGATACACCTGTTGAGATTTTTGGAGAACAACGAAGTGTTAAAAATGTTAGTCAAACTTTAAAAATGAATGCTTATCATGTTTTTAATCAAATTAGTCATCGCGTTCCTAGAGTATCGAAAAAGTCTGAGGTAAGCTTATGAAAGATTTTTTGATTTTAATTTTAGGGAGTGACGCGAATGCCTATTATATGGCTCGTTGTTGCTACGAAGCATATCACCAAAAAGCTCATTTAATTGGTAAAGAAAGACTAGCTTTTACTAAATACTCAAATATTTTAACCGTGGAATATCATGAAAATATTTGGCAAGAAAAAGAATTTTTAAAATTGATTAATGATTATGCTTTAAAACATTCTTCGCAGATGATTTTACTAATTAGTACCAACGAAACTTATTCGCATTTTATTGCCAAGTGTCAAGAAAAATTTCGGGAAAATATAGTTTATTGTAAACAGAATTTAAATGTTTTGGAAAGTTTAGCTAATAAAGAAATATTTTACAAAACTTATCAAGATCAAAACTTACTATTTCCTCAAACGACTTATTATGATTGCCAAGAAAAAATTATTCCTTTAATCTGTCATTTTCCGGTTGTTGTTAAACCTGCGAATGTGGTGGCTTATAATCATTTAAGTTTTTTAGGGAAACACAAAGTTTATAAAGTAGATAATCAAATAGAGTTGGAAAAAATTTTAAATTTTTTGGAAGAACAAGGGTATCAAGATAAAGTTATTGTTCAAGAATATATAAAGGGGGATGATTCACATCTTTTTGACAGTGTAATTTATGTGGATAAGTATCATAAAGTAAAAGTCATTAGCTTTGCTCAAATAGGACTTCAAGAACGAACTTGTTCGATGGTTGGCAATGCCGCTTGCCTAATTAATGGTTATTCTAGTTTTAAAAAAGCACCCATTGCTCAGATGAAAAAAGATATTATTAAATTTATGGAAAATCTTGATTATTGTGGGTTTGCGGAGATTGATATGAAATACGATGAAGAAACAAATACTTTTAAAGTTTTGGAAATCAATGCAAGACAGGGAAGGTGTAGTTACTATATTACTAAACTAGGGGCTAATTTGGTGCAAATTTTAGTTGATGATTTAATTTTAGATAAAAATAGTCCAATGCTTGATTTAACTAATGAAGTTTTACTGTCTTTTGTTCCGAAAGGTATAATAAAAAAATATATTGATAATCAAGAATTTAAACAAAAAGCTATGACTTTATGGCGAAAGAAAGTAAGTCCAATGGAATGTCATTTAGATAAAAATGTTAAAAGATTTTTTATGTTAAAAAAACGGAAAATGCATTATTATACCGATTATAAAAATGCGTATTGGAAGTCTTAAGGAAGGTGGTTAAAAATGTGTGGCATAGTAGGTTTTATAGATGAAACTCCTAAAAAGGAAAAGAAATTAATAATTAAAAAAATGGCTAGTTTGCTTAAGCATCGTGGACCCGATGGGGAAGGTTATTTTGTTGATGATGATATTGCGATTGGCCATAGGCGGTTAGCTATTTTAGATATCAAAGGCGGTAAACAACCGATGGTAAATAAACAGAAAACTTTGATTTTAAGTTTTAATGGCGAAATTTATAATTATCAAGAATTAAAAAAAGAATTACAACAAGCTGGGTATAAGTTTGAAACAACAACAGATAGTGAAGTTATTTTAAATGGTTATGATTATTGGCAAGAAAAAATTTGTGAAAAGCTCCGGGGAATGTTTGCCTTTGTTATTTATGATAGAAAAAAGAAAATCTTATTTGGAGCCCGTGATTGTTTTGGAATGAAACCCTTTTATTACTCTTGGACTTCTCAATATTTTTTGTTTGCAAGTGAAATTAAAGCCTTTTTAAATTATCCTAATTTTGAAAAAGAAGTTAATAAAGATGCTTTAAAAATGTATTTGATGATGCAATTTTCCGCCAAAGAAGAAACGTTTTTTAAAAATGTTTTTAAATTACCACCAGGACATTTCTTTTATTACCAAAATAACCATTTTCAATTAACAAAATATTTTAATTATGAATTTCAACGAACTACCAAATATCAAGAAGGAACTTGCAGGAAATTAAAAAAAGCGATTGATGATTCAATTAATCTTCACAAAACTACAAGTGATGTTGAGGTAGGTTCTTACTTGTCGGGAGGTGTTGATTCTTCCTATGTTGTAAGCGTTTTAAAACCAAAACATACTTTTTCCGTTGGGTTTAAAATGGATGGCTTTGATGAAACCGAATTGGCCCAAGATTTATCGCAAAAATTGGCGATTACTAATCATTCATTAAAAATAACACCCGATGATTTCTTTGCATCTTTACCAAAAATTATGTACTATACAGATGAACCTCATGCCAATTTATCAACAATCCCTTTATATTTTTTATCAAAAATGACCAAAGATTATGTTAAGGTCGTTTTATCGGGCGAAGGGGCAGATGAAATGTTTGGGGGTTATAATGAGTATTGTGATCCACTTTTACTGCAGTTATATTTAAAAGTTCCTTTAACGATCCGTAAGAAGATTCGCCAAGTTTGTCAACATTTACCCCATTTTAAAGGACGTAATACATTAATAAAATATGGACTTTCTTTTGATGAACGATATTTTGGCCATGGAACTTTTATGGAAAGTGAAGAAGCTAATCGACTTTTAGCTCCCGATTTACGAAATGATGAAACACCTAAAGATTTATTTAAGGATATTTATGAAAAAGTTAAAAATGAGGATGAACTAACTAAAAAAATGTATTTTGATTATTATTATTGGTTACCCCAAGATATTTTATTAAAAGCTGATAAAATGAGTATGGCAAATTCCGTTGAACTCCGAACTCCTTTTTTAGATAAAGAAGTTTATAATGTTGTCCGAACTTTGCCTTTAAAAATGTTAGTTCGAGATAAAACAACAAAATATTTATTTCGCAAAATTGCTGAGGACAATCTGCCTAAAGAATGGTCTAGTCGAAGAAAATGTGGATTTCCAGTGCCGTTTTCGAAATGGCTCTTAGAAGAAAAATACTATAAAATGGTCAAAAAAACTTTTTCGGCTCCTTTTGTTAGTGATTTTTTTGATAAAGATTACATTAATGAATTGTTGGATAAACACTTTCAAAAACAAGAAAATAATGGGCGAGAAATATACAATGTTTACTGCTTTTTAGTTTGGTATCAAGTTTATTTTCAAAAAGAATGGAATTATGACTTCGTTTAGCTAATTATCTTTCAAAAAATGAAAAATTTTTGTTGACAATGATTAATCATTTTGATAATATTTTAATTGTCAAGGAAAGATAAGGGCGTTTAGCTCAGTTGGTTAGAGCATCTGCCTTACAAGCAGAGGGTCTGCGGTTCGAGTCCGTAAACGCCCACCA
>CANQRX010000006.1 GCA_947626425.1 uncultured Bacilli bacterium | reverse complement strand
CCCTTATAGATACTTTAAAAGGTAATTTATCTATTTTTAAATATTCATCTAATGGAACAATTAATTTACTTTTTAAATTATATTCTTCTAATTTTATATCATCAACTATTTGTAGAATAGTTCTTCTAATTCTTATTTTTCCTGTTAATAAAATGAATTCTATAGTTTCTTTTCCTTTATTTTTAATCTTAATTCCTTTATCAAACCATAAATCTTTTTTTTATTAATTAAATCTTTTTCATTTACTTCTTTTAATAGTAATTCTTCTAGGTGTGATATTTGTTGCTCTTTATAAGTTTCAAAGTCCTCTTGCATAATATCTTCGATTGAACTTATACTTAATTTCCCGTCTTTTACATATCTTTTAAATTTATCGTCCATACTATTTTTTTTCATATAAGCCACTTCCTATCCTAAATAATATTATCATATTTTTTATTAGTGACCCCGAAAAAAAATCTACACCCATTGAAAATTTAAAAAAACAAAATATATGGTGTTCAATGTAGAACAATAACCAAAGAATTGATGATATAATTACTAGTGATGTTTAAAAGGCTAGAAGGGAGTTGAGAGAAAATGGACAACGAAAAAATTGGTAAATTTCTAAAATCATTACGAGAAGAAATGAAATGGAGCCAAGAACAACTTGCTAGTAAAATGTTTGTTGATCGAACGTTAATTAGCAAATGGGAGAATGGCAAAATTTTACCTGATGTTAACAGACTAATTGAATTATCAAACATCTTTAATGTGAAACTAGAAGATATTTTAGCTGGCGAAAGAAGATCAAACAATAATAAAGATTCAGAAAAAGAAATAAAAAAGTATTTATTATTTCAAAATTCCAAAAATCGAAAATTAAAAATCTTTATTATCAGACTTATCATTTTAGTTATTTTCTTAGCTACAAGTTTTTTTACATATTATTTCTTCCAAAATTATAACAAAATCAAAGTTTATAAAATTTATGGTACATCAGAAAATTACGAATTAAATAATGGAATATTTTTAGTTTCCAGAGAAAAAATGTATTTCAATTTAGGTAAACTATATCCCGAATCAAGCTATATCAATTTATACTATTTTGAAGGAAATAAAAAAATAGTTATCTACGATGGAGATCCGACCAACGTATTAATTGATTATTATAATTTTGATGCATTATTTAACAAAGATAAAATTGAAGAAACATTAAATAATTTATATTTAGAAATTTATAAAAATGAAACCAAAAAAGAGTTTGACACAATGAAATTAAACTACAGTACAAACTTTCAAAATGACAGTTTACTTTATCATGATAAACAAGAATTTAGTGAAGATAACATCGATGATTTTACCAAAAATATTCCTGATAAAATTTTAAAAGAATTTGAATGTTCCTATGGTACATGTACATTAACTAAAAATAACCTCAAAATTGCATACGAGTACGCTTCCCAATTAATTTTTATTAGTACTCTAGAGTACGAAATAAAGTATGACTTAATAACAAAAGATTTTTCATACGATTTCCATCCAAATAATGAACGAATTACAAAGTTTAAAATTGTTAATAATTCTGTTTTTTGTGAAGTTGGAAATTGTGAAAATGCTCAAAATATTTTTAACGATTTTAAGAAAAATTTTCTCGATAAATACTGGTCTGGATAAAGATGTGCCAATTATTCACTACCAATTTTCGACATTTTATTTTATGCTGAAAATACAAGGAGGTGAAAAAATTGAAAAGAAGTGTAAAAAGCATTTTAGCATTAAGTATTTTAGGTTTAGTAGTTACTACTTCACAAGCAAATGCCGAAAGCATTTATTATACAAATAATTATGGAGTAAATTTTACAAAACAAGAATACGATTTTTATACGAAGATGTTCTGGGATGGATATCAAAAAAATGTTACCCAAGAAAAGTTTGATTATATTACCAGTCTAAATTTGTATGACAAAGATGTTGAAAGAGTGGAAGTTGTTACCCCAGAGTACATGCCAATTAATCCATCAGTTACTCAAAATTTGAGAACCTTAACAATTTCAAAAGGCTGTTCATCTGACTGTTTTATGTCATTAACAGTTACATGGCTTGGTTATCCAAATGTTCGGAGTAACGATGTAATGGGAGCAAGGCTTCAAAATGCTAGCTTAAACTACATTGGTTCTCTAGATGTCTATGCTGATAACTACGTTAGAACATATGATAATTACAAAAAACCAAGTAGTAATGGCTTTGGCTATACAGTACCAGTTCCTGAAGCTCACAACATGCGAGCTAATGTGACATTTAGAACGTCAACAAGTGGCATCGTCTATGGAAGTTATCAACATGCTATGAGTGCAATATCTGAAGCTAATAGTAAATTATTTACAATTGGTTTAAATGGATATGGCAAAGTATTTAATTTCTATGGAGCCGCTGCCAATGTTTACGATGAATGTAATGGTGTCGATATTGAACTTGGGTAAGTCGAAAAAAACTTTAAAAGAAAACTAAATTTTAAGAAAGGAAGGGTGAGACAGATGAGTTATTTATACAAAGGCGATATCTTGGAAGATGAAAAGCATATTCTACGCAAGAAAATGAGAAGATCTTTATTAATCTACATTTACGAAAAAGTAAGTTATTAACAAAGTAAGAAAAACGAGAATTTACTCGTTTTTTTCGTTTATTAAACTATTAAATAAAGTTTGATATTTTTCAGTAACTAAAGGCCAAGTGTATTCTTTTTGGATTCGTTTTTTGGCCTTTTTTCCATAATTATTAATGTTTTTATCACTCAAAGTCATAGTTTTTTCTAAAATTTCTTTTAAATTATTTTCTTCTTTTGTGAAATATAAACAAGCATTTTCCCCAACTTCTCGATTATAAGCAACATCATACAAAATATTTAAGTTGGTCAAACTTAAAGCTTCTAAAAGTGAGGGATTAGTTCCACCTGCGGAATGACCATGAATATAAGCAAAAGCAAAAAAGCGAATTGTTTCAATATCTTCTTGACCATAGACAGGACCTATAAATTTAATACGATGGTCTTTTTCAAAATTAGTCGTAGCTTGTAAATGTTCATAAAATTTATTTTTTTCAACATTACAAACAATAACTAAATCTTTTTTTAAATTAGTTTTCATAAATTCTTTTATAATTGTTTCATAATTATTTTCCGGAATAAACCGACCAACAATCAAAAAATATTCATGGGGTTTAATATGGTGTTTAGCAAAAATTTTTTTGGTCGCGGGATTAATTTTTTTGATGTCTTTTAAATAAGCCCCGTAAGCTATAAAAGTTGTTGGCGTATGATATTTTGGATATTCTTTTTTAATATATTCTTCGATAGCTTTCGAATCACAGACACAATAATCACTATATTTAATCATTGTTCTTTCACTGATTTTAAAACATTTTTTAATCCACCATGACCATTTATCTCGCGTCCATTCTAAGCCATCAGGATTAATAATAATTTTCGTATTTAATTTATGGAAGCGATGCCGCCAAAAGAAAAACAAGGGTCCTACTTTACAACCTAACATATATAATATAGGATTCGGCAAATTATTTTTTTTAAGATATTTTAAGTAATAACGAGTAGCTTTAATTGTAAAAGTAAACATGGTTACAAATCCTTCGTCAGGTACATAAATTTTTGGACTTGTCACATTACCTTTTTCTAAGACTTCCCCACTTTCCTTTTTTTTATGAGTTAAAGTTGGTATATAATAATGGGTATTTTCATCATTATCATTTTTTACTAAATTAGTAACAAAAGTTTCCCAACCTCCATAATTATATTCAAAACCCCGCGCGCCAATAATAATGATACTTTTTTTCATAATCTCCCTCTTTTAAAACCAATAAGCAACATAAGCAATTGCTAAACTTATATAGTAAAATATTTTTAATAAAAACATTCCCAAAAAATTTAAATGATTGTATTTTTTTTCGTAATAAAATTGACTTTGTTTTAAATATTGATATTTTTTTACTTTATTCAAACTTTTATCAACACTTTTCGATAAATTATGCGTGACCGCAACACTGGTATTAACCATGGTCTGCATATTAGCTGCTTTCGCTTTTTTTCCTAAAATGTTTTCTTCATAATAAAGAAAAGTATGCGGATCAAAATAATTAATTTTTTTAAAGTCCTTTAAACGAGCGATGAAAAAGCAACCATGAATAACATCCACTTTTGTTAAAGGTTCTTGGTAATAATCATTTGGATATTTAAGCATGTTTTTGCCAAACCGGTGAAAATAAGTGATGTTTGAAACTAAGTCCGCTTTAAATGTTGGCAACTTCCACCCTTTCGAAATATAACCTAATTCTAAAACTTTAGGCCCTAAAAAAGAAATTTCGGGATTTTTTTTCATTGTTTCAATTAACTGGACAATCACATTTTCTTCAACAATTACATCAGGATTAGAAATAATAGCTAATTCACACTTGGTTTCTTGCGCTAAATATTTTAATCCTAAATTATTGCCCGCGGCATAACCCTTATTTTTTTTTGCCTCAATTAAAACAATTTTATGAGATTCGTATTTTTTTAATTCCTCTATAGAATTATCTTTGCTACAATTATCAACAATTACTATTTTGGATAAACATCGATAATCTTTAATTTGATTAATCATTTTTTTGGTATTTTCAACATCATTATAATTTAAGATGATTATGCCTGTTTTCATATTTTATTCTCCTAAAGTTTTTCGTAATTTTCTTTTTATATTTTCTGTACTATATTTGACAGAAGTTTTATAACCGTTTGCAATTAAACGATTTTTTTCGCTTTCACTCATATTATAAAATTGTTTGATTCTTTTTGCAAGTTGTTGTCCAGTTGTTGTTTTTTGATATGTCAAAGAATTTTCGCCATTTTTGAGATATTGACTTGGTCCATAAAGATCGCAAGCGATTATAGGTGTATGGCAAGCCATGGCTTCTAAGCCAACTAATCCTAAGGATTCACTTTTTCTTTTCGTTGGAAAAATAAATAAATCGAATGCATTATAATAAGTTACTAATTCTTCTTGGTAAACAAAATCTTTTTGCATAATAAAGTTTTGTAAATGGTATTGATTAATTAATTCTTCTAGTTCCGATTGTTCTTTTCCCGTACCAATAATAATTACTTTAACTTTTTCCATCCATGGTTCTTCTTTAAGCATATAAATAGCTTCGACTAAATTATCATAGCCCTTATCTTTTTCAATTCGACTAACACAACCAAGGTAGAAAGTATCAGGATCTAGGCCAAGTTGTTGTTTGGCCACATTTTTAGGTATCGTTTGAAAAGTTTGCAAATCAATTCCTCCCGATGGATAAACGATAATCCGATTATTAGGAACATAATATTCTTCATGGACTATTTTTTTAAAATATTTGGAAGGGACCACAACTAAGTCGGCATAATCCATAAAGAAGTGACTTCGCCTTACGTTTTTAACATCTTCCTCGGTATCGGCAACTATGTCATTACCATGAGCATTTAAAATTAATTTTGTTTTGCGGCTCCAAATATACCCAAATAAAACTGGTAAGGTCGAATGCGAAATAAAATGAACATACATAATATCAAACGAACCAAAAAGACCGATGAATAATCCTTTTAAGTAAAATATTATATAGGCACCTAATTTACTTAGAAAATTATTATGTTTGGTCATCTTCACCATTGTTACTTCATACCCTAAATTACGAACTTCTTCTTCCATATTTTTAACAAATGAGCCGTAATGTTTAGCATTTTTAGAAGGATACATATTGGCAATCATTAAAATTTTTTTAGGGTGTTCTTCACTTTTATTAATAACTGGCATAAGGGATAACCAAATACAAACCATCGGACTGGTTAAAATATGCCCAGAGAAAAATGATGCAAATAAAGTTAAGTAAAAACTAAAAGCATAAATTCCGGTTAATTTTAAATTTTTTAAAGATTTAAACATGACATATAAATAAATTATAGTTCCAAGTAAACCTAGAGAAAAGAAAATATCAAATAAATCAATTTCGGTATTTTTACTTATATTATGACTTAAATCCCCTAGTCCAAAAACTTTTTTGTCAAAATTAGTATTTTGATACTGTTTAAAAGCTTCATTCGTGTAAGTTAAACGGCTACTTAATAAAACTTTGTCAACAAATTTAACACTCATAACTTCATTTAGATTGTCAATTCCATAAAAATTTAAAGCAACATTAAAATTTTTGGCTAAAGTAAAAGTTAAACCAACAATGATGATTAAAAAGATCGGAATCGCTCCTAGAATTTTTTTACTCTTACGCATCCGAAAACCAAAATAAAGGATCGTTAAGATAAAGCCAATTATTAAAGTTTTTGTTCGTAAAAGGGCAAAACCATAAATCATTAAGGATAGACAAATAATTATAACTAACCAACTTTGATGTTTTCTTAAATAATCTAGGACAATTGGTGTTAAACAAAGCAAGGTAGCTGATAGTTCATTTCCCGAATAAAAGAAAGATAAATAAGCAACTTTATTAGGATAAATTTCGCTGATATTGTGCCCTATTCCCATAAATTTTGGAACAATTAAAAGTAATAAATAGATAAAAAAGACTTTGACAAAAAAACTTTGATTTTGAGAAGTTTTTAAATCTTTAAAATATAAAAGGGTTACCGGGAAAAAGAAAGTTTTTAAAAGCAAAGTTGCATTTTCAAGGAAAGGTAAATTATTACTTAAAATGTAAAATCCATCAATTAGAAAATAAATACATAAAATTAACAAAATTTTTAAATTCTTTTGCTCATGATACATACCTAATAAAGCAATTATAAAAATTAAACCTTTAATTAAAGAACCTAACAAAAATGTTTGTTTGTCCCACGCATAAATGGAAGTTATAAAATCAATAATTGGGAGGCAAATTAACCAATTTACTAAATTATCCGCCTTAAATATCTTCATTTTGAAATTTCGATATTCTGGAAAGACATGTAATGTTATAACTAGGGCTTGACTAAAAAGTTTAATAAGGATGCTGTCTAGTTTTAAAAAGGTAATCCCTAATAAAGTGATGCCCATATCTAAAAATAAGCCAACAAAACGAGTCGTATAAAAAACAATTTCTTCTTTTTTTTGAGCTTTAGTCCGACGATTTCCTTCCATAAAATTAATGATAATTAACGATATTAAAAAAGATAAAATCCAACTTACTAAATTGGCACTTAAAAGATGTTTAATATTTTTTGGATTAAAAATAGTCCATGTTAAAGCATAATAAATTTCAGTAGTAATAAGTGTCGTTATAATACCAATAATAATATATTCAAATTCAAATTGAAATTTATTTGGAACTTTCTTTAGTTTGCTCATTGTTAACTTCCTTTCTTCTGGGAAAGAGAATATCAGTTTTTAAAACAATGTAGAAGAAGACAACCATTAAACATATATATAAGATCATGGCATAGTTTATGCTTCCTATTGCGTACAAGATTGATACCCCTGAAAATAAAATATTAATTAAGTAAATTATTAAAAGCGATGACCTTTTCGAAAATTTCATTTTTAATAATTGATGATGTAAATGATCCTTATCCGGTGATGTAAAAGGATTTTTCTTTTGTAAACCTCTCCTTATGATGCAAAAAATAACATCGATAATTGGAGTTGCCAAAATAGCTAACGGAATAATTAAAGAAGTAAACGTCGCTAGCTTAAATCCTAAAATTGCCGTGGTCGCAATTAACAAACCAACAAGGTTACTACCCGAATCTCCTAAATAAATCTTCGCGGGTGGAAAGTTATAAACCAAAAAGCCTAATAAACTACCAATCATTAACAGTGAAATAGTAACATCAATTCCTCCAATATTTCCTAATAAGGTAGCAATTAAAGTGATAGTTAAAAAGTAGATACAACTTATCCCGCTGCACAGCCCGTCAAGTCCATCTGATAAATCAATTGCATTAATGATACCGAGCATAAAAAATAAAGTAATTAATTCTTTAAAAGGACTTGCAAACACTAAGTGAATTCCTAAAAAAGTAAAACGGTCAATAACAATTCGCCCATACAAAATAATTACTAAACAAGCAATCGTCTGTCCTAAAAATTGGTATTTAGCCGAGATTGGATTAATATCATCAATTAAACCGGTAAAAATCATAATAAAACAGGCAATTAAAATAGAAATAAAATCCACACTGCTACGGGCAAAAATAATATATCCTAATAAAAAGGAAAAAAAGATAGCTAACCCACCTAAAGTTGGCATTGGTTCTTTATTGGTATGGTGTTTAACAGGATAATCAATTGATTTAATATGAAAAGCAATTTTCCTAACAACAGGAACAAATAAAACAGTGCTTAAAAATGTTGTTAACAATATATAAATTATATTGGTACCATTCACACCTAAATTCATATAAAAAACCTCCGCTTTCTTGTTAAATATTATAACTTATTTTATAAAAAAATAATAGACCATAGTTTTTTTTGACAAACTTAGAACTTTTAAGACAAAAAACTATCCAAACGTTACTTTTTTATACACTTTTCTATTTTTTATGATATACTGTTTTTGCAAAGTTATTTTTAGGGGATTAGTTAAATGGTATAATAGGAGTCTCCAAAACTTTAGTTGGGAGTTCGATTCTCTCATCCCCTGCCAAGATAAAAATCGCTTTTATAGCGTTTATCATATATTATCTAGCGCTCTTTACTAGATATTTTTTTATTTAAAAAGACTTGCAATATTAATAAAAATTAACATTACGATATTTGTACTTTCTTGAATTTCTAAATCACTAATTAATGTTGACTTTTTAATTAAAAGCAATTAACTTATTCCCAAAAATATTTAGGTTTAGAGCCAATTTTTAAATTTAATAGGTATAGGACAAAAATTAAAATAGTATCAATTTTGTCTTATACACAAGACAAAATTGACTTCCTAAATATGTTATAAGTTTGAATATCTAAAAATGGAATTATTCATAAAAATATAATAGATTGGTTATTAAATAAATAAAATAGGAGTCCCCAAAACCTGTTTGTATCATCATCTGCCAATTGCTTTTAACGAGTTTTATATAATACCGAATTTAATATCGTTTTTTTCTTTTTAAAACAAGATTCCAAAAAAATTCATATATAGACTTTACTTTCCTGATTTGATAAAATATTTTTATGAACAAAAGGAAGTTGATACTGTGAAAGCAAAATGGAAATTTTTAATATTGTGTAGTCTATCATTATTTTTAACTGGTTGTGTAAAATTTAACACTTCAATGGATATAAAAAAAAATAAATCAATGAATATTTCAATGATTGTTGCAATTGATAAAACCCTTTTAGGTAATGAAACTCTTTACAGCAACGAATATAAAGAAAAGTTTGAAAAAATGGGTTATAAAGTAAGCCAATATAACGAAAATAATATGAATGGCTTTATCTTAGAAAAAAAGATTGATAATATTGATACCGTAAGTACAACAAATGATGTCAGCTTTGATCTTAATAAATTACTAGATGAAAATGAAGACCAAAAAATATTTAAAGTAAAAACAAGTTTTCTAAAAAATACATACACAGCAAAATTTAACATTAATGTTGATGAAAGCGAAATAGATAATAACCTTTTTAACGAAAATGACAATAATATTTTTAATGATGACGATGATAACTACTTTGATTATAATTATTTAAATGGCAATTATAATAATAATACCTTATCTAATGATTTATCAGAAAAAAACAACCTTAAATTTTTACAAAACAGTTTTCCAGATTTTGATTTTTCCGCATTTACAAATAATATGGATTTAAGTTTTACCATTAACCTACCTTACCCTGCCCCAAAAAACAATGCCACAAGTACCGAAAACAATAATAAAACTTTAAAATGGACTTTAAACAATCAAAATAAGCAAACCATTGAATTTGAATTCGACTTATATAACCAAACAGCATCCATAATTATGACAATTGGTTTAATTGGTTTTATTGCCATTATTTTAACAATATTTTTAGTTATCAAAAACCAAAAAAATAAAAAGGAAAATTTAACAAGCAATAACCAACAAACAAATAATGAAAATATTAATAATTTAAATCAAAACAATGCTTATCAACAACAATTTCAAAACTATAGTCAATATAGCAATCCAAATAACAACTTTCCCGAAAATCAACCAACAAACCAAAATATTGAAAACACTTATCAACAATTAACAAATGAGCAAATTAACAATTATAATTTACCAAACCAATTTAATAATCCTTATCAACCATCAAAAAACACAAACAATATAAACGAAACTATGGAAACTTTAGACCAAAACCAACTACCAAATAATAGTCAAAATTCCATCGAAAACCTTGAACAATTTAAAAATCCAAATAATCAAAATAACAATTTTTAAAAAAGGCCTTAATAAAGCCTTTTTTTATTCCCAATAATTAGTATATACTCCTTCTTTTTGATAAACGTTATCCATATTTATAACATAAGTCAAAAAAGAAGTATTTAATAATTTTTCATAACTATAGGTATTCATTCTTAAACCATAATTTAAAGATTCAGCCACATAAATATATCCATCTTTAACACCACCAACTAAAGCCACATGCCCATCGGCAGCAATAATATCACCAGGTTTTATTTTATTACTTTTTAAAAGTTCCATCGTTATCGGTTGATGAACTCCTAAATCCCCTAAATCATCGCTAACACTTGGCGTATCCCCAGCTCCAACATCTTTAACATCAAAACCAGCATTAAATAAAACCCAAGTTACAAAACCACTACAATCTAAACCATTAGGAGCTTTAACACCCGCATGAAACCCATAGGTAGGGTCATCTTCCCAATTCATTAAAGGACAACCCCAAATAGCTGGTCCATACCTAATTTTACTTTGATTTAAATCATTAAATTTTGATTCACTTAAATACAACCCTTGATGATAAAAACGCCCTTCTCCATCAGCAGCCGGGCCACCAGTATTATTATGTAACCGCCCATTTTCCCAAAAATAATGAATTTGATAAGGAAACTCTAAAGTTAAAAAACGCAAAGTTGCCACAACTGCTCCTCTTGTTTGATAACCAGCTTTATTTATTCGATATTGTAAAAATTCATCAATTAACTTATTTTCCGCATCATTATAACGATTACAAGGCAAATAAGGCTTAACCGCCAAAATTGGTTTTGTTAAAAGATCAGTCACAATAACATCCATTGTTTTAGTTACATTACCAACATTTATAACAACCTTTGTACTCCCACTTTTTAAAGCTTTAATCACATCATCTTCAACTTTTAAAACCTCTTCATTTTCACTTTTAATTACAACCGGCAAAGAAGGATTACCAATTTCTTCTGTCGAAAACTCTATTTTTTTAGATTCACCAACCACCATATAAGCTTTATCTTCTTCCAAAAAAATATCTAAAACTTCATTTTGATTAGGATTTAAAATAAACTCTTTTTTATTTACTAAAGTTTCAACTTGAAAAGTACCCTCTTCATTTAAAACCTCAAATTGACAAGTATTATTAACTATAGGTTGAATCTCATCTTTATAAGAACATTGCCCTTTTAAATGAACTGAAGGAAACGTTACTTTAGCATAAATTTTTTTATCTTCAACAGTATAATCAATTGAAACAACTTTAATTGGATAAAACTTTAAATAAAAAATTACATTAAAAAATATTATGAAACAAATTCCCAAAACCCACTTAATATTTTTCATAATTAACACTCACTTCAAAAAAAGAATACCATATTTTTTTTAATATGAAAAGAACTTTTTTTAAGCATTAACGGTACTATATTTTCCCTTTTCTCATACACTATTCTAGGTGATTATAATGTTAATAAGTTATACATCAAAAGAATTAGATTTACTAGCAAGAATTATGAGAGCAGAAGCATTAGCAGAAGGCGATTTAGGAATGCTTATGGTTGGCAATGTAGTCGTTAACCGCGCCATCGCAAACTGCTTAACTTTTAAAAACATTGATACAATTGAAGATGTCATTTATCAACCTAACCAGTTTGTAGGCGTGAATAGTTCTTTATTTCAAGCTAGTCCCACCACTTTAGAAAAAAATTTAGCCAAAAGAATATTAAACGGAGAATACTATTATCCAGCAACCCATGCCCTATGGTTTTATGCTCCCCCCAAAAATACCAATTGCCAAGCGACATGGTACAATCAATCCTTAGCCGGAAGATATTTAAACCATTGCTTTTATCGGCCAAAATCTGGTGAATGTAATGAACTTTATTAGTTAAAAAAACTAGCTTTCACACTAGCTAGTTTTAATAACCGTAAAATCCAAATTAATATCACTATTAGTAGTATCTCCACCAACAAGCGAATCTTTATTTATACCATAAGTATTATCACTATTTTTAATAGGTGATGATATTTTTAATTTACTTTCCAACAAAGCACAAAACTTATCTATAATTTCCATAGCTTGTTTTGCTTTTTCCAATTTATCAGATTCATCACTAATAGTTCCTAAATTAATTTTTAACGCAACAGCTAATTCATTACCATTATTAGTAAAATTAATATCTTTAATTACTAAATTACTTCCTTTACTACTTTTAGAAACATCAATTGGAATTAAATTAAATATATTATTTTGTAAATCAGAAGAAGAATAAACATTAGCAATAACATAATTATTATAATTAGAATCTTCATCATAAATTATAAAATAATCGTTAAACTTAGATTTAGAAACAATGTCCACATTGTTTTTAACAATACTAGCATCAATTAAATCAACTTCATCTACACCACTACTCAAAAGACGTATTAAACTTTCTGAAACAATATTGGATTTTGAAAAAACGCTAATGCTATCTAAATATTCTTGGTACATATCATAATTAATTTTATTTGTTGAAATTTTTATTGGATAATTTCCATAATTTTTAGCAAAACTATATAAATCTTTTACACTTAAAATTTTTAAATTTTTTTCTAAGGAAGAAATCCATTTCAATCCTGAAACATTTTTTGCTTTAGTAATATCATACGCATCATCAGTCTTTAATTCATCTAATAATTTTAAATAATTTTTTACTGTAGATATCGCATTATTAACCTGATCTTTTGAAACTCCTAAATAATAATCTCCATATTCTGATAAATAAAAATCAAATAATGAGTTAATTGATGACAAATCATTACTATAAAAATACATTTTATCAGGATTATTTAATTTATTATCAGAAATATATGAATATGTTTTTGCATACCCTATAAAATTTTCCTCAATAGAAATTTTAAATGAGTTATTCACATTATCATATTGAACATTAATACCCTTTAAATTAGTTATATCCTTTTCTGGTTTGCCATTAATAATATTTACGTTTTTATAAGAATCAAGATACTTTTGAATTTCACCGATTAAAACACTGGAATCATTATTCTGAACATCTGGTGTATTATAATAATTTTTTTCTAACCAGTTATTAACCACATCATATAAAGTAGTAGCCTCATTATCAACAGTTGGAAAATAATCATCATAAGTTTTCTTAGAAATTACGTTATCATACGTTGTGTATTTAAAAACAGTTTCATCATTTACTTTTTCATCAACAATTAACGATAAAACTATACCTGATTCATTAACAGGACAAACAGCTGTCATTTTTATCTCACTTGAAGAATCAGAATCCGATATTGATATTGTATTATCACTAATTAAAGTATCCTTATAATAAAATTGACAATCTTTATCCATATTAGAAGTATTTAAAATATAATTATCATTTTTTCCAATTCCATATTTATTTCTTTGTAAAATAAAGTTAATAAATGCTTTAGTTTTTACAGATTTTCCCATGTCAAGGTTCATAGTTATCTTATCTTTTTGAAGTAAACTCATCAATTGATTTTGGTAAACAAAAGCATAATCTTTTTGTTCGATAAATTTAGAATGAGAAGTATTGTAAGTACTAGACATTGTAATTAATAAAACTAATATTGTATAACTTAAAACTTTATAATTTTTTTTACTAATTTTCATTATCTCACCTCTTAATTAATCACTTGCTTAGCAGAATAACCCACAAAAACAACATCATACAATTTTTCAGTAGCTACATTATTAACATCGCCAGCATACTTTAAACTTAACTTATAACTTTTTTTCGAACCTTGACCCGGTAAAATTTCAATTACATTAGTGGTATAAATAGTATATTTATCACTCTTACCATTTATAGAAATATTAGAATCATAAGTATGCAAAGGAACTTTATTGTTTACCTTTCCAGCAATATCAATATCATATAAGTTATAAACAAGCTCACCTCCATCAGGGTTATCACTTATTAACTTAAAATTACTGTTTACATAAATAGTTACTATTAAATTTGTTTTAACTTCCATATTTGTCGTATCAATATCAAAGTAATAATCAAATGGAGCAGTTGGTCTTATAACACCCATATTACATATTTTCTTTACTTCTGATTCCACTTCTCCATCAGTACACGTAATTTTAGTAGGTTCAACACTTATATCAAACTTTGCAACCCTCGCACTATCTTCACTTTTAAAACTACTAATATATTTAGAATAAGTAATAACAGTTGTTGTCAAAGACATTACTCCTATATACATAAACAACCATTTATACAAATTCTTTCTAAATTTTTTATTTTGAAATAATGCCTTCATCTACCCCACCTACTTCCTTATTTATTTTTTCTTTTTCTTTTTTTATGTTTTTTCTTTTTCCTTTTTTTCTTCCTTTTAATAGCCTCATCTTGAGATATTTCATTCTTTTCTTCTTTTATTATATTCTTCTTTTCTTCTTCTTGCAATTCTTTATCTTGTTTTTCATCTTCTTTTGTATTATTATCAAAACTTAATAAATAACAAATAAGAATTCCAATTATTAAAATTAAAAGACTAATAATAGGATTTTTAAAAGCTTTAAAAATATCACCTAATTTATTTAATTTAAATAAATATTTACCAACAATATTACTTTGAGGAAGAGCTTCATCTTCAGTGTTATTATGGTCTCCTTTAGTAACCATTTTATCATTTTCTAATTTAACAATTCGATGAGTTACAAAAGAAGAGTCTACATCATAAAATGTCACAATATCATTTTCCTGATAATTAAAGTTTTTAACTTTAATTACAATAATATCTCCAACATTAATAGTTGGTTCCATAGAACCTGATACAACCTCTAAAAAAGCATAACTACCAATCGGCGCTAAATCGTGATGTAAAATTTTAATATTTACATAGTTATATATGTTAAAAGTTAACATTAATAATAATATTAAACTTATTAAAACGGTTGAAATTCTTTTCAGAATTTTCATGATTTATCCTCACAATAATCTTTTTTCGTAACATATTCAATTCCAACCGTTAAAGCATAAATATCATTAATTTCTCGACCCGCTTTATTACCAATCAAAGTGTCTTCCTCATCATCAACTTCAACCCATTGCCATAATAATGAAATTTCTGTTGAAGAATTAGGCACTAAAGTGGAACCAATCTTAACTTTTTCCATATAATCTTTTTCATTATTTTTATTTAAAAGCTTATAATCCAATTTACCATTATGTAAGTAATAATTATTTAAATAATCCTTAATAACATAACCCATATTTAAACATTTATTTTCATAACATACTGAATTTTCCTGTAAAATAATGTTTGTTATTTTAATATCTTCATCAGTATTATTATTAAGAGTCATTATATAAGAACCATGTGCTCCTGGATAAATTACTTTATCTTCATGATATTGATTAAAATATTCCTCATTATGAAATAAATCAACATCAGTCAAATAAACGAATTTTGTAACATATTTATCTTCTTCGTTAGCAGTTTCACTAAACACAGCTTTCAAATTCAAATCCTTAGTTACTTGAACTTTATCCGTATAAACATTTCCAAAATCATCTTGAAATCCAACAATATTATAAGTTCTACATTTTTTATCCGTATAATATCCATTCAAATACGGTTTTAAATCAAATTCGCCAGACTGAACTTTAAATTCTAATAAATCGGTATTTCCATCAAAAATGCCGCCATTAGCATCCAATTTTAAAAGATATTTTTGAACAGATTGAATAGAAATATCAATATCTGAAACTAAATTACCATAAGCATAACCTTTAACTTTCAAACCAATTTTTCCAGCATGCTTAACCATAAATTCTATTCCAATTGAAGAACTACCCGATACTTTTGTTATGTCTATATCCTTACTATCAAAGTATAAATCTATATAAACATCTTCCCGTCCTTTTTGATAAATACGTACTCCATAATCAGTTTTAACCCAAGTAACAGGCCCCGTAAACATATCGGTATACAAAACCAAAGAATCTTTATTATTACCAGTAACTATATCTAAATTATAATTATTTTTTTCACTATTTAAAACAAAATGATTATTTTTATAATTAACAACAGCCTCGGTTGTTAAACCCTTATATTCCAATTTAACTTTAACTTTTCTTTCCCCAATATCACTATCAGGAATTAATTTAATATACCCTTTTTCAAGTTTATAAGTACCTTTAAAATTCTCTAAAGAAACTTTTAAATCCTTAATATCATAATCAGTAGGCATTCCATCTTCTTTAATTTCATACATTAAAATAGTTTCTTTACTACTTAAAAAGGCATCATATTCTTCTTTATCAAACTTTAAAGTAAATACACCTTTATGAAATAAAACTGTATAAGTTCTAGTTAATCCATCTTCACTTTCGACAACAATATCTAACCGATTATCACCATCATTTAATTGTAAATCTTTTAAACCATTAACTTCTTTACCATTCCAATAATACTTAACTTTACTTTGGGAATTTTCTGGTAAAGCGTTTACTGAAACACTATTTTTATCCCCAACATTTACATAAAAATCAGTTTCAAACTTATCAAAATCAACATCAAAACCAAAAACATTTAAATCCTTTAAAAAATTATTAGAATTTTTTCTTTTTTTAATATTAACATCATAAGTAGTTTCAGTTCCATCTTCACCTTTAACCGTTATTTCTAAATTATTTTCATCATTATTTAAAGGCAAGTTGTTTAAATCACTTACTTCTTGACCATTATATTTATAGGTAACTTGCAAATTTTCCTTTTTAAAATGTGGATAAAAATTAAGCTTATCAACATTACTATCAACATAAACATCATAATAAGTTACCTCACTATTAAAGGATGGTGTTAAAACACCTTCACTTACACTTAGTGAATCTAATTCTTTGAATGAAGTTTTTTCACTTCGATAAACAAAAACTGTATAAGTTGAAGTATTACCATTTTCTGCTTCCACAACAATTTCAATTTTATTTTCTCCAACTTTTAATTCCAAATCTTTTAAATTTTTAACTTCTTGACCATTAAATTTATAAGTAACTTTTGAAGAAGAATTGTTTGGAAGTTCATTTAAAGTTAACTTATCAACACTGTTAGGAACACTTAAACCATAAGCATAAGTATCATAATGAAAATCTAATTTACCATTTGAACTACTTAAAGATTTCAAAGAACTATCACCATTTTTAGAAACATAATTGCTTGTAAAACTTTGAGTTCCATCAGCAATAGTTAAATCTAAACTAGCAGAATATTCTTTATTACCAACTTTAACAGTTACAATAATCGTCCCTTTACCTGCCTTCTTACCTACAACTTTTAAAACACCATCTTCTACAAAAACATCAGCTAAAGAAGCGTCACTAACCGTTGCTAAAACATCACCAGTTATTCCTTTTAAAGAATAAGATACATAAGAAACAGGATTATTTTTTAAATAAAGGATTAAAGCCTTAGGTGACAATTCAATAAACTTTGTTGGATCCAAAATTTCCACAATTGAAGTTGCTTGATATTTCTTACCATTTACTTCTGTTTCCAAAGTAACAGTAACCTTACCAGTTTTTTTAGGAATTACCACAACATATGAACCACTGACATAACATGTTGCCAAAGAAGCATCACTTGTAAAACAAGAAAAACTATGGGGGTTAATATTTTTATAAGAAAAAGATAATTTTAAATCCTCATCACTTTGTGAAACACTAACAAAATCACTTTCAAACTTTAAATCACGATTTAAAACAACCTCTTTTTCACCACTATTATTATCAATATCAACAGTTCGTTCATTAGTAAACCAACTTCCAATTTTACCCCACATCTTAGAAGTACAACTAGTTATCAATAAAAGAAGCAAAATTATAATAATAATTATCATTATAATTCGTCTTATTCGTTTTTTCTCCTTATCATCATCATGATAATTATCCATTAAAAAAACCTCCTTTAATTCCCAACTAAACCCATGAATCAAAAATTCATGAACTTAGTTGGAAGTTAAAAACTTCCATTTAATTATTCACTAGCTGTTGGCTTAACTTGAGTTGCTGTTAAATCCAGCTTTAATTCAACTTTAGGTTCACTGTCAGGTTCTGCATTTGCTGCACTTGTACCTAATCCAGTATCAGTTTTATCTTGTTCTGCTACATTGCCAGGAACTTTATCTTCATATACCCAAACCCAATGTAAATATTTTACTGGTTGAGATTTAAACGTTCCATCTGCGTTAACTTCTGTAGTTATATCTTTAGAAATTGCAGCTTCTAAATCTTCTATATCATTTTCAGCACCTTCACCTTGATAATAAACTGTACCTTCTACATCAGTTGCGGCATCACTATCATCTATCCAAAAGTGAATTTTTCCACTTGTACCATCTGTAACAGTAATAGCTGGAACAACCGTATATGCAACTTCTGGTGTACCAAATTTTCCAGTTATAGTACTTAACATATCATTAGCTACATCTAATTTTACAACTCCATAAGTACCTGGAGCAACTAAATCATCACTTTTTAATGATTTAGTATCTACAAATTTAGCAGTATCAAGTAAATTTAATTTTAAAGATTCAGGTTCTTCTATAGTTTTAAACCATTTAGCAACTTTAACAGTATCTGAAACAGTACCAATTTCAGATGTATATTTAGCATATGTTCCACTTACAGAATAACTTGTTAAAGCAACACCTGCCATTAAAGCACCTAACGCTAATGTTCTTTTTTTCATTTTTTCTCACCTCCTTTAAAGTAATTTTATCTATGTAAATGCCTATTAAGGCCATTTACCAATTTTAATTTACTTCTTTTTAGAAGTCTTTTTTTTCGATTGAGGTTTCTTCTGAACAGATTCTTTTTTAGATTCTTTCTTTTCAGTTTTATCTATTTTTTCATCTTGTTCTTCATTTTTTTCCTCTTTTTCTCTT
The DNA here is from genome assembly GCA_947626425.1 of uncultured Bacilli bacterium. GTDB lineage: Bacteria > Bacillota_I > Bacilli_A > RF39 > UBA660 > Ventrenecus. The sequence goes on along the minus strand of CANQRX010000006.1, from coordinate 8,844 downwards.
AATTTTTTAAGTTCTAATAATTCTTGTCTTTCTAACTCTCTTTGTTTTTTAGTAGAAATCGTAAATCCTATTACAAATATTAAAGTAATTGCTAATAAGATAATTATTATTGTTGTTGGTTCCGATAAACTATCCATAATACTACCAACACCAGGAATTCGTAAAACATAAACTCCTTCAACATCTTTATATTCAACTAAATTTTGATCTTGAGTATTATTATTATCACCTTTTGTAATAAAAAGATTTTGACCATCATTATTAACAATATCAATAATTCGATGAGTCGTAACTGTCCCTTCACTATCTCTAAAAGCAATGATATCATCAATTTTTAAAGTACTTGGATTAACATTTTTTGAAATAATTAAATCACCTTTATGAATTTTAGTTTCCATAGACCCAGACAAAACCATAAAAGGTTTATATCCAAAAACACTTGGAATTTTCTCAGGATTACTTTTAGCTTGAAACATAATCCATAAATTCATTAAAAAAATTGGAGTTAAAATTACAATAGCTACAATTATAGCAATATTACTTATTTTTTTATAAACTTCTTTTTTCATAAATACCACCTTTTTATCTTAATTCTTCTTTTTTCTTGTTAAAGTTGCTACTTCATCTATAGCATTAGCTTCAGGTGGAATAAATTTGGAATAATTACAATTTGAATTAGTACACGTTATTTTAGTACCAAACTTATTACTATTAGAATATATTGTATGCGGTACATTCTCTTCATAAGAATCACCGCAGCCTAAACATGTATAAGGCACTTTGTAGCAATAATCATCATTTGTTCCATTATATGAAATCGCCAAACCCGGTTTATAAGCATGCACAAAATTACTTTTACTATAACCACAGCCATCATTTGTGCAATTATAGATTGTTTCACAACTAACAGAACCTTGAATAGGACTGCCTAAATTATGCTCTCTTACCTGATTATTTCCGCATATAGAACAAGATAAAGTTTCATTGTCATCGTTATATCCACTCACTACATAATTATGTTCAGTGTGTAATTCTGATTTTTTATAATCACAACCTGCATTTTGGCAAGTATAAATAAAACTATTCGAAGCTACATCATACACTCCTTCACTATAGTTGTGAGAGATATGATTTTCTTCACCATCAGCTTCACAAACCCATATTTCATATTCTTCAGTTGAACCATTATAATGTGAAAAATCATGAATATGTTCGGTTTCTTTAACTTCAACTTTGCGGTAATCACAAGTCGTACATGTATAAATAATTTCTGTATCACTCTCGGTTTTATTAAAATTATGTTCCTTTTTTATTTCTGAAGAATCATCTTCACAACGCCAATATTCATAAGTATCATCTTTATTATATAAAAACAGTATATTTATGAGTATGAACCTCTGTTTCTGGTTTTTTTTCCGTTTCAGTTTGTGTTTCTGATTCAGTCATCTTTTCAGTTTCAGTTTGTGTTTCTGATTCAGTCATCTTTTCAGTTTCAGTGTGTGTCTCTGATTCAGTCATTTTTTCCGTTTCAGTTTGTGTTTCTGATTCAGTCATCTTTTCAGTTTCAGTTTGTGTCTCTGATTCAGTCATCTTTTCAGTTTCAGTTTGAGTCTCTGATTCGGTCATTTTTTCCGTTTCAGTTTGAGTCTCTGATTCAGTCATTTTTTCCGTTTCAGTTTGTGTTTCTGATTCAGTCATCTTTTCAGTTTCAGTGTGTGTCTCTGATTCAGTCATTTTTTCCGTTTCAGTTTGTGTCTCTGATTCAGTTATTTTCTCCGTTTCACTTTGAGTTTCTAATTCTGTTTCTTCTTCAGTAACATATTCCGTAATAAATTCTTCTGTTTCATCTATTTCTGTTTCAAAAATTTCAGTTTCTTTATTATCTAAAGGCAAAGTTTCATTTTGAAGCTTCATATTTTCCAATTCATTTTCAATCGCATTCAAAAGTACATCTAAATACTTAGATGAATCAACTACCGCTTTGCAAGAAGGACATTCTAATTCCAAAGTTTTTACATTGCCTTTATCTTTAAGATTTATATTATACTGGTGGGGTTGGGTACCAACAGCACCACATGAGCAAAGGCTTTGCTCAACAAAAAAATTTTTATTTTTCCAATCAACAAAACAATGGTCTTCATTTAATTCATGTTCTACTCTTTTTTTAGATTCATCAACAAAAGGAGTTGCACTACAACCTGTAATTGCCAAATCAATTCCCAACATCATAGCTGCCAATTGTTTTCGTTTACCCTTTAATATCCTAATTACATCTTGCCTCATAATAATTCTCCTATCTCAAGTCAATTTTTATTATACCTTATATTAATTAATATGCAACATTTTTCTAAACCTTTAGTTTGAGTAATCGCATTAAACTTATACCATCAATATAACACTTTAAAAGTTTCAATGTCAATTACCATTTTTTACTATGGATGTAGATTTTTTTCGCAGGTAAAATAGTAATCTTAGAAGATTGACTACTAATTTTTCATAAAGTCTAAGATTCAAATTTTTTTATTTTTTTAGTAAACCATTCACCTTTTTTAGTAGCGCAAATTCTTTCAATCTTTTATTCTATCTTTAACAGTTCTTTGCAATAAATCAATATTACCAACAATGTCACCTTTATCATTAACAGCAAGATAAATATTGCTGCCATTAGTATTCAAAAATGATATTCTTCTCCGAACTTATCAGTCAATTTAACTTTAAATTCATTTTTTCTTATCACTTAAATTACAAATTTTTGTTTAAAAAAAGAAGACTTTTTATTAGAAATTTAGTACAATAACAATATAAACAGTTAGAAAAAGGAAGTGATAATTCTATGAAATGTGTACTTATGAATAAAAATACCGAAGTGTTAGTTGCTGAATATAACGAAATTTCAAAGTTTTTTGATAAAATCTATGAAGTTAATAATATTGATTATGCGCCTTATATTTTAAAAAGCTTTTATATTAAAGATGAAATTAACGATACTCCTTTTAGAACTAATTTAAGTGAATGGTTTAAAGGAAGAGGTATTCCTTCATGGCGGGATAAATTAGATTTGTTATTACTTAGATTGAATATTACGGCTCCATATGAACTTTTAGATAAAGCCTTTGGATTATCTTTGTCAGACCAATATTGGTTAAAACCAGAAGACAGTGATATTTCCTATGATGATATTAATTTTTTTGATAATGATTTTGATTATGCAGAGTTTATGGAAGCTTCTTTATCAACCAATAGTAAAACAATAACTAATGAAACTTCTTTAAAGACCCCAAATAATACGACAGATGGAATGCTAAAAAAAGCTTGGATTATTGATAACGGTATAAGATATTTATTAAAAGGCGGTTATAAAAACGAAACTTTGCAACCATTTAATGAAGCATTGGCTAGTGAAATATGTAAAAGATTAGGATTTAATCATGTAGAATATACAATAGATACCTACAAAGATACAGTAGTTTCTAAATGTCCTTGTTTTATCAATAAAGAAACCGAACTTATAACTTGTTATCAAATTAGAAATGATATGAAAAGACATGATAGCATTGAAGATTATGAAGAATACATTAAAAAATTAGAAGAAAACGGCATCGAGAACGCTCGTGAAAAAGTAGAAAATATGTATATTTTAGATTTTTTAATTATGAATGAAGATCGACACTTAAATAACTTTGGAATTATAAGAGATGTTAATACTTTAAAATGGCTTGATGTTGCCCCTATATTTGATAATGGCCAAAGTTTAAATATTGAATATTATGATGAAGAAGAGCTTCATATTTCTGGTTGCGGAAGATTATTTTATGAAGTAAAACCTTTTGATGAAATTATAAAAGTTGTCAAAAATATCAAAAGAATTGACATTTCTATGTTAGACGGTGTAGTTGAATGGTTTGATGAATTACTGCATAAATACCAATATTTAACAGGATATTCTGATAAAAGAATTCTAAGATTATGTATTTTGTTAAATCGCCAAATTAATAAATTAAAAAAATTAATTGAACAATAAAATTAGTAATCAATGAATTTTTCGATGCTTATAAGTTATAGTTTGGAAATTAATATAAAAAAACTTCTAATTTCTCTTATTATTTTGAGTTAGAAGTTTTATTTTTAGCAAAAAATTCACTTTGTTTTTTCGTCCTCAATATCACTTAAATTAATAGATGTTAAATCTTTTCCAATCGGTTTTGCTTCCTTAACTACTTCTTCTTTTTTCTTTTCTTCTCCTTTTTTAGGAGAGCTTTTTAAACCCTTAAACCATTTTGGAAAAATATTGATAAACATCATAACGGCAACAATCAAATAAAGAAATTCCACTACTACTTCAATAATATCATAGCCTAACGAAAAACCAATAACCGCAAATAAAGAATCTATTAACGTTCTTACTAAAATAAAAGGTACTTTAATAAAAATTAATAATATCAATAATATTAATAAATCAGTAATAATTTTTAAATTAGCATTAAAATCATTTTCTTTCATAATTTCCAATAGTTTATTTAAACTATCAATAAAACTTTTAAATTTCTTTTTAAAAAAAGCTGGTTTTTTTTCTTCTTTATTCATCCTTATTTCCTCCCTTTGACTTCTATTTCTTTGTAAAAATCTATTTTTTCAGTTTTCACACCAGTAACAATCATTATATTTTTTATTGTTTGTTCAAACTTATTAATTTTTATTACTTTAATTATATCAGAATTTTCTAAAGATATTATATTTTTCTTTAAATTTATTAAAAATAATGAACTATTTTGTTTCAAATCTAGTTGATCATCAATATTTCTAACAAGTTCCTTATCTATAAAAGAAACCAAAGTTCCTTTTTTTAAAATTATTTTGTATATTATTCCTTCATTATTATAAATAGGCATATTATCTTTTTTTAAAGAACCAACTAAATAATTCTTAAAATTTAATTCATCACTTTTTAAAAACATTTTTAAATCACATTTTAATTTTTCAACCGGTATTTCATTAATATTTTCTGTTAATTTTTTTAAAGAACTATTAAAATTTTCTAAACTACTTAAATCTATATTTTTAAACAATTTAATTTTTAATAAAATATTCGCGGTTTTATTAAGAGTATTTAATAAATCCTGGTAAACTTCTTCGGAACATGGACAACTAATATTTCTTAGAAAAGAAGTTAATAAAATTAATTTTGTTTTATCTTCTTCTTTATAATCATTAAAATTATTTTTTAAAAGTTCGATTTGTTTTTCCTCATCTATAACTTCCAACTTTGGCATCGTTATTTTGACCGTTTTAATACTTAAATTATCAAACTCAATTAAATAATCAGCAATGGTATGAGGTTCAATATCTTTAATTATTTGGTATTTTTCAATAATTCTTTTTTCTTCATTTTTAATATAATTTTCTTTAGAAACAACTTTATAAATATTACTTTCATTTTCAATTCTCACAAAAGAATCATTAATTGTTTTAATCAATTTTTTCTTATTTTTAATATTCTTTAAATATTCAATTTCTTTTTCTAAAACAGAAATTTCAATTGGTAATTTTATTAATTGGTATTTTTCTTCTAATAAAGTTTTTTCTAATTCCAAATTTTTTAAAAGTTCAACAAGACTATAAAGCATTTTGGTTAAATCATTTTCATTATCAATTTTTTTAATTTCTTCTTCAATTATTTTTAAATCGATAAGTTTTAAAGAATCAAACTTTAAATCTAAATATTTTTCTTCAACAAAATTTTTATCTAATTCTTTTCGAAGTAAATTCCATTCATTTTTAAGATTTAAGTAAGTACCAATCATTTTTTTTAAATTATCATGGGCTAAAACACAAAGACGTTGTTTTTCATTTAGAATTAGTAATAAGGTTAAAACTGTTTGATATTTTTTGACAAAGTGTTCATTTTCTTGAAATAAAATTGTTCTTTTATCTTCTTCTACAAATTTTTCGATTTTTTCTTTAAAAATTGGTTTTACATAATATTCTTCATAATTGGTCAAGGATATAGTTATATCATTAGTTGTTTTATATTTTTTATAAAGTTTTAAAAACTCATCGGCTTCGATAGCATTTTGAGGAAGAAAAACCCTGCTTAAATAGCCATAGGTTTCGTCTTTAAAGGTAAAATAAATTCCTACTCTATCTAAAAAAACATATAAAAAAGGTTCTTTAGAAAAAGAATCGAAATCATACTTATGAAATAATTTTAAAAGTGTTTTTTCATCAACCATATCATCAACCCTTTTATTGTTTACAATTATATCACAAAAATATATACATTTCTATTTTAAAAATGATATACTTATAATGAAAAGAGGTTTTTTAAATGTTAGTAACAGTAATTGATAATCAAAAGAAGCCAAAAAATAATTGGTTTGCCAATATTTTAATGCTTATTATAGGTATTTTTCTGACCATTAACAGTGCGAGTTTAATGACAACATTGTTTATTGTTTTAGGTATTATAACCATTTGTTTTGGAATTTTCGAGTTAGTCCTTTATATTAAAAACAAAGAAAATGAATCATCAACAACCCTAGTAAGTGCTACAACTTCAAGTATAATTGGAATTTTAATTATCATTTTTGCACCATTTTTCAGTAGCATAATCAACATTTTTACAGGACTTTTTCTTCTGATTAATGCTTTAATGAAATTCAATCAAGGAATATTAGTTTTTCCAGTTGATAAACCGTTGTTTATTTATAATGTTATATGGGCCGTTATTTTTGCAATTTTAGGTTTTTATACAGTATTCAATCAAAATGTAATTTTAATATTCATCGGCGTTGTTCTTATTATTTCATCTCTAATATCTATATTAGATTCAATCCGTCAAAAATAATTTCCTACATTTTTACTTTAGAAGAATTATAACTATAACATTTTTCTTCTAATAATTTAAAGTTGCAACATCTTTTAGCAATATTTGGCTCTAAAGTTTTATTAAGATATTTATCATATAATTTTTTAGACCTACCATATAACTTATCACTATTACGATTTAACCAAAATAATTGTTCTTTTAAAAGTTTTAAATATTTTTCTTCTGATTTTGAACAACTATTATTTTCTAAGTCTAATTTTATTATATTTTTTTCTGTAACTGGTAACATATTATTAAAATTAATTGCTCCTAATTTACCGTTATCTATTTTTAAAAAATCTAGTTTGTCTTTAAGTTTTTTATGCTTTGGTTTTGGACTTGATAAAGGGGCAAAATACATGCAATTATTAACTTCGAATAATACACCCATAAATGGTCGTAATTCTTTTTCTTTATAATTGTAAGGAACTTTGTTATCAAATTGTCTTAAATAATTACAATATTTCGGTTCTAGTTTGACCAATTCTAATTTTTTTTTCATAAATATCACCGATAATTTATTATACATTATTTTAAAAATAAATAAAACTAGAGTCAGCTCTCTAGTTCCTTTTTTAAGTTCCTCTTATGGTGGGAATCACCGCTTTTTTAAGTTCCTCTTATGGTGGGAATCACCGCTTTTTTAAGTTCCTCTTATGGTGGGAATCACCGCTTTTTTTATTGCTATCCATAAAACAAATAGCAATATTATTATATGCTTTTTAAAGCACAACTTAATCACTTAAGTACCTATAATATAACTTTTTTTTTACATGATGTCAACTACCACGCACTAAAGTACGTGGCTTAATCTAGGTACTGAAAGTACATTTAGTGAGTAAACTCACTCTATTATTTTAAAGTTTTCTTCATATTCATCTTCTTGATTTTCAATATATTCTTTCACTATTTCCTGAGTTATTGTACCTACACTTCTACAAAAGTATCCTACTGACCACAAATGTTGTCTCCAATATTTTTTCTTTAAATCCTTATATTCATTAAGTAATACTCGCGATGTTTTTTCTTTCAACTGCTGAACTATTTTTGATACACTTATACTCGGTGGGCAGGATATTAACAAATGTATATGTTCTTTTCCTACTGCACCTTTAATTATCGTTACGTTCATACTATTGCAGCTTTGTCTTATTAATTCTCTTACTCTTAATGCTATTTTATTTACCAATACCTTATATCTGTATTTAGTTGTCCACACAACATGATATTGAATATCATACTGAACATGACTATTTTTTCGCATACTCTGCCACCTCGTATTGGCTTGTTATTATACATTATTTTTTTATTAACGGCAATAAATTACCTCTAAACCTGTGACTTTTAAGTTAAAATGTCCTATTTTTAATTTTCGTTTACAAGTTAAAATGTCCTATTAAAAATTTAAAAAAAAAATTAAGGAAAAAATTGATTTACAAGTTAAAATGTCCTAAATTGCATCTCGAAAGGAGGTGCAAATTTTATGGAACTTAATAAATCTAATCAAGAGAGATTGGAGATAATTTTATCAGTAATAAATAAAAAGCTAACTCAAAAAGAAGCAGCATTAAAATTAGGATTATCTGAAAGACAAATTAGAAGAATAATAAAAAAATATAACGATGAAGGAGAAAATGCAATAATTCATAAGAATACTGGTAAGCCTAGTCATAATGCAAAGATTCCAGTTAATATTGAAGAAGAAATTATTAACACTTATTTACAAGAATTTTCTGATTATGGGTTTACTCATTTTTATGAAGAATATGGTTATAAATTCGGTATTAGTTATTCAGCTATGGTAAACTTGTTTAAAGATAATGAAATTATTTCTCCACTTGCTCAACGTAAAACGGTTAAGGTTTATAACCAAAATATGAAAAAAGCCATAATAGAAAAGTCTAGGGTTCATGCAAAAATAAATTGAGCCATTTTATTCAAATTTATATGAACCTTTAAGAAGTCTTTGTTAGGACTTC
>CANQRX010000005.1 GCA_947626425.1 uncultured Bacilli bacterium | reverse complement strand
AATCTTTTATATTGATGTGGTTTTAATTTTTCTAATTTTTCTTTACTATATACTTCTCTCATATTTTGCAAAAAAAAATAACCTTTATGGAATAACTAGGGTTTGTGCAAAAATAAATTGAGCCATTTTTAATTAATGTGGAGTTATTAATAAACTCCATTTTTCTATGCCTTTAACATTATGCTTTATATATTTTTCTTCTAGCTTTTTTAATTTTTCTTCATCAACTTTTTTTCCTTTTTCATAAGTTTCTGTACTTAAATAACACTTGGCATTTTTACCATTCCATTTGCAACTATTTATCGCTCCAACTAATTTATCAAGAGTATCAATAATTAATCCATTCCAATGTCTTTGCAATACTCCCCAAAAATGTTCTATTTTGTTATATTTTGAATGGTATGGTGGGTAATAAACTAAATCAATATCAATATTGTACTTTAAGGATAGTTCAATAAGTCTTAACTTCCATAATTTTCTTCGACTGCTATTTTCTGGACCATTATCTAAAAATATCATAAGTCTTTTTAAATTAGGAATTTCAATTAGCTTTTGTTGCAAAAAGTGTTCAATACAATCAACTTTAAAATCTGCTGTTGAAGAACTTGTATTGCAATAAACATTTACTTTATTTTCCCTAATATCTAAAATTCCAAAAGGCTTAACAATATAATCGGGGTTAGTATCATGGTCATTTGCTACTTTATTTACCCAAGATTTCCCTCCATCAGATAAACATCCTACACCCTTAGCAGTTTTATCATCAATAGATATTGAAACTGTTAAAGGATCATTCATTGCAATTTTTAATTTACATGAAACATTAAAAAATATTTTATCAGTTTCTGGAATCTTAGCAAATACCTTATTTTTCTTAATTTTTGTAAGTTTGTATCCTAATTTTTTTGTTAGTATTTTTCTAATTGTATTTTCACAAGGACAGTTCTTTTCAGTATATCCATAATCTGATTTTAACTTTTCTTTAATAACACTTAATGTAATATCTAGGTATTTTATGTCATCTTTTAAGCTTTTATCTACAAAGGTGTTGTCAGAACAAATTTGGGCAATTTGACCAATGATTTCAGGATGCTTTTTTTCAAATTTTTTTCTACCTCGAGTTTCTTCTTTTTTTAACTGTTTACCTTTAACTAATTCTAATAAAATATTTGATATTAACCACCTTGAACATTTAACAATTTTAGCTAATTGCCTTATAGTAAATTTAATTTTGCTTTTTATTAAATTATTTATCAATTCTTTTAAAATTTCTCTTTTTTCTATTTGATGTTTACATTTTTTTAATTTTTCTAAAGAATAAGCATAGTATTTATTTATAAATTCTGTTAAAATCATATTATCAACAACCTTTTTATTTTGATTTTTTATTAATATGATTTTATCATATATTTTAGGTTGTTGATTTTTTTATGTTGAAAATTAAATTATGTAAATGAAAAGAAGTCCTATAAAGGCTCCTTAAAGTTTCATATAAATTTGAATAAAATGGCTCAATTTATTTTTGAATGAACCCTATATATTTAAAAATTATGAAGAATATAGAAATTTCTTTTTGATGTATTTAAATGAAGTGGACAACAATTTAATAGATTTAGCTATCTATACAAAAGGCAATAAAGGACAAATAATTGCTTTAAAAGGCTTATGTGAGCACATTATTGTTAAAAAGAAAGTTTATGATTTTTATAATTCTATTACACAGATACAAATAAACAAAATCCAATCAAAAGATAATTCTATTAGTAAAGAAAAAGTGATTACTAAAAAACTTAATTTCTAATAAATTATAGTAACATATATAAGTTTAGTCTGAAGTGAATACACTTTCTTTATGAAGTTATTTAACCAATTTCAAAAAAAAATTAAATCAGATGTAAAAACATTAAAAAAAGTTAAATAATGAAAAGTTGTAAAAGACGTTCCTCATTCGCACCAGATGATAAGATATTCGAACTTTTTAAGAAATTTGATAAGTTCGAGTTTTATAAAGTACTAATTTATGATAGAATGATTTTAATAATCAAAAAAAGTTGTTAAAGAAGAATAAAGTTAATAGCAATATTCTATAAATATGAAAGAAGTGGTGATATGACAATACGCGTTCGAGTTCTAAATGGTTACACAAAAAGCATACCTAAAACACTTAAAAAAGAACCTGTTATTTTAACACCTGAATATGTTAGAAGATTAAATGAACAAATCGCATATAATATTCTTAAAAATCAAATAAATTCTCAGCCTGATGTTTTCACTTTAAGAAAAACCATCAAGCGTTAGTTGATTTTAGTATTGCTTTATTTGGTATGACTGCTAAAGAATAGCAAGAATAATCCTAATATTAAAGGAAATATTCGAGATTATACTGATTAAAACATTTACTGATTTTATGTATAAGAATTAGCCGATTGTTAGAAACTTTAATTCGAACTATTTGAACATTTGATATAGGAATCAATCGAAAGATTGTTTTTTTCTGTTTTAAGAAAGAAATTCATAAGTGTATATGGTAAACGTAATAAAAATTGATATAGATTTAAAGAAAAGAATTGAGATTATTTGTTTCTTGCATTTAACTACTCAAATGAAATCTATATCAATAACTTAAGTAATAAGATTAAAATATCAGAACTTGAAAACTACAGTTAAGAATGATTAATAAATAATAAAATATCTTAACAATCACTATAATAGTAATGCACAGTTAATTTTTTTATTTTTCCATCTTGAAGTTCTGCTTTATAACCAGCGCCATTTCTATATAATGGTGTATTAACATCTTCTGGGCCATAAACTATTGTTTCTTGATCTTTTTCGTACATATCTCCTAAAAATCTCTTCCAAAATATATTAAAACTTTTATGAGCTTCAGAAGTATTTTCTTCTTTAGGGGTTGTAACTTGTCTTATTAATTCTTCTTTAACTGCTTTGGCTGTAACTTTTCCTATTACCTCAATTTCAAAAATCCTATAGTAATCATCTTTTTTACATAAAAAATTTAAGCACGGGTCTAAAACATATTCTGTACCATTAAAATTAAAACATATCCAAGAATGATAATACTTGAAAGTTCTTTCATCGAATTTCAAATTTCCTCTTTCAATATAGTCATCATCATTAAAAAAGACTATTGCTGATTCAGTTGTTTGCCAACACCATCCTTCAAGTTTTCCATCAGACATTAATTCAAATATTGACCCTTCATAATCGCCTAAAACTTCAATATGTAATTCGCTTAATCTTCTAATCAAATATTTTACAATTTTTGGATTTATTCTTTTAGAGTGTAAGAGATTAAGCTTATCTTCCTCTGATAAAGGTGTTTTGTTAATTACTTTGCTTACTATTTCTTTAATTCCAAACATTTTTTTTCCTTTCTAACTAATTAATGTATTAATCTTAAACTAGAAGCTTACTTTTTTTTATTTTATAATCGAAGACTTTTTAGTAATCACTAACTTATTTACCATTTCTTTATATAGTTCTGTATTTTCTTGATAAAAATCATCAAAAAAATCTTCATTATTTTGACACAGTTCCTTAGTATTAGCTATTAATTTTTTTTGTTCTTCGCTAGGCAAAGATTGAAAATTGCTTTGGATATTCTGCCTCATTTTTAAATAATTTTTGGTATTATGTAAAGCATCCAATTGAAGGGTTGAAGCTAATTTAATTTGCATTTGACCAATATGGTCTTCTATATATTGAGGACTTGTTTGATGCAAAACTCGAAAAGTCGTGGGGTCTAAAAAATAATCATCATCATTATACCTTGCATAAGTTATGGCATGATTGCCATTTTTTCTTTCCATATAATTCCTAGAATCTAATTCCTGTAAAAATAGCTCAACATTATTGGTAAGTAAAAGTTCATCGACCGCTTTTATTAAATTTTCGGCATCTGGAACTATCGTTATATAATCATTTATCCAATCATGCAACTGCTCTTTAGTATATTTTTCTTCACTGATTAAACAAATAATTGGCCGATATTTTTTAGTATAAACTACTAAATTACTAGCTAAAATGCCCATATTTTCATAAATATCTGTTAATAAAGAGGACAAATGCCGGCATACCCCTGTTCCATTAATTACTTCTATTCCCGCTAAATAAGGTATATCATAAAATTCATTTTCCCCAAAAACAAAATGATGATCAGCAGAAATAAAACCTCTATTTACTAAATGATTAAAGACGATAAAAATTTCTAACGGATTTTCTAAGTTTAAATCTTGATTTAGTTTTCGATAATTGTCTAAAAATTCTTTATATAATTTTCGCAATTCTTTAATTCTTTTCATTTGCTGATCCCCTATTGCTTCGATAAATGCCTTCTTCCGACAAAGAAAAGGATATTCTTGAAAAGTAAACATCGATTGATGATTCGATAAAAGATTAATAAAGTAATTTTGATACTCCTTTTTTTTAAAAATTAAGATATTAATTGGATTTATATAATTTTGAAGTTCTAATAATTCCCTTTTCATGTTTATTAAATAATATTGTAAATTTTCCATAAGTAAACCTCACTTTTGGTTCCTTATCATAAATCCTTTTTAGTTATTTGTCAATTTTAACAAAGAGGTGCAAAAAGCCTTAAAATGGCATACCATAATTTTTTTAAAGAATTCATTTTCAAAGATTTTTTGGTGACCAGTTCGGATTCAGTTAAAGATTCACAAAGGTCATCTTTAATGTTTTTAATAGCTTTAACCTTTTTTAAAAAGACGCCGCATTCAAAATGAAGGTATAAACTGCGATAATCCAAATTTATAGTTCCAACTGTAGCTACTTCATCATCACTAACAAACACTTTACTATGAACAAAACCTGGTTGATATTTATAAACCTTTACTCCCCCATCAATTAAAGTTTCTAAATAAGAAATGGTTAGGGAATACACCACCTTTTTATCAGGAATACCCGGTATAATTAATCGAACATCAACTCCTTTTTTGGCACATCGACATAAAGCATTTATCATATCGGTATCAATTATTAAATAAGGAGTATAAATATAAAGATATTTTTTAGCCTCATTAATTATATTTAAATAAATATCTTCGCCAATTATTTCGTCATCCAAAGGACTTTCGCCATAAGGGGCAACATAGCCTAGATCTTCCTCGTCATTTTCAAAATTATATTTGAATTTATTATAGTCATCTTTCAATTTGGAATGGGAATTCCAAATGCTTAAAAACATAACGGTAAAATTCCAAACTGCTGGACCTTTAATCATAATACCATTATCTTTCCAGTAACCATAAGGGCTTATTAAATTTATGTATTCATCCGCGATATTAATGCCACCGGAAAAAACCGTCTGACCATCAATAATTATCATCTTTCGGTGATCACGATTATTCATAATAAAGCCTGCGAATGGTTTTAATTGATTAAAAATAACACATTTTATTCCATAACTTTGCAAAGTTTTATTATAATCGCTTGGTAATCTAGCAATACAACCTAAATCGTCATAAATCACGCGAACATCGACACCAGAAGCTGCTTTTTCTTTTAAAATTTCTAATATATTATTCCACATCACCCCTTCGCTAATAATAAAATATTCAATAAAAATAAATTTTTTAGCTTTCTTTAATTCTTTTAACATTACCGCATAGGTTTCTTCTCCTGTTTTATAATAATCAACATGGTTATTTTTACTTACAGGAAAACCAGCGAAATGGCTAATGTATTTTAAATCAGTATATCCTAATTCATTAATTTCTTTGGTTATTGCTTCATCTTGTTTTAAATATTTGCAACTTTTAGCAATCTGCATATTTATTTCTTTTAAAAGCTTGCTATGATGGATATTCCGACCAATTATAATGTAAAGTAACGAACCAGGAATCGGAAATAATAAAATAATAATTATCCAAGGCAAAATATTGCTTAATCTTTTACTGTTTTTAATAATTCCTAAAACAATAACAATTCCTAAAATATTATAAATTAAACCAACAATTTTAAAATATTTGCCTAAAAATAAATACCAATATAACGTTATAATAATTTGTAACAATAGTCCTAAGGCAACGATTATTCCTCTTCGAATAGCTATTTTCATAAATCCTCCTTTTAACTAACTCGATAATGACCAACAATGTTATTAGCATTGGGTAAAATATCTTCTTCATAAGAAATTTGTAAGGGACTGTAATGATGTAAGACCAAAGATATTCCTTGCTCATTTCGCTTATCGCTAACTAATCCAATGTGGTTTTCAAAAATAACAATATCTCCTCCTTGCCAACTGGCAATATCACTCACATCATTAGTTAATTGAATTGCGGTATTTTGAAAATAAATTTTTAAATTATCAACTCGCCGAAAATCAATATTTTTATCGACATTTTCTATTTGATACAACTGGGGATTGTTTAAAATATCTTGATTAACCAACTCTCTTAAATCATACCCTGCCCCTTTTAAAGCAAAAGCAATAACATCGGTACAAACTCCATAATTATCATCGGGATAACCACCACCGTAATATTTACTTTCATATTTTGGTTTTTTATTTAAGTATTCTTTCGCGCTTTGTAAAATATCAGTTTGATCATCAATTCCATCGGCATCTTTATCAACCGAACTATAATAAGTTTCAATATTAAAATCACCATCCGAATATTTTGGTCCAAAGAAAGTTTTTAAAAAAAGAACAGTGCTTACAATTATAATTAACCCTAAAATTAATAAAATTCTCTTTTTCATTTTCTACTCCTTAATGATGATGATGATTTTCTCTTGGTTTTAAATAGCAATCATAATTTTCACAATGTTCATTTTCAAGTTCTAGTTCAATTGTTGAATGAACAATGTTTTGCGCAATTAAAACCTTTTTTATTTCATCTTTAGTTTTTTTACTATACTTTTTTAAAACAACATGCATAGTGGCATAGTTATTTTCTCCATCGATACTTCGAACATGAATATGATGGACATTTATAACATTTGGCAATTTAGAAATATTTTTTTCCATTGTTTTTAAATCAACATCTTTCGGAGTTTTTTCTAAAAAAATATCAATAATTTCTTGCAAATTATGCCAAGCATTATAAAAAATAAAAAGAGCAACCAATATTGATAATAACGAATCAATAATATAAAAATTCGTAAATTTAATGATAATTGAACCAATTAAAACGACAAACCATCCCAAAACATCTTCAAGCATATGTAAATTAACGGCTTTTTGATTTAAAGAATCGCCATCTTTCGTAAAATAGGTAGCTATTAAATTAATAACAAAGCCAAAAACTGCAATGATAATCATTCCATCATAATGAAGTGCGACCGGATTTAAAACCCGCCCAATGGCTTCTTTAATAACAAAAATAGAACCAGTCAGTAAAATAATCGTTGTAATAATGCTTCCAAGTAAGGAATATCTTATATATCCATAAGTATATTTATAATCAGGCTTACACCGACTTTTTTTCTCCAAAATATAAGCTAAACCAATACTTATTGCATCACCTAAATCATGAATTGCATCCGATAAAATCGCAATACTGCTTGTAAATAAGCCACCAAAAAATTCGAAAATCGCAAAACCTAAGTTTAGAAAAAATGCAATTAAAATATTTTTTTCTTTGTGCATAACTAGCCACCTTTCATCATAAAATTAACACAATTTTTAGACTTCGACAATAGCTTTTTATCTTTCATTTGCCACCAGTTTTTCAAGTTGGAGTAGTCAAAAAAGCCTAAACATGTTATATTATAGTAGATTTGTATCATTAAATAATGATACTTTTTTTGGCAAAAACTAAATAAAAATTAAAAAGGAGAATATAACAATGAATAAATATTACAATAATTTAAATAATGAAGTAAAAGAATATTTTCAGATTTTATCACCAGAATTTCCCGAATGGTTATTAGACTATATTGATACTCCCGAGATGGAAAGAATTGGCAAAATTAGCATGAATTGTGGGACCGATTACACAAAATGTTTTAATAACCGTTACTGGTACTCTAACTTAGATCACAGCGTAGGAGTTGCACTTATTATTTGGCATTTCACGCATGACAAAAAACAAACATTGGCTGGGTTATTTCATGATATTGCTACCCCCTTATTTAAGCACTGCATTGATTTTATGAATGGCGATTCGGAAACACAAGAATCAACAGAAGAAAAAACAGCCTCTATTATTAGAAATTCCAAAGAAATAATGGCATTACTTACCAAAGATAAAATTAAAGTAGAAGAAGTAGATGATTATAAAATTTACCCTATCGCGGATAATGATACCCCAAAACTTTCGGCTGATCGATTTGAATATAATTTCTCAGGTGGTTTAACTCTTTTTAGAATATGGGAACCAGATAAAATTAGAAAAATTTATAACAATATAATTGTTTCGAAAAATGAAGATGGGATTGATGAATTAGTATTCAAAGATAAAGATGTATGCGAAGAATATATTCATACCATATCTAAACTTTGGCCTCAATGGATTAGCGATAAAGATCGAACCGTTATGCAATTTTTGGCAGACATGTGTAAATCCATGAATACCTGTGGATATTTAACAATCGACGATTTGTATACTTTATCCGAACAAGAAATAATTAATAAATTTTTAAATTGCCCTGATAAATATTTAGCAGAAAGTTTTAAAAAATTTCAATCAGCGACAAAAGTTTATAAAAGTTCCGAATATGTTAAAGGAAAATATTGTGTAAACATTAAAGCAAAAGCAAGATATATCATTCCCTTAGTATTAAATGGTGGGATTTCTCAAAGAATAAATCAAATTAACGAATCAGCAAATAAAGAGATTAATAACTATTTAAGTTTACCTAAAGGAGGATACTATACCTATTTTGATTTTGAATTTACACCATATGAAAAAGAATTGAGCCAAAAATTAATCAAAAGAAAGTAACTTTCCAAAATAAAAAATAATAATAAAATATATTTCGATTAAATACGTACTTTAAATTAATGGGCTAGCAAAACCGGTCCTTTTTTAAGCCTAATTGTAGCTAAAAATATTAAGACTATAATTTCTTTCAAAAGAGTATGTTTCTAAAATAAAAAAATGCCTGTTATTCATAACTTCGGCATAATTTTAATTCATTATTTAGTTCTTTTAATTCTGAAAAATTGGTAAATGTTTCAATTATGTAAAATAATTCTTGAGTAAGAAACTCATCATTACTTTCATAAACATTAATTATTGGCTCTTTAACCCCTAAATGATAATATGTTTCTAAATAATCTAAATAACCTTGTAAAATTTCTAATTCTAAACCTTCAGCATAGGCCTGCCAATATTTTTTTAAATTAGAATCAACAATTTTATCAAAAGTAAACAATTCAATAATTAATTCTTTTTCTAAAGCATTTAAACGTTCTTCTAAATAATCTAAATTGCCTAAAAATACATTAAAAAATCGTAAATGATTATTTAATTCATTAATACAATAATTAACATTTGTACATAATTTAACTTTACCGTAGTAACTTTTAGTTTCTTGAAAATTATTGGTCTGATCTGTTAAATAATTAGAAAACTCCATTAAAATATTTTGATAATGATTAGAACACCTTTTTAAAGCACTTTCATGAATACTTAAAAATTCATCAAATTTATCGTTATAACTATTTAATGTTTGAAAATATTCATTAAATAAAAAAATAATTGTTTTTTCCATAACATACTCCTTAATTAATCGGTATTATACAACATTAAATTTTTTTGTCAAAGATTTTTGCTAAAAGTTTTTTTTCATGAAGAAAATAATCTTTTTCTTGAAAAAAATGTAAAGTATTTTTTTTTAATAAATTTAAATCATCATTTTTGTGACTTTCAATCTTTTGGTAAGGAAATTGATATAAATAACGTTCTAATAAAAAACGAATCTTTAAATATTTTTGATTTTTAACAATTATTATAAATTGGATTACTAAAAAAGAACAAATTAAATAATTTTTAACTGGGGTTAAAATGTTATAAATAATAAAAAGCAAAACAAAAAGAAAAGATATTCCATTTGTTAATGTCATCGCTTTTGTATAAGGTAAATATTTTTCTAAAATTAAATTTAATAATTTACTTCCATCTAAAGGATATATGGGTAATAAATTAAAGATTAAAATCGTTTGATTATAAAAAGTAAATAAATTATAAGTTTTTAAAGAAATTATTTGGTGTTTAAAAAAGACATTAACAAATAACCCAAGAATTAATTGAAAAGTAATTCCTGAAAGAGCAATGACGATGTTTTTATTAATTGAGGAATTAAGAGGTTCATCTATTTTCGTAATTCCCCCGAAGGGATATAAATCGATTTCTTTAATTTTATAATGAAAAAATTTAATACTAATAACATGCCCTAGTTCGTGAATTATAACAATCAAAAAAAGCAAACAAACATTAAAAAAATAACCACAGACAAAAGCTAAAAATAAATAAAAATAAGTAAATAAATTAACTTTCCACTTGGTTAAAATATTGTTCATAATCCATTTTTTGACCTTCTTTGTAAAATACTTGATAAAAATAATCAGCCTCGCTATTGCCTAAAATGGTTCCTTTTTCAATGTACTCGTAAAGTTTAACATTAACATCCGTTAAATTGCCATACCAAATATCAACCCCATCTATCCCTTGAACAATGGCAGTTTTGCCATAGCCATCTTTATTTTCTAAAAAAACTAAAATGCCACTTTGGACAGCTTCAATCGGACTACCTTTACTTGTATATATTTTATAACCATCTAAATAAGGTTCTTTACTTAATAAAGGACTAGTTTTCATAACCGTTTGATCTTCTAAAGTCGTCATTGTTGGTAAAAAAGAACCAAAGGTTTTATGATACCAATTATTTATTTTCGCAAAAGTAAGATTATCGGCAAAAATTGTTTTTTTGTATAAATCATGATTTTCCTGATTAAGATGAATATAGATACAACTAATTAAAATAAAGATAATACTTAACAAAATTTTGGAAAAAGCATTCCCAACTTTATTGGGTTTTACTACTTCGTATGTGCCGTTCATTCGTTTTTTATGGCGAGCCATAATCATTTGTAATTCTTCATTATTATCCATGCCATCACCTATAAAATAATATGAATATCAGCTTTATTTATGAATGAGCAAATGTAATTTTTTCTTTTTCGTACAATATAAAATTAAAGAAATTCCTAAATTAATTATTAATGATGGCCAAAGAAAATAAAGTTTTGAAAAGTTCATCGTTAAAGCCATATAAGTTAAAATAATTATTAACCAATTTAAAATGGTTTTAGCTAAATAAGACACTAAATGAAGACTTTTTTGATAATGACTATTAATTAAAAACACAACTAGGAAAAGAAAAGTATTTAATCCCCAAAGATTATAAAAGAAAAAATCAAAAATAATTCCTAGGCTTAAAAACCACGGCAATTTATCTTGGTCACAATCTGTAAAAAAGGCGATAAAACTAAAAGCTAGAATATTATTCATTGGCTTCCCTCTTTTTAATAATTACATAATTAAGGTTTTCAAAATCAACATTTGGTTCAACAATTACCTCATAACTTAAATTTTGATTAGTCGGATACACTTCTTTTACTACCCCCACCAAAATATTAGGAGTTAAAAGGCTATATGAACTAGTGTTAATCGGCATTCCAACTTCAATAGGTGCACTCATTGGTAAATTTTTAATAATTAATTGATCATTTTGACTTTCTAATAAACCATGAGTCGTTCCAATATCAACCGCAATTTTGGTGTTTTTGTTAGGTAACAATTCAATTAAGGAACTATGCTCATAAACCTCTTTGACTACTCCAACTAAGCCGTTTTCATTTAAAACTAAACTTCCTTTTTCAATATGTTCTTTTTGGCCTTTTAAAATTTTCATTTCTTCAAAAAAAGTAAGAGGATTTCGAAAAATAACTTTACTAACTGTATTTTCTGGATTTTCGGTTGTAAATTTTAATAATTGGTCATATTCTTTTTTTAAATTCTGATAATCTTCTTCATAAACTATGTTTTGATTACTTAAATTATTGTCATGATTAATAAATAGTTGAAATAATGGATCCAAAAAAAGATATACCAAAAAAAGACTAAATAAAATCATAAAAATTGATTTATTTTTAAGCACTTTTTTCACCTTCTTTTAAAGATTCATAAAAACTAAAATAAGTTCCATCCCCAACAATTACATGGTCAAGTAAAATAATATCTAGCATTAAACCAGCTTCCTTTATTTTTTTCGTTAAAGCAATATCTTCTTTACTTGGCAAGGGATTTCCACTTGGATGGTTATGCATCACAATAATTTTATTAGCATTCTCTAGCATTGCTTCTTTAAAAACTGCCTTAGGATCAATGATACTTTGATTAGAACTACCTACAAACATAATTCGATGCTTAAGCACAATGTTTTTGTTGTTTAAAAAAAGAACTAAAAATTTTTCTTGGGTTTCTCTTTCTAAATAAAAACGATAGTTATTGTAAACATCTTTTGTTTCTAAAATTTTAATATCTGTCTTGGCTGATGGTTTATTTAATCTTTTGCCTAATTCAATCGCCGCCATAATCGTTGTAGCTTTAACTTGGCCAACTCCTTTTATATCAGCAAGGGTGGATAACCGGCTATTTCCTAGTCCGTTTAAATCTTGCATTTTTTTTAATATTTTCATTGCTAATTCTAAAACATTTTCATTTTTCGAACCTGTTCGAAGTAAAATTGCTAATAGTTCGGCATCTGATAAATTTTTAAAACCTAACAACTTGGCTTTTTCCCGTGGTTTTTCAAACGTCGGTAAATCCTTGATTTTTTGACTCATTTACTTCATCCTTTCTTCTAATTTTTTTAATAATTGTTCATTTAATAATTTTAAAGTGTCATAATCACTTACTTTTTCAATCATTAACTCATAATCATCAACCATTTGCAATTCATCACTTGTTAAATTAATAGGTTTTTTATAATAATTTAAATTTTCTTTGGAAAGCAAATTTTCAATTTTTTCTTTGCTAACTTGCGATCTTGCAATAGCGCCAATTACTTGGTAAGTATCTTCATTTTTTAAAATAATTGCCCCTGGTAATTCATCCGCCATTTTTTCAGCATTATCTAAATTTTTATAAACACCTAATTGATATAATTGAGGAACACTTTTAAAAGAGGAAAATTTTAATAAAGTTATTAAAGCAAAACATCCTCCTAAAATTAAGGCTAAAAAAATAATTTTCAATTTTTTCTTCATTTTCATCACGTAATATTTATAACATATTAAAAATGCTAATTTTGTCGAATTAAACCTCGGAATGAGTTATTAAATAAATTTTATTATTTTTATAAAAAGCATAAAAAACATCTTCGACTCTTAATTTTTTCTCGCTTAATTTCTCTTTTAACCAATTTTGATTATGTTTAATATATTCTAAAGTTTTTTGATTGATGGTTCCATCTAAAATTAAAGGCATGGGATACATTGTTTTTGTATGAAATAAATTATATTGAAAGATTGATAACTTCCCATTGGGTTCCAAAAAAGCATATTCGACTTGGTTAATATCTTTAATTTCTTTTTGTCTTAAACTTAATAATAAATCATCCATACTATAACGCTGTTTAATCATTTCCCGATAGTTTACTTTCCCTTCGCAGACAATTAACGAAGGTTTACCCCCAAAGAAGGCGCGGAATTTACGAGATTTAATCGAAATATAGGCGAGAGTGATTTCTAAAGCTCCTAACAAGGATAACGGGATAACCGTTAAAAAAATTGATTTTTCACTGTTTTCAATCGACATGGCTGCTAACTCCGCCATTAAAATGGAAATAATTAAATCTAAAATTCCTAATTGGCCAATTTCCCTTTTCCCCATAATTCGATAAAGCAAAACGATAAAAAAATAGAAAAATAATGTTCTTAATGTCACACTGAATAATTCTTGCATAGTATCACCTAACTTTATTATGTTCTTACTTCTTTTTTTTTAAACACAAACATAAAATTTTATTAGGTGATAAAAAATGAAAATTTTAAAAAAATATGGGACTAATATTTTAATTTTTATAGCTTTAGCTTGTGGCTTTGCTCTTTTAGCTGCTTTAACTAATTTATTAGGATTTTTAGGAACAAAAGGAACGGATGGTTTATTAATGGTTTTCATGATTTTAGCTTTTTTAATTATTGGTTTTAATTTTGGAAAAGTCGCCGAAAAAAATGGCTATTTAGAAGGTATAAAAATTGGCTTTGCTCTTCTTTTGGTTTTAATTTTTATTAATATTTTGTTTTATCAATCACGTTTTTCTTTAGAAAGATTTATTTATTATACTGTTTTAATATTATCAAGTATCTTTGGTTCGATGATTGGCATAAATAAGAAAAAAAGTTAACCTAAATTAACTTTCTATAAAAATATAATCATTATTTTCAATTTTAACATAACTACTTCCATCATAATATGTTTTCGTTTTGGGATTAATTTCTTTTGTTAAATATCCTTTTGCAATTAAAGTATCAAGGGTTACGGTATCGCCTTGGCAATCATCTAAAGTATAGCAAGTAAAGGCCGCTTCCGTAATTTTTTTTTCGACTACTTTTATTTTTTTAGCTAAATGATGCTGATTAACTTTCCAAATTGTAGCACTTGTAATACTAATTAAACATACCATAACGGTCATAGCTAAGCATATTTTATTTTTCATTTTTCACTCCATAATAGTTTTGCAAAAATTCATCTTTAAATTCTAATAATTTATCCTCTTGAATAGCCAAGCGAATATCTTCAGTTAGCTTCGTTAAAAATCGAATGTTATGAATTGAAAGCAACCGGGCCCCAAAAGTTTCTTCAGAGTTAATTAAATGTTTAATATAAGCCTTTGTATAATTTTGACAAGCATAGCAATCACAAGTATCATCAACCGGTGTAAAATCTTGTTTATATTTAGCATTTTTTAAATTAATTTTTCCATATTTGGTTAAGGCATGGCCATGTCTTGCTAAACGAGTTGGACTTACACAGTCAAAAATATCAACCCCACGAATAACACCTTCAATAATATCTATTGGTTCGCCAATACCCATTGCATATCTTAATTTATCTTCTGGTAAATACTTGGTGGAATAGGCAAATGCTTTGTACATATCTTCTTTGCTTTCATGGTCGTTCGCAACCCCGCCAATGCTGTAACCATCAAAATTTAATTTAACAGTTTCTAGGGCACTTAATTTTCGTAAATCAGCATATGCACCACCTTGAACAATTCCAAACAATAAAGCATTTTTCCCAGTAAAAGCATCTTTTCCTCGTTTGGCCCAGCGGATAGTTCGCAAAACACTTTGTTTTAAATATTCATGAGAAGCGGAAGCTGGTGGGCATTCGTCAAAGCTCATTATTATGTCACTTCCTAAATTTTCTTGAATGGCGATTGATTTTTCCGGAGTTAACAGTAATTTATCACCATTTAATTGATTTTTAAAAATTACGCCTTCTTCACTTATATCCTTAGGTTTGGCTAACGAAAAAACTTGAAATCCTCCGGAATCAGTTAAAATGGGACCATCATAATTCATAAATTTATGTAATCCTCCAGCCGCTTTAACAGTTTCATCACCTGGTCTTAGCCATAAATGATATGTATTAGCTAAAATAATTCCCGAATTAACAGCTTTTAATTCTTCCGGACTTAAAGTTTTAACCGTTCCTTGCGTTCCAACTGGCATAAACATCGGGGTCTGATATTCTTGATTATTATATATAATTTTCCCAAGTCGAGCCTGGGTTTGGCTTTCTTTTTTTAACACTTCAAATTTTAACTTCATAATTCACCTACTTCTTTATATTTTTAATAAACATTGCATCCCCAAAAGAGAAAAAGCGATACTCCTTTTTGATAGCTTCATTATAAGCTTTTAAAATATTTTCCCGGCCTGCTAAAGCACTAACAAGCATTAAAAGGGTACTTTTTGGTAAATGAAAGTTGGTTATTAAACCATCAATAGCTTCAAAAGTATAGCCAGGATAAATAAAAATATTCGTTGTTCCTTGGCAAGCTTGAAATTGATGATATTTTTGATAAATAGCTTCCAAAGTTCGGGTTGATGTTGTCCCTACAGCAATAATCCGGTGCTTATTTTTTTTAGCCTCATTTAAAATTGTGGCCACATCCTCACTCATTTCATAGTATTCGCTGTGCATTTGATGCTTGGTAATATCATCTTCCATTACGGGCCTAAATGTTCCTAGCCCCACATGTAAAGTTATTTCAACGACCTTAACACCCATTTTTTTTAAATCATTTAATAACTCTTTGGTAAAATGCAGTCCGGCCGTCGGAGCTGCGGCACTTCCTAAAACTTTAGCATAAACAGTTTGATAACGATCTTTATCCTCTAATTTTTCATGAATATAAGGAGGCAATGGCATACTTCCTAATTGCTCTAATATTTCTAAGAAAATCCCTTTATAAAGCATTTTTACAATAACTATACCTTCAGTTTTTTTCTCTACTACTTCCGCAGTTAAAAGATGCGTTAAATGAATTTTGGTACCAACTTGTAATCTTTTAAAAGGTTTTGATAAACATTCCCAACAATCTTCCCCTAAATCTTTTAAAAGTAATAATTCAATATGAGCTTTTGTTTGTTCTTTCTCACCTATTAAACGGGCAGGAATAACTTTCGTATTATTAATTACCAAAACATCGTTAGGAACAAGGTAATCTTTAATTTCGGTAAAAGTTTTATGAGCAATTTCCCCTGTGGTCCCATCAAGCACCAGCAACTTTGAACTACTCCGGTCTTTTAATGGTGTTTGAGCAATTAATTTTTCAGGCAAATTATAATCAAAATCTAAAATATTCATTGTTCATCATCTAACTTTCTAATAAAATTTTGAGCTTCATTAGCTAATTGTTGGAAACTTTCATTATAAATTACGTAATCATAATTGTAATGGGAAACTTCTTTTTCAACCTGATGAAAAGCTTGTGGAAAATAGTTTTTTCGTTTAATTAACAAAGTTTTAATTTTAACCGAAGTATTTTTAAGCAATTTTTCAATATTAGCTATTTCTTTAATATGAATAAACATTATTTCTTCATCAGATTTTAAAAATTTAGTTATTTCTTCTTGAGTTTCATTATAAAAATAATCATTATATTCCGTAATTAATTTTTTTAAATTATATAAAAATAATCGGTCGCGTTGTTTTTTTTCTCCATTCCACCCAATTTCCTTCGCTATTTGTTTTACTTTAGTAATTGTTGAATAATTTTTAACTTTTTTAAATTGGGAAACATAGTTTATAAAAGTGTCCTTACCACTTCCCCCAATGCCATTAATAATAATAATTTTTTTCATTTTCAACCTCAAAACAAACTAGTGTTGTGATCTATTTTTAAGTGATTATAACTTTTTTCGGTTGCAATTCGCCCGCGTTGAGTTCGTTTAATAAAACCTTCTTGCATTAAAAATGGTTCAACAACATCTTCGACGGTGGAAGGTTCTTCGCCAATACTTGTTGCGATTGTTTCAACTCCGACGGGACCTCCGCTGAACTTGGTAATTAAACTTGTTAAGTATTGAATATCTACCTCATCTAAACCGTACTCATCAACTTTTAAACGTGTCAAAGAATCATCAGTTAATTCTTTAGTTATTTCTTCTTGTTGGCTAACTAATGCAAAATCGCGAACTCTTTTAAATAAGCGATTAGCAATTCGTGGCGTTTTCCGACATCTTTTAGCAATTTCCCGTGCTGCATCAGTTGTAATAGGCATTCCAAAAACCCGTGAAGTTCGCATCACAATTTGTAATAATTCATCTTCACTATAATAATTCATTTTCGAAATAATTCCAAACCGATCTCGCAAAGGACTAGAAATGTCACCAGCTCTCGTTGTTGCACCAATTAAAGTAAAAGGTGGTAAATCAATCTGAATTGACCGTGATTTTCCATCATTATTAATTACTAAATCAATCACAAAATCTTCCATAGCTGGATATAATATTTCTTCAATATATTTAGGCATCCGATGGATTTCATCAATAAACAAAACATCACCTGGCTCAAGAGTCGACAAAACCGCCGCAAGATCGCCACTTTTTTCAATAGAAGGACCAGAGGCTGTTTTTAAATTAACTCCTAATTCATTAGCAATAATATGTGAAAGAGTCGTTTTCCCAAGTCCAGGCGGCCCATAAAGCAAAACATGATCTAATGATTCATTTCTTATTTTAGCTGCTTCAATAAAAACTTTAAGGTTTTCTGTTATTTCCTTTTGACCGACATATTCACTTAATGTTTGCGGGCGAATATTTTGCTCAAAAGCATCAGTTTCTTGTTCTTCGGCATCAAGTATTCTTTCTTCCATGTAATCACCCTTTCTTATTTTAATAATAATTTTAAAGCTTCTTTTATTTGGGTTTCTATTGGTAATTCGCCATTAATTTGAGGAATGACTTTTTTAATATCAACATTTTTGTATCCTAAGCCTTCTAGGACACTTGCTAATTCTTCATTATTAGTACCATTATCTACTTCATTTTGACTCATTAATTTACCTTTTAAATCCAAAATGATTTGGCGCGCTACTTTATCACCAATTTTAGGGAATTTCTTTAAATATAAAATATTTTCCCGATCAATGGCATCTATTATTCCTTCAACACTACCAGTAGCAAGCATTGGCATTACTAATTTAGGTCCAACTCCTTTTACCCCAATTAATCTCAAAAATAATTGTTTTTCTTCTTTGGTCTTAAATCCAAAAAAGGCTTGTTCATCTTCTTTTATTTGATGATATAAATAAACTTTTGCCACTTCTTGTTCGTTAAAACTAAAAGGATTAGCCACATTTATTATATAACCAATATTATTATTTTCTAATATTATAGAATTTCCTTCATAACCTACGACTTTTCCAATAATATAATCATACATAAAAACCACCAATTTAATTATAAAATAAAAAAGAACTCCTGACAAGTTGCTTTTTAATGGGCCATTTTAAGGCATATTTTCAAAAATTAAAAATAAAAGATTTTCTAAATTAATTAGTTACTACTATTTTCAACTCTTTTTACGGCCGGTCTTCTCTTTAAATGATGAAATGCAAAATATAAAATCGCACTTATTAAAACCAATAAATAAAAATTTATTGTTCTTAGAAGAAGCATGGCCGATAAAGCTAAAGTCTCTCCATAAATAAATTGATTAGCTACTAAAACTAGGCCTTCATTAGCCATTACTCCTCCTGGTGTTGGAATTAAATCCGAACCTAAAGTTATACAAGCTTGAAAAGCAATTAATTCCCATATATGAAAACCACTTAAGCCAAAAGCTCGATAAATAAAATAACTGACAGCTAAAATGAAAAATCTTTGAAAAAATAATAATATGAATGATTCTAAAAAAATTATCGGTTTTTCCTTGGTTATTTTGGCACATCTTTGATAATCTTTTAATGATTTGGAAATTTTTTGGCTAATTTGTTCTTGTTTTTTTAAAAATTTTAATTTTGAAATAATTTTTTTTAAAAAACGTTCTAAACCATTTACGACTTTTGGTGAATATATTAATAAGCCAAACAAAATAATTACAAAGATGGTAGTTAAATAACCGATTAAAACTAACCAATTAAAAAGCAAATTTAAGGAAAATAATTCATTTTTATATAAAATAAAACCAATAGTTGCAATTACCACCAAAGCTACTTTATACATCATAGTATTTAATAAAACGATTACACTTCCTATATGTATACCAATTTTATCGCGGTGCATTTCTAACATTTGAACTGGTTGACCACCCATACTACTAGGAGTAATCGCTGAAAAATATTTTTCAGTTAAAACATAACCAAAAGTGTTATAAAAACCAATTTTATAACCTAAATGATAAATTATTCTTTTCAAAAACAAACTTTCAAAAAATAAATATAAAAAAACACAAACTACAGCCATTATGACAAACCAAGGATTAGTTGCCTTTAATGATGTTATTAAATCGTTTATATCATAATTATGAAAGATAAAAAAATAAGTTATTAAAATCAAAATTATAAAAATTATTGCTGATAGCATATATTTATGTTTATTCTTCATAGTCCTCACTATATCAGTATAGACTGTTTATTTGCTAAAATCAAGCGATTTTTAGTTGACTATATAGATTAATTATAGTAAAATCAAGACATAAGCACATATGGAGTAGTACTCAAGTGGTTGAAGAGGCGCCCCTGCTAAGGGTGTAGGTCGGGCAACCGGCGCGAGAGTTCAAATCTCTCCTGCTCCGCCATTAAAAAAATTATCCCCTATCATGGGGTTTTAAAAATGTCTCCTTAGCTCAGTTGGTAGAGCAACTGACTCTTAATCAGTGGGTCTGGGGTTCGAGCCCCCAAGGGGACACCATGTTGAATTAATCCCTGTATTTACGGGGTTTTTATTTTGCCTTGGTCTTGTTTTGGTCTTATTTTTTAATAATCAATTTTTATTTTGAATTTATAATTTTATACATATTAGTCATAAAAAATATCAAATTAAAAAAATACATCTTTCAAAGAATGTATTTTATACTTTAATATTTATTTTCTTTTTTTAGTTTTGTGATAGTTTAAATCTAATTTAACTATGGTTTGACCAAGATTTATAGGATCTAAATTATATTCAATAACAAAAGGTTCTTTTGCTAATATTTTTAAAACTTCATTTTTTAATTTACCTGTACCTTTACCATGAATTAAAACAACATATTCATTTTTTAATTTAATATTATCTAATAGAAAATCATGAACAATCGTGTAAGCCGTTATAGCATATTCCCCATGTAAATCTAAAGAGGGATAACGATAATGATTAAAAATCATTGTTGTTGATTATTGATTGTTGGTACAGATGGATTTTGCTGTGGAACATTAGGAATTGGATTTTGAGGTTGAGAAATATTAGGTGCCATATTAGGCTGAGCAGAAACACTTGGAACAGCTGTAATTTGATTATTTGGGTCAATTGGCTCATTATTTGAGCTTTGAACAATACCTGGATTACTTCCGGGTTTTGTATTAATATCTATAGGTCCAAACTTCGATTCATAATATTGGGTTACTTCTGAAAATAAAGGAATCGAACTACTACCTCCATATTTGGTAGTCGACAACCCAGCTGCAATATTGGCAACTCTAATACACTTTTCTAAATCATATTTTTTCCCTAAAGCAAAGGTAAAAGCCCCATCAAAAATATCTCCTGCACTGGTTCGGTCGATTTCTTTTACTGTAATTGTTGGCATAACCTTAATTTCACTATTAATTTGATACATTGCTCCCATATTTTTTAAAGTTACGATTATTTCTTGTTCCATGTATCTTGACTTTAAATCCTTATAAAGAGCTAAAAGAGTTTTAGGATCGTTAAAATCAGTTTTTAAATTAGTTAATTTTTCGGCAAAATCTAGCGAAAATATAACATATTTCGCGTGTTTAATTAAGGCAACAACTTCCTTTGGATTACTTCCATTATCTAAACCCGCTCCTAAAACCGTCTTTGACGTTTGGTACTTATTAAAGGCATGGGTTGTAGCAGTATATTCAAAACCATCTGAATAAATAATATCAACATCCATATCAAACTCAATCTTTTTTAAATGATATATTTCTGGTTCTACAGTTAGTGAAGTTCGAGATGTATTACTTTTATTGACCATAACAAAAGTAGTTGATGTTTTTTTATCGTAATTTGTTTCCACAAAAGAAGTATTAATATTAGCATTTTCTAATTCTTTTTTTACAAAATTTCCACCGTCATCATAACCGATAACTCCCGAAAAATAAGTTTCACAATTCCATTTATTAAATAAACAAGCAACGTTACAAGCAGCTCCTCCAACATTATCCATTTTTTCTTTAACGATTGTTTTTGTATTTTCCGTTAAAAATGCATCTAACGGGATAGTTGTTTCAAATGTAGCTTTTCCTATGCTTAGTGCTATCATAAATTCACCCTCTCTATATATTAATTATTATACAATACAATTAAATTTTTTTAAAGAAGAAAAAAAAGCAACCATTAACTAGTTGCTGCTCCCAAACTTAAAGTCCCGCTGAAAGACTTGCCTTGATCGGCAATCTGATTACTACTTGGTGAATTATTGTAAGTTACTTTTAAAGTACAATTTTTGGTAGTATTTGCAGGCATACTGAACTTATCAAGTAATACTTCATTAGCCTTAGACGGAAATGTTTTAGTACTAGAGCCTAATACATTACTTTTTGCTCCAGTGCCATTAGCATCACATTCTAAACTTACTACTAAATCAGTTTGATTTACAAAGGTATTTGTTACTGCACTCCAATAAAGACGAATTTTTTGTTCAAAATTATTGAGATTTTTAAGCGTAAAATTGGTCGTAACTGAATCGCCTGGAAGCATGTTATTACTACTTACCTGATTACCACCACTTAATTCAAAATCTTTAAGGTCGACTGTTGTTACCGTAGTTGTGGGATTACCAGAGCTGATCTTGGTTGAGGCAGAATAATAAGCATGAGTTCCCGTAAAAGTTATACATATTAATATTAAAATACTGCATGATACAACAAAATACGTTTTAGCTATAAAATATTTATCATTTTTGTCCATATTAATTCCCTCTATTCTAAAATTATTTTATCAAACATTTAATTTATTTGCAATGTAAACAATAATTTAGACGTCTTTTTGACAATTAAAGTATTATATTATCTTTAACATAGTCATTTATTTCATTAACTGGAATTGTAATTTGTTGCATGGTATCACGATCTCTTAAAGTTACAACATTTTCTTTTAAAGTATTATCATCAATCGTAATTGCAAAAGGAGTCCCAATCGCGTCACTTCGCCGGTATCTTTTACCGATGCTACCTGCATCATCATAACTACATGGAAAATATTTACTTAACATGGCATATATTTCTAAAGCTTTTTCACTATGATATTTTTTCATTAACGGTAATACAACAACTTTATAAGGGGCTAAAGCCGGTTTTAATTTTAAAACTAAACGTTCTTCATCATTGATTAAATCTTTTTCTAAAGCATCACACAAAAGAGCTAAGAATAAACGATCTAAACCAACAGATGGTTCAATTACATAAGGAATATATTTTTCATTGGTTTCGGGATCTAAATATTTTAATTCATGTTTGGAATGATTTTCGTGAACAGATAAATCATAATCAGTTCGATCAGCGATTCCCCACAGTTCACCCCAACCCATTGGATATAAGTATTCAATGTCACTGGTTGCTTTGCTATAAAAGGAAAGTTCTTCCTTTTTATGGTCACGAAATCTTAAGTTATCTTTTTTTAAACCTAAATCCTTTAAGAAATTCATACAAAAACTTTTCCAATAGCCAAACCATTCTAAATCGGTACTAGGTTTACAAAAAAATTCTAATTCCATTTGTTCAAACTCTCTTGTTCGAAAAATAAAATTTCCCGGAGTTATTTCATTTCGAAAACTTTTTCCTGTTTGGCCAATTCCAAACGGTACTTTAGCTCGCATTGTTCGTTGAACATTCAAAAAATTCATAAAAATTCCTTGGGCAGTTTCCCCTCTTAAATATACTTTACTTTTAGCTTCTTCGGTGACACCTTGATGAGTTTCAAACAACAAGTTAAATTTTCTAATAGGTGTAAAATCTTGGGAATTACAATTTGGACATTTAATCCCCTGAACTTTAATATACTCTTCAATTTTTTCGTTTGACCAACCATCCGCGGTTTCTTGGCCATTCGTAAATTCTTCAATTAATTTATCAGCCCGATGACGCATTTTACATTTTTTACAATCAATTAAAGGGTCCGCAAAATTCGTAACATGCCCTGAGGCTACCCAAACTTCGGGATTCATTAAAATAGCAGAATCTAAACCATAGTTATAAGGATTTTCGCGAATAAATTTATTCCACCAAGCTTGTCTGATATTTTCTTTTAATTCTTTACCTAAAGGACCATAATCCCATGTATTAGATAGTCCTCCGTAAATTTCACTACTTTGAAATATAAAACCATATTGCTTACAATAATTTACAATTTCTTCCATTGATAATTTCATAACTTAATCACTCTTTTCTTTAAATCTTCAATCAACTTAATTATATCTAAAATTAAGACTATTGCCAAACTTTTTTAGTAACCGCCAATTAAAAACTTTAATCTTAGCTATTTTTATAAGCATGTATTTGGTCCATTTTTTCTTTAATCATCGCTTCATTTCCACTTGTTGTTGGTTGATAATAATGATGATTTTTAAGTTTTTCTGGTAAACAAGTCATTTTGGCAATTTTATTTTGTTCATCATGAGCATAAATATAGCCTTTACCATAACCTAGTTGTTCATCTAAATTAGTAACGGCATTTCGTAAATGATACGGAACTTGTTCATCTAATGTCTCTTGAGCATCTTTTTTGGCTTTTTCATAAGCAACGTATAAAGAATTAGATTTGGGACACATACTTAAATAAACAACGGCTTGCGCTAAATTGACATTGCATTCTGGCATTCCTATAAAATTAGAAGCTTCATAGGCACATATAGCTTGTTGCAAGGCTTGCGGTTTAGCTAAGCCAATATCTTCCGAAGCAAACCGAATTAAACGTCTAGCTATGTATAAAGGGTCTTCTCCCGATTCAAGCATTCTGGCTAAATAATATAAGGCTGCATCAGCATCGCTATTACGCATTGATTTATGAAGAGCCGAAATTAAATTATAATGTTCCTCCCCTTTTTTGTCATATAAAAAAATTTTCGAATTTAAACTACTTTGTAAATCTTGCTTGGTAATTTTCGCTTTTCCTTGATTAAAGTTAATAACATTTTCCAAAGTATTTAAAGCTACCCTAGCATCTCCATGGCTTTGATAAGCAATTATTTCTAAACATTCATCATCTATTTTAATTTTTTGATAATCAGAATATGTAAAAACTCGATGTAAAATCTCAATTAAGGCTTGCTTACTTAGTGTTTCCAAAACATACACTTTTGCCCTAGATAACAAGGCATTATTTACTTCAAAAGAAGGATTTTCTGTAGTTGCTCCTATTAAAATTATTGTTCCATTTTCAACATACGGTAAAAAAGCATCTTGCTGAGCTTTATTAAAGCGATGAATTTCATCAACAAAAACTATTGTCTTTTGACCATTCATTTGATTGAATTTGGCGATTTCAATTAATTCTTTAATTTCTTTAACTCCGGAAGTTACAGCACTTAATTCACGAAAGCTCGAATTTGTTTCTTTGGCAATAATTTTAGCTAAAGTAGTTTTACCAACTCCTGGTGGACCCCAAAAAATCATACTCGTAATGGTATCGGTTTCAATCATTTTCCGAATTACTCCATTTTGGCCAGTTAAATGGTCTTGGCCATAAAATTCATCTAAATTTGTAGGTCGTAATTTCTCCGCAAGAGGTTGGTAAACTTCTAAATCTTGATTTGAAAACAAATCCATTTAAACCACCCTTTCTTTTATAATTAATCATTTTTTTTATTTATGACATAATCGTTTAAATTTTTAATTCTTAATTTAAAAGACATAAAAATAAAAATTAAAGAAAAGATTAATAAAGGGATTGATAAGAACCAAGTCATCCAACTAATTTTATTTTTATAATCATTAGCAATTATATACAATGAAAATAAAATCCCTATTAAACCAGTGAATAAGAGCCTTGTCAACCGAATATTTAAAGTTTTACCTAATTCGGTATTATAAAACTCTTTTTTAATTTGTTCTTTTTCTTTTTTGTTTAATCTTTGATACTTATTTTTCATTAAAAAGACCATTCCTCTCACTTCTTAGTTAATGTTAATTATATTTTAAGTATAACATTAAGAGCAAGAAAAAAGAAACAAAAACTTTTGTTTCCTGTGACTTACAAGTTAAAATGTCCTATTTTTTTAATTAAGTTTTTAAGTTAAAATGTCCTACTGAAATTTAATCATAAAATTTACTTTAATGATTTACAAG
The DNA here is from genome assembly GCA_947626425.1 of uncultured Bacilli bacterium. Taxonomy (GTDB): domain Bacteria; phylum Bacillota_I; class Bacilli_A; order RF39; family UBA660; genus Ventrenecus. The sequence continues at coordinate 2,665 of CANQRX010000005.1, read as the reverse complement.
TTAAAATGTCCTCTTGTAATTTTATATAGATAGGTTATAATAAAGATATTTAGTAATGTTAAAAGAAGTTAAAAATTTTTAAATTAACTTCTCTTTTATTTTATAATTGCCTTTTTCTTCCATGGATGATTATTGTCTGGTTTAAAGCCGTGTTTTGATGCTTTATGATTAGATTGCTGTTGTTCAACTAAAAGTAAAATATAAATTTTATCATTAAAATGCCAAGTAATTTGTTATCATATGTATTTATAATATTACATTTAGTTCCACTCTTAAATTTCATAACTTCGCCTGTTTCTTTATCAATAGGCAAGTAATAATTGTTGAAATATTTTATGGAAGAAGCATTATCTATAGTTCTTTCATTTCTAATTGAAATAATAATATTCAGATCTTCATTAGTATAATTATTGGCTTTCATTACATTTTTCTTAGGATTAATATCATAAGAAAATCTTTCATTCATTTTTGGAATGAAAACTTCAATTAAATATTTATTAGCTTCTTCAATAGTATTGATACATTCATGTCTTAGTTCAGATTTTAATCTTCTTTTAAAAGTACCATTTTCTCTTTCCACATTTGGTTTAAATAATGGATCACTACTACAAGAAAGATTAATTTTTAAATCTTCACATATTCTCCCAAATTGGGTTATATTAAGATTAGTTTTAGAACTTTTCGCATTATTAATAGAAAATGAATTTCTTTTATCTGTTTTAATTTTTTCAGGTATTCCAAAATTTAAAATCATGTCCATTAATATTGTCATATAAGCTTTTGTAGTTTCTTCATAATCAAACCAACCAGCTAAAACTTTTTTAGTTGCCTTATCAACTGCTAAATGCAAAGCTGTTTCTTCTGTACCAAACCAAATCCAAAAAGCTGCATCCATTTGAATTTCTTGACCAAATGAATAATGCAATGTCGATTTACGAATATGCTTTTCAATTTCTTCTTGTTTTCTTTGTTCAAACAATTTTTTTTGTGAAGCAATTATAGACTTTTCTGTTATGGCTTTTTTCATATTTTGGTTATAAACTTTAACTGTTTTACGTTGAGCAAGTGGAGAAATAATTTCATTATCTTTAAACAAGTTTACCATAGCTGAATAGCTAATCCCGAATTTATAACCATATTCTTCATAAAAATGAGTAAACCCATAATCAGAAAATTCTTGTAAATAAGTGTTAATAATTTCTTCTTCAATATTAACTGGAATCTTTGCATTATGACTAGGCTTACCAGTATTCTTATGAATTATTGCATTTTCTCCTTCATCGTTATATTTTTTTATTATTCTTCTAATTTGTCTTTCAGATAATCCTAATTTTAATGCTGCTTCTTTTTGAGTTAGCTTTTTATTTATTACTGATAAAATTATCTCCAATCTCTCTTGATTAGATTTATTAAGTTCCATAAAATTTGCACCTCCTTTCGAGATGCAATTTAGGACATTTTAACTTGTAAATCAATTTTTTCCTTAATTTTTTTTTTAAATTTTTAATAGGACATTTTAACTTGTAAGTCACAGGAAACAAAAGTTTTTGTTTCCTTAACCCATTACTTGACCTCCATTCACGTGCATTACTTGGCCCGTAACATAACTAGAATCTTCACTTGCTAAATAAACAAATGTTGGCGCTAACTCGTAGGGCATTGCTCCCCTAGCCATCGCGGAGTCGGCTCCTAAAGAAGGTATTTTTTCTTTTACCCAACAAGCAGGTTGTAAAGGTGTCCAAAAAAATCCTGGTGCGATCGCATTTACCCGTATGTTTTTTAACGCTAAATTTCTTGCTAATGCTCTTGTAAAACCAACAATCGCCCCTTTAGTTGTTACATAATCTATTAATTGAGGTTCGCCAAAAAAGGCTGTTACTGATGTTAAATTTATAATCGATGCTCCACTTTTTAAATGAGGTAAAACTTCTCTAGTTAAATAAAACATTCCATAAACATTTACTTTCATGGTGTGGTCGAATTGTTCATCACAAATGTTTTCTAAACAATCCTGCTGATATTGAACTCCGGCATTATTTACTAAAATATCAATTTTACAAAATTTTTCAATTGTTTTTTGGACAATTTCTTGGCAAAATGATTTAGTACTTATATCCCCTGCTAGTAATAAACATTCGCCACCTAAAGCTTCGATATAGCTTTTCGTATCATTCGCGTCTTTATGTTCATTATAATAAGGTATAACTACTTTGGCACCTTCTTTAACAAAGGCAATGGCTGCAGCTCTTCCTAAGCCACTATCACCACCAGTTATAATGGCAACTTTATCTTTTAGTTTGCCACTTCCTCTATAATCTGGATTATCAAAAACTGGTTTGGGCGACATTAAGTATTCCATTCCTGGCTGCTCCGCTTGGGATTGTTCGGGAGCTAAAATTTCATATTCTTTACTTTGAATCCCAGTTTTACCATAATAATTGTAGTATTGATTTCCAAAATGGTAATCGTAATTCATAAAATTCCTCCTCGTATAATAGTATGTTTAACGACAAAATTTTAGAAATTTTTTCAACAAAAAAGTATCTTAATTCATTATTGTATGTTATAATTTGGTTGTTCTTGAATAAATTACCCAGTCGCCAAGTGGTAAGGCAATGGGCTCTGACCCCATCATTTCGTAGGTTCGAATCCTACCTGGGTAGCC
>CANQRX010000004.1 GCA_947626425.1 uncultured Bacilli bacterium | reverse complement strand
CGGCATAAAAAAACTTCTAGTTTCCCTTATTTATTTTGAGGATTAGAAGTTTTATTTTTATCAAGGAAAATTTTTGGTAACAATCCATCGTTAAAATTTTTTATCCTTTAAACTTACCTAATTTACAACTTAAATAAGTCATGCTACAATTTTAATGAGGTGAAGTTTATGATTAAAGAAATTAAAAAAATATCTCATTATAATTTTAAAAACTTATTAAAGTTTGAGTTTATTTTTAAATTATTAACCGTTATTGTCTTTTCACCATTATTTTTAGGAATATTTAATTTTATAATGAAAATTACGGGATATAATTATTTAACTAAAGAAAATTTTTTAAACTTTTTATTAAATCCTTTAACTTTAATAATGTTAATCATTTTATTTATTTTTATTACAATTTATAGTTTATTTGATATTGGCGTTATTATTAAGTTAGTCGATTGTTCCTATCAAAAAAAAGAAGTTGGGTTAAAAGAAATTGTTACCTCTTCTCTCAAAAAATCTTTCCAAGTATTTCATTTAAAAAATATTTTAATTATCTTTTTAGTTATTTTTCTAATTCCTTTTTTAAACATGGGAATGGGAATTAGTTTAATATCATCAATAAAAATCCCCGAATTCATAATGGATTTTATCAAGGATAACCAAGTTTTATCAATAATGTACTTATTATTAGTTACTTTCCTAATTACTGTTTTTTTAAATTGGATTTATAGCCTTCATTATTATTTTTTAGAAGATTGTTCTTTTAAAGAAGCTATTGTAAAAAGCAAAAACTTAATTAAAAAAAGTCATCTTAAAGATTTATTAAAAATTGTTTTAAATCAATTTCTATTAAGCATCATTTATGTAATTACAATTATTGTAGAAATTATTATTATCTTTTTAATCAATAAGATTTTCCAAAATATTTCCTTCTTAAATTCCTTTTTAATTACTATTATTTGGTTATTCATTGCTGTATCATTTATCATCTATGCGATTTTATCATCTTCAATTAGTTACACAATTTTAAGTCTTTTATTTTACCAACATAAAAAAGAAAAGAAAGAACCAATTAACCATTTAAATGTATCAAAAATTACTAAAAAGAAACCGACTAAAAACTTTTTAACAACGTCTCTTATCATAACAATTCTAATCGTTTTAACCTTTATTACTAATCTCATTATCAATGGTAAATTTAATTTAAATATTGAATACATGAGGACTATGGAAGTAACTGCTCACCGAGGTGCATCATCTAGTTATCCCGAAAATACCATGAGTGCTTTTAAAGGGGCTAAAGAATTAGGAGCCGATTATATTGAATTAGATGTTCAACAAACTAAAGACAACCAGATAATTGTTTTACACGACACCAATTTTAAACGAACAGCTTCGGTTAACTTAAATACTTGGGAAGCATCTTTAGAAGATGTTGAAAAGTTAGATGTTGGATCATTTAAAGATGAGAAATTCGCTGGTGAAAAAGTCCCATTGTTTGATGACGTTGTTAAATGGGCCAAAGAAAACAATATGAAATTAAATATTGAATTAAAGCCCACTGGACATGAAGAAAACTTTGAAAAAAATGTTGCTGATATAATTAAAAAATATCATTTTGAAAATAATTGTGTCGTTACATCTCAAGTTTATGAAGTCCTAGAAAATTTTAAAAATATCGATGAAGATATAATCACTGTTTATGTCACCGCCTTAGCTTACGGCGATATAACTGAATTAAATGCCGCCGATTTCTTTAGTGTCGAAGCAACTAGCATTACGAAAAGCATGGTATCTAAAATTCACAATGAAGGAAAACAAATTTATGCGTGGACTGTTAATACTGATGATGGCATTAAAAAAATGATTGAATTAAAAGTCGATAATATAATTACGGATGATATTACAAAAGCCAAAAATATTATTTATGCTAGTAAAACAAGTAATGTTATTACGGAAATTATAAAAGGAATTGAAAAAATCTTTAAATAGTTAAAACCCTCATTAACGAGGTTTTTTTTAATATTTTTAAAATCCCAAAATATAGTCTTTTTAAAAATTTATGTCCAAAAAAAACATAACTGTTTAAAGTTACATTTTTTCTTAATAATTCTCTGCTTTAATTTCCATAAAACTTTGAGGATGATTACAAACAGGACAAACTTCAGGAGCAGCTTCTCCCACTGTTATGTGACCACAGTTGCGGCAAATCCAAACCTTTTCTTCACCCCGTTTAAATACTAAATTATCATTAATATTATCAACAAGTTTCAAAAAACGTTCTTCGTGATGTTTTTCGATTTGGGCAACACCTTCAAATAATTTCGCGATGTCTAAAAATCCTTCTTCTTTTGCCACTTCGGCAAACTCTTTATACATATCTGTCCACTCATAGTTTTCACCACTTGCTGCATCTTTTAAGTTTGTTAATGTATCTGGAACTTGACCATCATGTAAAATTTTAAACCATAACTTAGCATGTTCCTTTTCATTATTAGCTGTTTCTTCAAAAATGCCAGCAATTTGCTCATAACCATCTTTTTTAGCTTGAGACGCATAATAAGTATACTTATTTCTTGCTTGGCTTTCTCCAGCAAAAGCAGCCATTAAATTACTTTCTGTTTTACTTCCTTTTAATTGCATAAAATTACCTCCTGCTTAATTATACTATAAGGAAAAAATAATTTCTACTCTTCTTTTAGCAAGTTAGTTAAAGTCGACTTTAAAATGGGATCAAGAACTTCTTCAACATAAATATCTAACCCCTCAATTTCTTCTTTAAAAATTGCAACTTTAGAAGAAATTACTTCTCTACCATCAATTCCCATCATCAAAAAATATTTTGAGCCTTGATATAATGTTTCACTTAATACAACATATTGTTCATTATTTTCTAAAGTTACTACCGCATTAACTTGAATTTTCATTAATTACCTCCATTTAAAAGTTCGCTAAAATCTATATATTCATCATTAAGAGAATCATCTTGGGTAGGTTCACTTTGCGAAAAGTTTTGATTTTTTTCATCAAGCTCTAAAGGTTGAACATTAACTACTTTATATCGAGGACTTTCAATCGTTTTAACTTCATCTTCAGTTACTTGACTGCGAGGTGGAAAAATTTTAGGTTCATCATTTTTTTCATCTAAAACTTCCGAATTTTCTAAATTAGCAATTAGTACTTCTGGCTCTTCTGTAGCTTCTTGAGGTAAAGAATCAACACTACTATCTTCTAAATTTTCTAAACGAAAATCATCTAAATCAATATAATCTAGCGCCTGTAACAATTCCTCATCGGCATTGTCATTTTCTCCTTCTTCATTTATCATTGAAGAATCTTCACTCCGTAATAACACACTTACTTCTTCAAATATTTTATCAATTGAAGCATAATGACTTAAACGGAATTTTATAATATCAACTTCATCGGATAATTCCTTTAAAATATTTTTATCTTTTTCCATAGCCAAAATATCTTTAGCTTTCGACTTACCAATATTACTCTTCTTTAAACTATTGATTTCTTTTTCAAGATTATTTATTTGTTCCCGAACATTTAATAAATCAGTACTTTCAATATTTTTAGATAAAGCAATCCAATCTTCTAATTCTTTCTGATACTTAACAGTTAATTCATACACCGCATCCATTTCTTCCTTTTTATGATGAAAAGCTGCCTGTAAACTAGCTTTTTTCCGAGGTGAATTAGAATCATCTAAATTATAAATAATTTCATTATATTCATCATACTCACTTTTTAAACTATCATATACCTTTTCAGCTTCGGCTAAAGCATCAAAAATACTTACAACTCTTTCTTGATCAATTTTTGTAATCTTTGCTAATAAAGATTTTTCTTCATCTTTTAAATCTGCAATGGAAGAATTTAAATAATCAATTCTTTTATCAATTATCTTAATATCTTCCCCAAAATAATTTTTGTTATTAACTAAATTAGCAAACTCGTCCCTTTTTATTGTTGCACGTTCTAACAATTCTTCTAAATGTTCTTTTGAATCATTAATATAAGGTTGTTCTTTAATTACTTCAATTAATTTTTTTATTTCCGCAAAAGCACTGGTCCGATCATCAATTTCTAATAAAGATTTAGCTTGATGTGCAATATAACTTGGATCTTTAAATAATTTTAAACGTTCATTTTCTAAAGTTTCTAATTCATAATTTAATTTATCAATTTTTTCTTCATCTTTTTGCTTTAAGATTTTATCAACATAAAAGTTAGGTGTTGAAAGAGCTTCTAAAGTATCTTCTAATCTTTTATTAATATGATTAATTTTATTTTGTAAATTTAATTTTTTATTACTTAATTGCTCTAATTGTTCATGAATTTCCGAACTTCTTTCATCTAAATAAGCTTTTTTCTTTTCCGTTTCATCTAAAGATTGACGAGTTTTTTCAATCATTGTATCATAAAAATTAGTCAAATTTTTATTATTATATACTGTTCCAACTTTTAATTCTAACGTATCTAACAAATTTTTTAAGGAACTTAATCTTTTAATTGTATTAGCAAGTGATTGATGATTATCTTCTTCTTCATGACTAGCCTTTGATAATTTTTTGTTTGTTGTATCCAATTCATACTCATAAACTTGCCGTTTACTTTCCAAACCAACTTTAATATTTTCATCAATAATTCGATCATTTTCTTTTAAATATTTTGTATCATTCATTGTTGTTTTTAATCGCATCAATTCACTTTTTTTCTCATCAATTTCATGCTCTAAATTCAAAATATCCTCTTCTATTATCTCATGATTAGTATTTGTTCCAGCCATATCTAATAAAAAATCAATTTTTTTTAATAATTCATTTTGCATCTTTCATAACCTCGCTTTTATTCTTTAACAACTATATAATAACAAAAATATCAATCAAAGTAAAGACGATTAAAAGGAATGAATTGAGATTTTTGAAGAAAAAATATTAAAAAAAGAAAGGTCTAAAACCTTATAAAATATTCAAGCGAAAATAAACTATACTCTTTAATAATTTTATTACCAACTATCTAACAACACATTTCTTTTCATAGAATACTAAAGCGTATTCATGGATATTTTGGACTTTATCTAATTGTAATTCTTTAAAGTATTCTTTTTCCTTCATTTGGTTTTTGGCAAGACTTGCTAAATTTTCCATTTCACTATCATTATCACTTATTTTAAATTCAAAAATGTAGCCAATAGTTCGATCAACACTTTCGATTAAAACATCAAATCTTCCTAATCCTGCCTCCCTGTTTGATTTAACAATATATTCTTTTTTTAAAAAGCCTTGAAAAATTCCCAACATATAACCATGATAAAAGTTTTCATAACTATCCATGTAAGACACGCTTTCTAACATTTTATTTAAACTTTTTTCCATTTCTTCTTTATTATTTTTTAGCAAAGCTTCTTCAAAATCATTAAGGCTCCTTTTTACTGTACTACTATAATCTGCATAGGCATAACTAATAATTTTGATTATTAATTTTTTTACTTCATTATTGGGTATTTTAACCGTATACTCTTCATCATCTTCATCAAGAATTTTATCTACTGTTAAATAACCTGAAGCATACATTAAGTTTAAAATATTATCAATACCTTGTTGCTCATCCAAATCTAAATAAGTTAATTTTTCGTTATAGGTAAATTTAATACTTTCTCCAGTTGCTAATTTTTCAATATCTATTTTGTTTTCTTCATTTGTTCCACTTAATAATTTTATTATTAAATCATTCCCAGAAGTATTAACCCAATAGGATTTTAAACTTTTTTCATCAGCATAATTTAGAATATTCCAAGGATTATAAATACTTACACCATTCATATTATAACCATCATAAAAATTTTTGACTTTACTTGTTAAATCTAAACCGTAGTATTCTAATAATTCTTTAGTTTCTGATTCTGTAAAGCCAAATGCTTCAAGGTAATTAGGACTCATCATATCACATACCTTTAAATTGTTTAAGTCACTGAAAATCGATTCTTTACTTACTCGTAAAACACCAGTTAGTATTCCCATTTTTAAAGAATTATTAGTTTTTAGGCAAGCTGAAAAGACACTGCTGATTAAATTTACTACTTCCTTATAAAAACCATTCAAATAACCACATTGAATTGGCACATCATATTCATCGATTAAAATTACAACTTTTTGGTTATGATATCTTTCTAACCAGATTGATAATTGATATAACGAATCTTGATATTCACTATATTTTGCTTGACCACTTTTTATTCTTTTGAATTTATTTTTTTCATCTTCATCTAATACTTCTACAACATAACTTTTTTCCGTATATAGTTTTTCTATAAGCATCACAAACTGTTCATATACTTCATTATAAGTATTCTGTTTTAAATTTTTAAAAGTTAAACTAATAACTGGATAACTACCAAAATCTTTAAAATATGAACTTTTCGAAATGTATAAGCCATCAAATAAATCTTTGTTATCACAAGACTTATCAATATCAAAAAAATGTTCTAGCATTGACATAAATAATGTTTTACCAAATCTCCTTGGTCTTGTATATAAGACTACTTTGGAACCATTAGATAATAATTCTTCAATTGAGGCGGTTTTATCAACATAATAGTTATCATTTTCAATTAAATCTTTAAAGTCATCGTTTCCGATTGGTATTGGTTTCATAATGTACCTCTTTTCTTACTTAATATTAACAAAGTTATTTTCAAAAGTAAAATTTTTATCTTTTAATCGAAATTAACACAATTCCTAAAATAACTAAAATAATTCCTATAACGTTATAAATGCTCATTGATTCTTTTAAGAAAAAGTAGCTTCCTACTAAAACTACAACTTGCACAATGCCATTAGCTAAAGGCACGATGTAACTTAAATCATAAGTTGCAACTAGTTTTTGCCAAAGTAAAAAACTACAAATATATAATAAAAAACCTAAAGCTGTTACAAAACCAATTTTAAAACTAATTTCATTTTTTAAACTGATGGCTAAAGAATCACCACCTAGTTTCATACAAAATAAGCCCCCCGTAGTCAATATAATATAGACTAAAGTTAATACAAATTTCATTTCTTCTCCTCTACTTCTTTCTTTAAAATTGATACTTCTTGAATTAATTGGGTTATTTTTTTCTTTTGACTTGAAATCATTACCGTTAAAGCTAGAGTGATAAACAAAAGAATGCCAATAAACAATGATAAAATCATGTTTGATAAAAGTTCAAAACCTAAAAAATTCGAAATTTTCGTCATTAAGTTAGGAACTAAGATGATAAATAGTAAAATGACTATTGCAAATAACCAAACAATCGCATATTTTATTGGAATTTTATCTTTTCTAACTAATGATAAGACGACAAAACATAAGAAAAAAATAATTAAAACGATCATTAAAAATAAATTTTTTGATATCATTTGTACCTCCTTGTGCCAACGATCAAGATTGATAAACAAACATTTATCATATAGTACGCATCTTTCCAAGTATGAATGGAACTACTCCCTTTTTCGCGTTCTTTCATATTGACCCCGACTTCCTTAACACGGTAGCCTTTTTTTACTATTTCCACGGTTGTAATGGGTTCTGGGTATTCGGCAGGATAACTATTAGCAAATTCTTTAATTACTTTTTGGTTTGCAGCACGGTAGCCACTTGTTGTATCTTTTAAATTAAAGCCACACGTAAATTTTATAAAAAAAGTTAAAATTTTAATTCCCATTCTTCTTAAAAACGAAGTTTTAAATTCGCTGATGTTTTCTACAAAACGACTACCAATTACAAAGTCTTGTTCATTATCAATAATTGGTTGAATTAATTTTTTAATGTAGTTTATATCATGCTGGCCATCACCATCAAATTGAACGGCAATATCATAATTATTTTTTAAAGCATACTTGTATCCAGTTTGAACTGCCCCCCCAATACCTAAATTATTAATTAAATTAATATGCGGATAATTATTTTCTTTTAAAACTTGCTCGGTTTTATCCTTACTACCATCATTAATAACAATAAAATCTAATTTTTGATGATGTTTTTTATTATAATTAATTATTTTTTCGCAAGTATCTTTAATACTTTCTTCTTCGTTATAAGCGGGAATGATTAATAAAACTTTCATCCTTGACCTCCTAAACAGTTAACTTTATATAAGTTTATATTATCATTTTTATAGATTAATTGGAAGTTAACATTTTTTTGATTAAAACTGGTAATATCGTTTAAACTACTTAAATAATCAACCTTAAGAGTACAAACATCCACGGGATTTAAATTAACTCTAAATTGGTCGGGACCAAGATATGTAAACGAAGTTTCATCTTTATTTAAAACAACAGTTATATGAGCATAACGATTATAAATTTCTTTATTTTCTTCTTGAGGATCTAGCTTGCTCCATAATTCTAAATTAGGATAAACATTGGTCGCATTGATAACTTTTAAACCATGCATGCCTAAATAGTTAGGAATAACAAACGAATCTAAGGAAATCCATGTTGCATCTTCGTTTTGATATTTTCTTAATTCTTTCGAAAGTGGTTTTTCATAAATTCCTGAAAATCCTTTCATTAAAGGATTAACATAAACTGTTGCTAAAAAGCTTACACCTATAAGCATTCCGTATAAGATTACTTTTGAAAAGGCTGATTGATAAACAAGACCAACAATGATGATTAATAAAGGTAGCCCGCATAAAATAGTTGTTTTAATTGTTAAATAATTATCAGGTATTGTTTTATAGGCTTGGTAAAGGACGAAAATTCCCAAAAGAAGGCCAATTCCTATCATTAACCATTTTTCCGTTTTAGTTTTTAGATTTATTTTATCAAAACTAAGAATTAATAAATAAATACAAATCATCGATAAAATTAAACTTAACCGTTCCCCTGTTACATTTGATAGCATTGTCATTTTGGCTAAAAAAACCGGAATTTTAAAAATAGTCAACAAAGTATAGATGCAACTTAAAATAGTTAAACTAAAAAGTAAGAGATTATTTTTTAAATTTTTTCGTTCCTTAAATAAAACATAGATAGCTAAAATTAAACTTAGGGGAAACAGTGAATAAAAGGTCGAACATTCACAAGGGTTAGCCATCTTAAGGTATGGAAATAAAATGGTCGCGGGATAATAAAATAATAATTTTATTCCTGTTCCTAAGACTGATAATCTTTGTCCTGGATAAACGGTATTCATTAAAATTTTATAAGTATCATAACTATTGTGAAAAAAGACAATTAACAAAATTAAAACAAAAACTATCGTAATTGTTAAAGGTAATAAATCCCGAAGATGAAATTTTTGACTTCGGTAATAATCGTACAAAAGATAGATTGCTAAAATTAAGTAAAAAAAGCCTAAAGGAACTAACCATGCCGGATAAAGGGTAAAAAGAAAAATCGAAAATCCTAAACCGATTAATAAAGCATAAAGGCCCTTTTGCCATTTATTAGCTCTTAAAAAATGATAAAACATAATGATAGCAAGACTACCCCCAATTAACTGTTCCACTAAATACTGGGAATACCACCAAAAAATGGCGGGTGAAAAAGTTACTAAAATGGCTCCTAATAAAGAAGGCAATTTATCTTTTTTTAAAATTTTGAATAATTCATAAGTAACTAAAAATAAAACGATTAATCTTCCCCACCAATAAAAGGCCATCCCATAATCGCGTCCGAATAGTAAGTAACCGATTAAAAAGGGTTTTGTAATTACTAAAATACTATTTAAAGGAGCAGGAACGGTCGCGAAAACATCGGTATCTATATGTCGCATCACCGGATTAAAATAGTGAAATCCGGTTTCGATTTGAGACTGGACATAAGAAGAATTAACAAGCCATTCGTCACTTCGGATTGACCGAGGCTCGCCAATTAAAGGTGTTAAACTACTAACTGGATTATTAGGTTCGATATAAGCATCCCACATTCCATAAGAACTGCCATGAAATTTTCCTAATACCAAAATTATAAAAATTATTAAAGCTATTAAAAATCGTTTGGCATCCAAAAATTCATATAATTTTTTAAGAGGAAAAAGCAAATGAGCAACGAGAAAAAAACTCAAAATTGTTAATAAAATAAACAACCAAAAATCAAAACGAAAATTAGTTAAGGTTAATTGATTATTAACAATTTGAATTGTTAGGCCAAAACTAAAAACTAAAGAAAGTAAAAGTAAAAAAACGTTAAGGTACTTATTTTTTATTTTCATCATTTTCCTCTTTCCTTTTTTTCTTATCAAGCATGTAGCTCTTTCGTAAACTGTAATTTTTATTGTAGAATGGATCATTTTCTAAGGTTTTGCCCCATTTTTTAGTCATATACTCTACCTCAGTAACAAAGCGTTTGTATTTTTCTGTGGTGTTATCTAAGCCCCGGGATTTTGATTCATAATGATACAACTCCACTTGAGGTAAAAATACGTTGTAATATCCTTTTTTACAAAGTTTTAAATTAAAGTCAACATCATTAAAAGCTACTTTTAAGTCTTCTTCCAACCCTTTTACTTCTTTATATTTTGTTTTTTTAATCATTAAACAAGCCGCCGTGACAGCTGAATAGTTCGTAGGAACAGATAACTTTCCTCCCCAAACATTGGCATTTCTTGGGACATCAACATAAGCATGGCCTGCGACCCCACCTAAGCCAACAATCACACCTCCATGCTGAATTGTTTCATCTGGATAAATCAATTTGGCTCCAACAGCTCCGATGTGACTTTGCATGGCATAACCAAGCATAATTTCCAACCAATTAGGAGTAATAACTTTTATATCATTGTTTAATAAAAGCAAGTAATCACCTTTACTTTTTTTAACAGCCATATTATTTATTTTGGAATAATTAAATTCAAAATTCGCATCAACGACTTGAAAATTAGAATGTTCTTTGGCAAACTTTGCAAATAAAGCAAAGGTCTTTTTTTCTTGACTATTGTTATTAACTAAAATTATTTCAAAGTTTGGATAAGTTGTTTTTTCATAAATGGTATTTAAACATTCTTCGGTTATATCAGCATAATCTTTAGTAGGAATAATAATTGAAACAAGAGGCTTTGGTTCAATATCATACTCGATATAATAGTAAGGACAATTCGGATGAATATGAACTTGACCTTTAATTTTCCGCCGTTTTAAGGCATCTTCTAAAGCCTTTTGGCCTCGTTCTAAAGCATAGTTTTTATTATCAATAACCATTGATGTTGAACCCGGAACCATTCGCCAGTGATATAAAATTTTCGGAATATGTTTTATTCGGTTTGTTTTTTCCGTAAATCTTAAAAATAAATCATAATCTTGGGCTCCTTCATAGCCAACGCGAAATCCTTTAATTTCATCCATTATGGATTTTCTTAAAACTGTAAAATGACAAATGTAATTACTACTTAATAAAGTATCAGGGGCAAAATCAGATTTAAAATTCGGATCACATCTTAAACCATCTAAATTCAATTTATCTTCATCACTATAAATTAAATCCCAAGTTTTATCTTCATTTAAAACTTTAACAACTTCATAAAGAGCATGAGAACTTATTACATCATCATTATCAATTAAACCTACAAACTCACCCTTAGCTAATTTTAAAGCATCATTTGTAGCCCGCGAAATATGGCCATTTTCTTTCCGATATTTAACGGTTATTTTTGCATTTTGTTCATATTTTTTTAAAGTTTCTAATGTTTCTTCGTTAGTCGAACAATCATCAACTAAAATAATTTCAAAATTTTGATAAGTTTGATTTAAAATTGATTCTAAACATTCTTCTAAATAAGTTTTACCAATATTATAAACCGGAATTAAAAGAGAGATTAAAGGTTGATATTTAAGTTCGACATCTTCATTAAACTCCTCATTTTCTTTTAACCATTTATTATAATCAATAACATTAAAAGGATTGTAATAAAGGTTTAAGTCTTTAACTTTAATTCGCTCAAAAAATTCTTTGATAAATTTTTTCCATAAAGATGGAGGCACCAAAAAATGATATTCCTTCCATAAATAGCCAATTCCTCTTTTTAAAGTAACAAAGATTACATTAACCGTTTGATATGGTTTAAATAAAAGAGATTTTATTTTGTTTTGTATCCGTTTAAAACTTGTATTTTTTATATCAAATACAAGTTTTTCTTCCTCACCTACTTTAACAATTCCTTGAATGTCTTTCATGTTTCTAGTTAAAAAAACAGTTAAAGCAAAATGATTGTTATTAAAATATTCAAGTTGGTATTCAATAGGTTCGCCGTCTGCCAAAACTTCAATCGTAAAGTCTTTGTTTTTGACTTGGCCTTCAATAAAAAGTTTAGGATTTTTTACTCCTGATATTTCTTTTTTTTCAATTGTCATTACTTCCATCATATTTATAACTCCTCTGCAAATCCTTTTTCTAATTTTTCAAAAATAAAATAACCAATTATTAAAATGCCAATCGCTATAAGTCCGACATAACATAAAGACTGGATATTAGGCATAGTTTGGCTGTAAAAGATGCTTCGATAGGCATCGATTAAATGGGCAACGGGATTCAAATATAAAATCCATCTGATTTTTTCGGGAAAAAGCGTTGCTGTATATAAAATTGGGGTGCCATAAAAAAGCAAATTCAAAACAAAACTTACGATGTATTCAACATCCCGAACATAAACATTTATTGCACTTAAAATAAATAATAAACCTAGACTTAATAGGGATTGAATAAAGGCAATTAACGGTAACCATATAAGTTGAATACTAAAACCTAGGCCACTGAAAAGTAAAAAAATTAAAATAATAAGACAAGAAATAAAGAAATTAACAAGACCGGCCAGAATAACACTGATTGGTAAAATTTCGCGTGGAAAATAAACTTTCTTGATAATTCCCCCATTTAGCCAAACACAATTACAACCCGTAGTTATAACCGTTGTAAAAAAGTTCCAAGGGATTATACCAACAATTAAAAAAATTAAATAATTGTCGATTTCTACTCGCATAATATAAGGAAAAACTAAGGCATAAACTAATACCATTAATAAAGGATTTAAAAATGACCAAAGAATTCCTAAAAAAGAGCCTTTATATTTACCTCTTATTTCTTTTTGAACATTGGTTTTTAATAATTCACGATACTGATAAAGGTTTTTAAAAATATTCATTTTCATCACCCACATTTCTTTAAATATTGGGCTATTACTTCACTTGGTTTACCATCACTTTCAACTATGCCATTATTTATCCAAATAGCCCGTGTACAAAGCCTTTCAATATTGCCTAAGTCATGACTAACTATAACAATTGTTTTATCACTATGTTTTAACTCTTCTAGTTTATGAAAACACTTTTCTTGAAAATGTTGATCTCCTACTGCCAAAATTTCATCGATTAAAAGAATCTGAGCATCAACATTAATGGCAATTGAAAAAGCTAAACGCATATACATTCCTGATGAATAAGTTCGAACAGGATTATCAATAAATTCCCCTAACTCAGAAAAATTAATAATTTCCTCAATTCGTTTGTCGATTTCTTTTTTCGTTAAACCAAAAATAGCAGCATTAAAATAAATGTTTTCGCGGCCAGTAAAATCATTGTGAAAACCAGCTCCTAATTCCAAAAGGCTAGTAAGTTTACCATTTGTTATAATACTACCTTTATTAGGATAAATAATTTTTGTCATTAGTTTTAAAAGAGTTGATTTTCCAGAACCATTAACCCCAACTAACCCAACAGTCTCGCCCTTTTCAATTTTGATATTAATATTTTTTAAGGCAGTAAATATTTCTGGCTTACTACGATTCCAAAAAACTAATCGTTCTTTTAAAGTTTTAGCTTTATCATAATAAATTTTAAAAGTTTTTGTAACATTTTTAACAATAATTGCATATTGTTTTTTGTCGGTTTTCATAAATCACCTCGATAAGCATTATTAGTATACCATTTATTAAGAATAATATCAAATTTCACCACCAAAAAATCTAGGATAACCCTAGAATAATTTATTTTTGAGTAGTATCTTTTTCATTTAAAAATCTTTTTAAAAAAAATGTCATAAAATATGGGAATGTATAAAATTTACCATTGAAGCCTATATTTTTATTACATAATTTTATACCATACTTAACATTTTGATATTGTTTTTCATCTATTAATTTATTTAGTGAATAAGTAGCATTATCTGAAGCTTTAACTTCTACAGGAATTATATTTTGTTCATCTCTAATTATAAAATCCATTTCAATTTTATTTTGTTCATCGCGATAAAAAAATAAATCAAACCCAGCTTTAGTAAGCATTTCAGCAACTATATTTTCGTATAAAGCCCCTTTATATGTTCCAAAATTTTGATTATTTCTTAAATCCTTTTGAGATTCTTCATCAAGTGAACCTATTAATAGTCCTGTATCTCCAAAATATAGTCGGTAATTGCGAGGATTATAATTTGCCTTTAATGGCAATTCTAAGTGGTCCAAAGAATAACTTATATTGATTATGCCAGACCTATCTAACCACTCTATAACACCAATGTATTCCCTGCTTCGAGCTCCATCTTTAAGTTTAGTAATTTGAAATTTTTTATTATCATTTCCAAGAAATATTTTAATTTTTTTGTAAGCAACCAATATTTTGGATTTATCAAGACCACCAGCATATTTAGTAATATCTTCTTCATAATCATTTAATAATTTTTGTTGAGAAGCTAAAATACCACTAAAATTTTTATTATCTATAAATGTACTTACGATTTCAGGCATTCCCCCAGTTATTAAATAATCTTTAAAATTACTCATCATAACATCATATTGAGTATTTGTTAAAGGTTTAACTTCTTTCATATGTGTATATAAATCTTCAATTTGTTCATTACTGTATCCTTTAGCCCATAAAAATTCTTCAAAATCTAGTGACCTCATTGTATAATCTTCTTTATTACCAACACTATTAGAATGTATTTGATTATAGTTAATTCCCATTAAAGAACCAGAACAGATAACATCAAATCTGCCATCTTTATGAAAAAACTTTAAAGAGGTGGCAGTATCAGGATTTTCTTGCATTTCATCAAAAAATATTAAAGTTTCACCAGGTATAAACTTGAAATCACTATTTAGCAAGCTCATATTTTTAATAACTTTATCTGTTGTATAACCATCTTGAAATATTTGAATAAATTGGGGCATAGAAACATAGTTTATTTCAATAAAAGATGTATAATTTTCATTACCAAACTTTTCTACTGAAGTAGTTTTCCCAATTTGTCTTGCCCCTTTAATAATTAATGGTTTTCTATCTTTTGAATTTTTCCATTCAATTAAAAAATTATCAATTTTTCGCTTTAATTCAGCCATGTTATCACTCTTCAAAATAATCTTATCACATTTTTAGAAAGAAAAGCAATATGAAAAATCACATTTTTAGAAAGAAATAATAATGTTAAAATCACATTTTTTGAAAAACTATTGTTCGATTATTTCAAATTTATCAATATTTTGACATTCCTAAATCACTGTTTTTTTTCAAACAAAAAGACATTTAAATCAATGCCTCGAAAATAAATGTAACAATTTAATTAAAGCTTCTTTTGGAAACAATTTTTAATTTTTATGAACTAAAATTTGTCCTTCTGACAAATAAACCACGTTATTATCTCTTAACATTTCGGGAATGGAAGTTTTAAACATAGTTGCTGCCGTATTTAGAGTATCACCATTTTTAGTTATATAATAACTATAACCACTTTTAGGAATTAGTAGTTCTTGATTAGGATAAATATAATCGTTCATTGACAAACCATTCATACTCGCAAGCAATTCTGGATTAATGTTATATTTTCTTGCAATCGCATATAAATTGTCCCCTTTTTCAATTGTATAAGTGTTAAAATATGTTGTATCCAAAGCTGGAACTCTAAGTTCACTTCCCTCTCTTAAATCATTTTCATCGCTTATTGAATTAATTTCCATTATATAATTTTTATCTAAATTTAATTGCTTACAAATGTCAGTTAAAGTTTCCCCTTTTTCTAAAATATAATAATCATACATACTATCACTCCTAGTATAAATTATTCATTTTTAAAAAACAGGTTCCATTTATTTAATTTGTAACGCGATTATTAGTTCCATATTTTTTCTTTTCTTCCATCATAAATTCTGAAATAACAGTTTCAATTTCAATTAAAGATTTTTTGGAAAGATTAGTTAAAACAACGGTTTCTTTAACTGTATCAATTGTTAATTTTCCCCAAAAAAGGCCTTGAAAAATTTGCATATCATTAAATAAATCGGGAGTAATTGAATTAAGTGAATAGCCAAACAATACTCTTTTTTGCCCAATCAAAATCCGTTTGTTTGTTAAAGCTACCGCCGCCGTGGTAAAAAAATCTAAAAAAGAATCATTTTTTTGAGCAGCAAAGGCAAATAAAATTTTTTCGCCAGGATTTAAATGCTTTTCAATAACTTCGGCATTTTCTTTTAAACGCCACGCGACTGTTCCGTGATATTTTTTTTTAAAATCTTTAATTTTTTCATAACATGACATAATAACACTTCCTTGTCATTATTATAATTAATTTTTTGAATTATTCAATTATTTATTTAAGCTTCTTTCGTTTGCCCCGTCCAAATCCAGCCATCTAATTTTTTTTCTTCACTCCAAGTATATTCTTCATTTGTCGCACCTCTGATTAAGGTAGCTTTAGTCACTTCTTCTTTTGTATGTTTATAACACATTGAGCCGGATAAACTATACCCTTTTGGACAACTATAACTTTGGGTATCATCATTTTTAACACATTTATTACCATTTAATGTATAAGAATCATCTGAACAATAATAATAACCTTTAATTACATTTTTTTTGGTACAATACATTTTATTATTTTTATTCATTAATTCATAACCAGAAGGACAAGTATAAGATTTTTCATTTTCTTTAATTATTGAATTTTCATATTTTACACAAATATTAGAAGTTAAAGTATAACCAGTTGGACAAGTCTTTTTAGTTACTTTTTGACTTTTAGCATCCTTAATTAACAAACACCTGTTTCCATATAATTTATAACCACTTGGACAACTTAATTTAGCTCGCGAAACTAATTTGGCTGCTACCTGCTTCGTACACTCATTTGAACTTGTTAAAGTATAACCATCAGGACAAGTATATTTTTTATCATTACTATTATAATGACGACATTTGCCATTTTGATAAACATCATTAGAATTACAATTATTAGAAATTTTATTTCTTTTAAATTTTTTATATTTTACCGTGCCATTTTCTAATTCTTCATATCTAACATATAAAGCAGTATTAGAATTAGTCGGCGGTGTTTTTTTACTAAAAGTTACATAGTAAGCAAACTCCCATTCACTATAAGTTGTAGTTGCTTCATAAGTTGTATAGCACATTTTTTTAATAGAATCGTACTTTCCAGTTTTACAAGTTTCTTTACTACTTTTAGTAATGAGGCATTTATCATTGACTAATGTCCCTGAACTACATTTATATTGAGCCTCAACAGTGGTAGGAGTTGCACTTGTTACACATTTATCACCGTTTAAAGTTCCCCCATTTGGACAAGAATAAATTTCTTGATAAGTATTACTTGGAGCTTTTGTCACTTTACATTTTCCATTTTCTAATTTACCATTTTGACAACTAACTTGCGATTTTGAAACAATTTTTGGTTCTTGATTTTCATAAAAAATTTGTTCATGAACATAATCAGCAGCAATTTCTCTTTTACTACTTGTTTCTTTAGGGATTGCCTCAACACTTAAAACCGTCGTATTACTATAGCATTTGTGATTAACAAGAGTGTAACCATCAGGACAAACATAAGTGTCTTCTTCTTTAACCTTTCTTTTTTGTTCGTAAAGAACCTTAGCCATATTATCAGAAGTTGATGATGAATCCTCATTTTTATTTTCCGAATTAAAACCACTTTTTCCATAATTAACAACATAAGTATTTGCTTCTTCGCCTTTTTTACAATTTAAATGAACATCTAAATCATATTTTTCTTCACTCATTTTTAACATACTGACATAACTATCATCATTATCACATTCATCTTCTTTTAAAGCCTTTGTATTCACAATTATTTTTTCATCAATCATTTCTGTCAAAGGTACTACAACTTCTTCAGTTATTTCGGAAGGACGATTTTCTTCTTTTTTAAAATAATTATAAGCACTGACCCGAACAGTTTCCATATTTGTTTTTAAGTCAGACTCTTCGCGATATTTACGAATTTTAGTAACAATAAATATAATAACAAAGCAAATAAATAAGATAATAGCTAATCGTAAAATAATTGAAGGCCAATCAGCTTGAAAAACTAATCTTTTTTCTGTTTTTTCATCTATTTCCTCATTTTTTTCTATTTCTTCCAATTCATTTTCTACATCCATGTATTCTTTATTTTCTTCATTATTCATATTTATCCCCCACTCTATTAAACTCATATTACAATAAAGAAAATTAAATGTCAATTGCATAAAGTGTTTTTTTATGATAATATATCTACTGTATTTGGGGTAGTAACGGTTTCGACAGCAGTTACTAGATAAGACCGCAAGTAGTAGACATACTTTAAATGTAAAAAAAAATAAACGGAGAAAATAACTTTTCCGCTTCTTTTGCTCCAGTAGCAGCCTAACCATTTAGGTATAAGAAGGCTCTTACTAACTTTCTCTTATAGGGTTTTTAAGGGTTCATAAATATAAGATATAAATTATTTTTATTCTTAGAAAATAATTCGAATAATTATAAGAATCGTTTTAATTTATGGTGCGTTAGATCCAAAATTAAAATTAAAGAAATTCTAACTAAACTTGTAGGGGTTTTATAATAGGATTGTTTGGACAGGGGTTCAATTCCCCTCTACTCCACCAGAATGATATCAAACTCAAAAATTCGAGTAAAAATAGAAAAGGAAAGACTTAACTTTGCCAAGTTGAGTACTTGTCCTTAAATGGTAAGCACTTAATTTAGATTGAGTGCTATTTCTTTATACATAGAATCTTAAAGAGACTATTAATAAAATGATAAAACCAGTCAAAATTGCTTTTATTTTTTAAAAAAGTTCATAATATAAATTATTACGAACTTTTAATTTATCTTTAGCACAAAAGTATGTGCAAAATTTCTAAATGGGGCGAAGTGTGGGAATCGAACCCACGCATGCTAGAGCCACAATCTAGTGTGTTAACCACTTCACCAACTTCGCCATGTAAATGTATTTTAACAAAACATTGCTACTTTTTCAAGTATATATTATAATTATTTTAGATTGGAAAGTGGTTATAATGATTATGTCTTTAAAATTAGAACTTTATTATATATGGGATGGAATAGTAAGAACTGTAACTAAAATATGGTCTAACATTGAAGGATTTTTCCTTAGATTTATGTCACCTACAACTTTTTTAATTTTAGTTTATGCCTTAGTTGTTATAATTATTTTGCTAATAATTTTAGCAATCGTCAATCGTAATTAATTGACGATAAAAATCTTGAAATATTTTTAAATGAAGTTGTTCATCTAATATTATTCTTTTAATTAATTTTTGAACTTCCTCATCTTCAACAGTCATCAAAATTAACTGATAATTATGAATAGCTTGACTTTCACTTTCAATATCTATTTCTAAAATCGTTTTTAAATCTTGATCATAATAAACATAATTAGCATTCCAGTAACTTTCCAAATTAAAATTACAATCAGCGTAAATAGGTGGATTCCCAAGTTGTTCAATCGCCTCTCCTAATAAAAAGAGATGATGCATTTCAACTTCACCTATTTTTTTTAATGCTTCTCCCACTTGCGGATAACAATCCTTTAAAACCAAACTTTGGTAAATATAAAGATGAACAGCAGTTAATTCTCCTTCATTAGATGCATAAACATGGCTTAATAAATTAGCAACATAACGCGATTTTTTTTGAATATTAATTTTTGGATAAGGCTCTTTTATTTGATAGTTCATCGTATCACCTAAAAAATTTTATGTGCTTTTCTTTATTTTTATGTATGTTTTTTAATAAACTGAAAAATATTATTAAAAATTTCAAAGTAATAAATTCGATTGTACTGATTATTAGAAAATTTTTTTTCTTCTAAAACATTCAAATTTTCTACCATAATATAATTTATTTGTTTTTTGGCTAATAATTTCAAAACATTTTTTTGATATTTAAAACCTTGCAGAAACCACCAATCATAATAACAACTTGTTAAATTATTTTTTTCACTAAAAATAGCTAATGATTCATTATACAACTTTTTAATAACTTGATAACGTTTATATATACTCATTCATACCTCGTAATAATTCTTTTTATTTTTTGTCTACTTCCATATTTAAAAGAATGATAATAATTATTAATTGAAGTAAAGTAAGTTTCTAAAGATATTTTGTGATGCTTAAACAAATAATGAAGCTCTCGAACTCGTTTTTTAATTTTTGTAATAGTTTTTTTCCTTAAAAGCACAATTGTTTTTTTCCCTTTCAAAAAATAACGATAACCAATAAATTCAAAACCTTGTTTAATACTAACAATTTTGGTTTTCTTTAAATTAACTTCTAATTTATATTCCTTTTTTAACTTATCAATAATAATATCTTTGCAATGATACAAATATTCTTTCCTAGGATGCATCAAAATAAAATCATCCATATAACGTACATAATGTTTAATTTTCAAATCATGAACAATAAAGTGATCTAACGCATGTAAGTAAAAAATTGATAAAAATTGACTTGTTAAATTGCCAATTGGTAACCCTTTACCTTTATAATATAAAGATATATCCGGATTTTCTTTTTTTACTTTGCTTAAATATTCATTTATGTATTCTTCATTGGTACTATCAATAATGTTACACATAAAATTGTACTCTTTTTCATCTAAATCACGCTTAAGCATTCCTTTAATTATTTCATGGTCAATATTATAAAAATATTTTTTTATATCCATTTTTAAAACATAAAAATTTTCATATTTTTTATTTTGTTCAATATATTTTTTCGTCAATTTAATACCATAATCCGTTCCATCGAGTTGCAATATTTCTAATATCCAAATATTTTTCAAGTTTCGGTTCTAAAACAAATTTAGTTATAAAATGATTAATTATTTTGTCATTTAAATCCAGTGACATTACTACCGACATTTTGGTTCATGAATAATAAAGATGTTATATGGTTGCATATGATAATTATCACTTTTTAACTGTTTAATGATGTTAGTTATATTGGCATATTTATTTCTTTCAAAACGATATAATCTTTTTTTATTTTTTACTGTTTTACTAATTTTATCTTCATAAAGACTAAGAATATTTTGTAAGTTAATGTATTTATCCATTTTTAATCCACCCGTAAATCATTTTCGTAATCGCAAGTAATTCATTTGTTTTATTTAAACATTGTTTTTCACTTATAAAACTACACTTATGGGCATATTCAAAATAAAAATCGAGCATATTTAACTAATAATTTGTTTTTGAATTTCCTTTTTTTCTTCAAGAGTATTAGCATAATAAGTTAATTCTAAAACATCAAAAGAAGTTTCTTTAATTTTATCTTTTAATATTTTTTCTTTTCTAGGAAAATTAACAAGAATTTTATCTAAAGAAAGAATGTACTTTTTAATATTTTTAACAATTCGAAACTCATTAATATTCATCGATTAATTCCTTAAATTTATTAAGAAGTTCATATAACTGTCCTTCATTCATTTTAACTAACTTTTTTTTAATTTCTTCAATTAAATTTACTAAAGTTAATTTATCTTTAGCTTTAGCTAAATATTTACTATATTGATTAAGATTCTTAAAATTTTGCTTTTTTTCTTCTTCTTCCATAATTAAATAATTTATTTTTTTATCTTCTAAAATATTAATAACTTTATTAACAGCATTTTCTGGAAAACCACATCGACCATTAATAATTTTATAGTCAAGCAAATAATTAAGAATTATAGCATCATCATCAAAAGCATTATAAAATAAACCAACTTTCCGAATTATAAGATAATTTTCATTTTTTTCCATTTCTAAAAAATACATAGGGCTAGAGAATTTACGTATAAATTCTCATTTATGTAATATATTCGAGTATAACTCTAGATAAGTATTGTCCTTTAAGATTCATATTATAACCTTAATCATGATATCCCCATTGTTTAAAGGGCTCTATACGGGACGAACCGCGTTAGCATTGTTAGCATTGTTGTTGTTGACATTCCCGCTCGTGTTGACATTGAACACATTGTTAGCATTCGAAGAGTTCGGCGCATATTAATACTTACCTAATAATTATTTATGTCTAAAAACAAAAAAAATGCCAAAAAAAAAAATTAAGTGCGGGCTCGGGAGGACTTTCGCCCTCCAACGAGCCAATTAACTGATCGTCAAAGTGTATGGACTGCTTGAGGTTCCTTCTCCTCCAGAAATCTTCACATTCGATTTCAGATACACGACGGGGCGAACCGCGTAAGCAAAGTGGGCATAGTAGTAGTCGACAGTCCCGCCCGTGTAGACAAGGAACACACGGTAAGCATTCGAAGAGTTCGGCGCAGGTGTCATTGTCCATTGAGTATTACTTGAATCGTAAAGCCAATCATTACTTTTACAATTACTGTTATTACCCCAATTATATAATGGTGTATATAAACATTGCATTCTTTTCACTTGGTCGCCTCCTCCATCGGTGGCATATCCATAGTCCGATGGGTACATCAAACCTACTTTACCTTCCCATGTGGTTTGTCTTTGAACATCGTCGTTACAATAACTTCCACCATTACATTGCTTTCCTGTAAAATCACTTCGTTCCCACATATATTGAAATACTGGCACATTTTCTTTTTGCCAAGTGTTTTCAGTTCCTGAGGCCGTTCCCGTATTCCAAACCACTTCTTCGATCATATCTTGGGCTGATTTTTTTAAACCATACTGGGTCCAATCTGGACATTCTGTTGTTTTTTCGCTAGAACCACTATAACATTTATCAGTTCCTGTTTGGCCTTTAAAATAATCACCATTTAAGACAGTCATTAAATCTGCTTGACTCCATTCATTCACTCCATTGCCCCCATTTACATTCGAATCTGATGAGTCCCAACTTAAATTCTTTGGTAATGGTTCTCTTATGATTTTTAACAATCTTTCTGTTTTTCCGGCTTTGGTTTTTATTCCATCCATTAATCCTATTATTCGCCATGTTTCACAATTAGTCCCTGAATTACTACCATCTTTACAATTAAAATAAATATAATTATTTGGGCTTTTTCCTATGTATCTAATGTTATTATCATCACTGACAATAGTTATTCCTGATCCTTTATCTTCTTCTTGAGATAATAAATCTTCCATTTTACTTGCACCACTTTGTTCACCAGTTGTACTTTTTGTTGTTGTAAAATTTAATGTACATTTGGTTTTTTTGGTTGTATTTAATAAAAATTGCCAATTCGTTCGATCCCATGATCCCGTAGCTCCATTTGAACATTCCGCACTTTCAAAATATTTTCCTGAACCTTTAGCTGGAATTTCATCTACTACAGCTCCATCAACTTTAATAGCAATGATAGAAACATCTCCACTTGCTTGAATTTTCCCATTCATTATGGGAAAACTTTGTTCGACTTGGTATTTTCCTAAACTCTTATCTAATAAATACCCCCCCCCCTAGGGCCATTATTCCTACCATACTTCCAATCAAAATCTTTGTTTTTTTACTTACTTTTAACTTATAATTTTCTATTTTCATTTTTCTTTTTCCTTCCTATTTTCTACTAAAATTATAAGTTAATAACTACCTTTTTTCAAGATGTTTTGCACTTAAAAAATCTAGGATTTTTTATCCTAGACAATTTCTTCAATATTAATTATTTCGTTTAAAGCAATTTTTTGGTTATCTAAAGTTAATAAATTATTATTAGTTCTTCCTACCAAATTAACTTCTAATTGATTATCAAAAGTTGTTATTCTAATCTTTTTTTTGTAAACAAAATCTTTACTAGCAAATATTTGATTTATCATTTTATTTATTTCTTTAGGGCTTTTGTAATCTCTTGATTGTTCGCGACTATAATAATACTCTTTATTATTTTTAATTTCTTTATCAATTGGATTAGAATAAACCTTTGGCAATTCATTTTTCATATATCCACCTCTTTTTTAATATTTTATGATTATTTTTTTATTTTTTTACTCATATTAATAATATGAAAAATATTAAAAAAATGACAACTTATATAATTCCTTTATTTTTACTTATTTTATTAAGCATTAGTTTAATTCTAATGTATCATTCAAAGTTTATTTCTCCTTTATTTGTTAATAATTTTGAAAAACAATTAACTTGGATTATAATTGGCTTAGGAATTTTTGTTGTTTGCTATTTTATTCCTTCCAAAGTTTGGTTTCGTTTTAGTTTTATAATGTATTTAGTAAATGTTTTACTATTACTTTTAGTATTAATTTATGGTAACAACGCGAACGGTGCGAAAGCTTGGTTAAAATTCGGCAATTTTCAATTTCAACCAAGTGAATTTATGAAGTTTTCTTATTCACTATTTTTAGCCATCTTTTGTTCTAATCGAATTTTTTATACTTTAAAAGATGAATTTAAATTTTTATTTCAAGTTTTACTTCTTTTTCTCATTCCTTCCATTTTAATTTTTTTAGAACCCGACACAGGCGCAATAATTTTTTTACTATTAATAACCATAGTTTTGCTTTGGAATACCAAAATTTCTAAAAAATGGTTTTGGATTTTTTTGTTTATCATTGCTAGTATTTTAGGAGGATTCTTTTATTGTTATTTTTGGCAACGAGATTTTTTAATTAAAATTTTAGGAACAAGTTTTTTCTATCGAGTGGAAAGAGTTTTAAATTTTGGCAGTGGAATGCAAATTGAAAATGCCTTAATTGCCTTAGGAAGTGCCCCCTTTTGGAAATTTTCCCTAACAACACCAGGTATTTATATTCCCGAAGCTCCAACTGATTTTATTTTTGCATTGTCTAGCAATGTTTTTGGTTTAACTGGACCTCTTCTTATTATTTTTAGTTATTTTTGTTTAGATCTTTGTTTAATAAATTATTTACACCAAGAAAAAAATACAACTCGTTCCTTCTTTATTTTAGCTTTTTTAACAATTTTCTTTTTTAGTCAATTTATTAATATTGGAATGAACTTAGGAATTTTACCAATCATTGGGATACCTTTACCGTTCTTAAGCTATGGAGGGTCGATTATGATTGCTTCTTTTGCCTTTTTGGGAATTATCGCCCAACAAAAGAAAAGCTTTACTAAAAAACGTAAAGCTTACAAATTGACTTACCGATAATATTGATATGGATAATATGGATAGTAATAATTATAAGAATAATTTCCATAAGGTCCAGGATATGGTTGATAATTAGATTGAGGTGCTACATTGTAAATTGGTCTTGGCCTAGTAAGACCAACTGCTGCTCCGCCTGTTACCGCTCCAACTAAAAAGGGAAAAATAAATCGGTCGTCATTATTCCGATTAGGAATTCTTGGACTGTAAAAATTTAAATAAGGATTCATTATCTCACCCTTAATAGTTTATGTATTTAAATTTTTTTGGTTAAAAATCTACTCATCATTAAAAAAATCATCAAAAAATTCATCATCAGTTATAACATTATCATTCATCACAATTGAGTCAGTATCGATATTAATTTTTGGTTTTTCATTCTCTTCCGGTAAAATTTCATTCTTCTTTTCCATCTGTGCTTTTTCCCAAGCTTCTTCTTCATCAAGTTCTTTTAATTTTTTATCAATATCGGCAATCATTTTATCAATTTCTTCACTTGTTAAATTGCTACCTGATAAACCACCATTAGGCCTTCCACTTCCCAAAGGATTAGGCATGGAAGAAGATGGCATCATTGGGTTTGGCATCGGACTAGCAAAAGGATTAAAACCCATTCCTCCACCCATTGGATTACCAAAAGGATTAAAAGGACTGTTCATTCCATTTTGACCATTTTCAGCCATTTGTTTTCTTTTTTCTTCGGAAACAAATTTTTTAATATCAAATATTTGCACATTATGAAATTCGCGATGCGGAAAATCCATTTCTTCTCTTTTAATTCCCCAATTCATTTTAAAATCAGGTTCTAAATTAGTTTTATATGGAGCAAGTCGTGATCGCATAATAATTGCTTGAAATAATTTCATTTTTTGTAAATCAGTAATAGTTACTAAAGGAGTTGAAGCCGTTTTATCCTTTTCTTTACTTTTGACTTCCCCACACATTTTACTAATTTCTTCTAACGCATTTAATTCCGTACTAATTAAGTATATCCAGTTGCGGCAATTGCCTCGAACAATCTCAGCAACTTCTTTACCATAAACATCGTTTAACTGAGCAAAATTTTGAATAACAAAAGTAAAACGAATCTGTCTACTACGAGCTGCGGATACCATTGAATCAACATCATTTAATGGTGGCATATTTGCAAACTCATCTAAAATAAAATTAGTTCGAATTGGTAACTTTCCCCCATGGTCTTTAGCAACATCTATCAAAGTTTCATAACATTGTTTTAAAAAAACCGTTAATAAACTATGATAAGTTGTTTTCTCATCATGAATTATCAAAAAGACAGCTGTTCTTTTTTCCCCAATTGAACGCATATCAAAATCACTATAAGATAGCATTTCACTTAATTTTTCCCGAGAAGAAAACAATCTTATTTTTTGTCTAAAGGTTGATAAAATACCACCTTTGGTATCACTCGGAGCATTAATCGTATTGGAAGCAAAAATATACTCTGGTGATTCTGCCCCTTTAAAATTAAAATATTCATTAATATAATGACTTGAACCAAAACGTTCTTCACCAACAGTACTCATATAGTTTATCGAATTTAAATTAACTTCACTTTCTTTAGCGTCTTTAAATAAACCAAGCGCTAAAGCAGAAAAATAATCGGCGGCAGAATGTTCCCAGAATCCTGATTCTTTATTTTTTGGGTCAACTAAAATATTTGTTGCAATATCATCTAATAATTCGGTTGCTTTATCCCGATTACCTTCAATATAGTTTTTATAAGGAGCTGTTAAAGGGTTCCAAGCATTACCATCTTGAGGATCACGAAAATTTAACACAATTATATTATAACCTTGCTCTTTTAAATAACTTCCACAGTATTTATATAATTCACCTTTGGGGTCAGTAATAATCATACTCTCCCCTTTTTTAGCTAAAACATTAACTTGAGGCTTAATAACCGATTCCGACTTACCAGAACCAGTTGTTCCAATAACTAACGTATGATACTCACTATTGTCAACCCAAAGATCCGTACCATTATTAATCAAAGGAATACCAGCCCCTTCAATAATTCGATCTCCTGGTTTAACATGAACTACCCCAACATCTTCTTTAATTTCTTTATCTTTAGCCCATCTTGAATACCCTTTTTCTTCTTTATTTTTAACATTAATAAAATGTTTACTTCCTTTGTCCTTTTCAAAAATATAAGATGAAACACTAGAAAAAATCATTACTAAAGACATAAAAAACATAAATAAAGTTAAAACTAGATAATCCGGACCAAAAGCTGGAAAAGGATTCAAGCCATAAAAAGTTCCATCATTAGCAAAAGATGAAAAATTTATAACTGCAATCGCACATAAATAAAGTAAAAAAATGCAAAATATCACAAAAATAGTAAAATCTTTAGGCGACACCCGAAACTTCATAACAGACCTCCTTTTTAACTTTAAATATTATACTACATAATTTAATAAAAAAGAATAAAAAAGTAAAGTTTAAAATTTAAAAACATTTCGACAAAATACGACATAATATATCATATTTCATCTTGCATTTTGCATTATTATTAAATATAATTATTGTAATAATAGAAAGGACACATTATGAAATTATATAAATTTAAAATAAAAAAGAACAAAACTAAATATGTTCTTATATCAAGTTTAAGCATTTTAGGAATTGGTAGTGTTTTCATACTAGGAAATGCATTTGGTAAATATCAGGCTACACAGAGCTATTCTGTTATTAATGGACAACTTCACAGTAGCAACAAAGATAATCCCATCATCGCGGTTAATGTAGACGGAGTATCTCAAAAAGAAATTCCTGCCAAAGATACAGGAATATATTTTGAAAGTGCAGAATGCGAGAATGGAGCCACTGGTTCATGGGACAGAACCAATTGGCAATTTATATTAAATACAACCCAAAAAACAAAGTGTACCCCAATGTTATTAACTTAAGCAGATTTTATTTAAAACAATGCAATCATATTACAATGATATACATTGTTTTTTTGAATTTACCTAAATTACAGCACAGCAACGCCCCGTAATTTAAATTACGGTTAACAATATAGTTATTTATAACATTTAAAATGCTTTTCGTTTATTTATAGAATATTTATTTTTCTTATTTTTATTTCTAGGGTAATGTCTATCTTTTTTTACTGGGACTATGTATTTCGATATTTTTTTCATTAATAATTCAAACATTTCATCTTGTTTACTTCTATCTTCCTCAATGATTATTAAAATAAACATTTTTTTAACGAATCCTACTGCCATATTCATGTTTATTTTCATTTCATACTTATACTTAGTTTGATCAATTTCTTTTTGTGCATCATTAGCAAAGGCTCTTATAATATTAAATGCTAACATTTGAGAATATATATCTTGTTCAATTATTGTCTTAAAACTGCTTGTTATTGTTTCAATTTTTAAACTTTCTTTTAATAAATGATAACTAGTTTCAATTTCCCATCTTAATTTATAAAGCTCAACCATCGTATTATAGTCAAATTTATCTTCTTCTAAGTTAGTAACCAATATGATTTCTTCTCCATCTTTATTATTAATTTTTACTATTCTAACCTTAATATCTTCTTTTGTTTCTTCCATAGTTTTATAGAATTCTGGATATTCATCTTTATAATATCTTATTCGGTTATATTCATATGGTATCGTTACTATTTCATCATTTGTTTTCATATTCTGAATATATTTTTTAAAATCGCTTTTTTTAAGCCTATATACAAATTTATCATCGGTTTTCAATGAATAATACATATCAACTATTCCTGAATATCCTCTGTCTCCTGTTCTTATAATTCGATACTTTAATTCTAATTTTTTGATTGTTTTAAAATGTTCATTGGCCATCTTTCTTTCAGAATAATCGAACTTTTCTATAATTGTATCCATAACATAATGATTTAGTACATCAAACATATTTGAAACAGTTGCTCTTGCAACTAATTCTTCTTCGTGATACTCATTAAATTCATCTCTTGTTTTTTTAGTATTTGGTATTTCAAAATCACTTCCATCTATTGCTGTTAATATATATCCATGAAACAGTTTTACATCTTCTGTAAATTTTTCATAAAAATCAACTAGATTCGTTTGCATTATATCTAAATATATTCTTCCATTCAATTTTAATCTTTGTTTTAATACTGCTGGTGATGATACATCAACAGAATTTATTAAATCAGTAAAGTCTTCTATTTCCATTTTACTTGTTAATCCTCTCTTATTTAATCCATAAAGTACCACTTTATCAAAAGGCATTTTTCTATCCCTTGTAAAGTAACTTTCTTGTGTTCTGTATTTTATCTTGCTTTCTTTTTTATAAACTATGTCTTTCGAATTTGTTACAGAATACTTACTATATATCAATATTACTACCACCTTTTTTATTCTCTTTAATTGTATCAAAAAAGACAGATTTTTTAAATCCATCTTTAAATTATTTCTTAAGTTAATAACATTGAGTGTACCCTAAACTTTACAACTTCAAAAAGCATCACAGGAGAACAAAGTGGTGCAAGCAAAATGGAAGATTTATTAATTCAAGAAACTAATGAAGAAACACTGGGTTCATTAGTTGAAGATGATTATAATAATATTAGATACATAGGCAAAAATCCGAATAATTACGTATACTTTAATTGCAAAGATGACAATAATTGTGAAACTTGGCGCATTATTGGTTTAATGGATGGAATAAAAACAGCTTCTGGAAATACTGAAAGATTATTAAAAATCATAAGAGAAAATATAGGAAGTTATTGTTGGGATTACTCAACTGCAAATGTAAATTTGGCATCTGGAATAAATGAATGGAGTCAAGCCGACTTAATGATTGTTTTAAATAACGATTACTTTCAATCTAAAACATTTGAAGATCATCATTGTTATAAAAACTATGGATACGATACATGTCCCGAATGGGAAAAAATAGGATTAGGCACTGAAGCCCAAAACATGGTCGAAGAAGTGATTTGGAATACAGGAACTGC
Source organism: uncultured Bacilli bacterium (assembly GCA_947626425.1). Taxonomy (GTDB): domain Bacteria; phylum Bacillota_I; class Bacilli_A; order RF39; family UBA660; genus Ventrenecus. The sequence continues at coordinate 4,577 of CANQRX010000004.1, read as the reverse complement.
CTACGCATTAACATTTTTAAGTACAAGTGATGTCACACCATTTCAATATATGTGGGAACGAAGTAATTATAATGGTAAGTTAGGTTGCAGTACTCATACACAATATTGTAGTGATGATATTAATCGAAAAACAACATGGCAAGGCAAAGTAGGTTTAATGTATCCATCGGACTATGGATATGCCACAGATGGAGGTGGAACTCAAAGCCAAAGAGACATATGTTTATACACCAGATTACATAGTTGGCATACTTCAGATAATAGATATTGTTCTGAAAATGATTGGCTATTAAGTAATGGAGCCTGGACAATAACCCCTGCACCTATTGTATCTGATGCTAGTTCAGTATCTAGGATCGACATAGGTGGTTATGTTGGAAAGTCTAAAGCCAATTCTACCAATGACATACGCCCTGTTGTCTACTTAAAATCCTCAGTTAAAATTATTGGGGGCGATGGTAGCTCAAAGTCCCCTTTCCAATTAAAATTAGAAGAAACTCAATAAAACTGCAAAAAAAGCTGTTTTGCACATATTTGAAAAAAAAATATTTAAATATTGATATTTTAATTATAGTTTTTAGTGTAATTGATATTCAAATTACTTATTAATTACAAAAATTCTTATAAAAAAAAATAAAGTTAAAAATTTAAAGATGTTTCGATAAAATACGATATTATATATCATATTTCATCTTGCATTTTGTATTATTGTAATAATAGAAAGGACGCATTATGAAATTAAATAAATTTAAAGAAAAAAAGAATAAAACTAAATATTTTCTTATGTCAGGCTTAACCATTTTAGGTGTTGGTGGTGTTTTCATACTAGGAAATTCATTTGGTAAATATCAAGTTGAAAAAAGTTTTTCAATTATAAATGGACAAATTCAAGCTAACAGTAGCGATGTTTCAATTGCTACAATTAATGTTGATGGACAACCACAAGATAAAATTCCAGAAAATGGAACAGGAATATATTTTGATAATGCAGAATGCTCAAATGGGGCTACGGGATCATGGGACAGAACCAATTGGCAATTTATATTAAGTTCAACAAAGAAAACCAAATGTACTCTAAATTTTACAACATCAAAAAGTACAACAGGTGAACAAAGTGGTTCTAGTAAAATGGAAGATTTATTAGAACAAAATCAAAGTCAAGAGAAAACACCAATAACAAGTGATGATAATAATAATATCAGATACATTGGGTCTGACCCAAATAATTATGTATATTTTAATTGTAAAAATGGCAGTAATTCAGGTGAAAATTGTGAAACATGGCGGATCATCGGTTTAATGGATGGAATAAAGACATCTTCTGGAAAAAATGAAAGATTATTAAAAATCATAAGAAAAGATAGTTTAGGTAACCATAGTTGGGATAAATCAGATAACGTAGAAAACAATATAGGTGGCGTTAATGAATGGAGTCATTCCGATTTGATGCATGCTTTAAAAAATTATGGTGGTGAATCTGATAGTGAATGCAAAGATACTTCTTGTAATAGTTGGGGGCAATTAAGTACAAGTGCTCAAAGTATGATAGAAGATGTGATATGGAATACCGGAACTTCTCCTGGAACAGAAAACATGTGGCAAGAAGTAAATTCGGCAATAGTGCAATATATGTGGGAACGCAGTGCTTATACAGGAAAACAATGCACCCAAGGGGAAACATTTTGCAACGATCTTGTAGTTAGACAAGCAACATGGGAAGGCAAAGTAGGCTTAATGTATCCATCTGATTATGGGTATGCGACAGATGGTGGAGGCACAAAATCTCAAAGAAATGAATGTATAGGAACTAAATTATATAATGGGAAGTCGCTTTGGTGGCCTGTGGTGTGTTACAATAATGATTGGTTACGTGATTCTAATAATCAATGGACAATGACGTCCGCACCACACTCTTCAGACGCTCGTTATGTGTTTTATGTCAACTCAACCTCAAATAATGGTAGTTTAGATTATGACAAAGCCTACGTATCCTACGCCATTCGTCCTGTTGTCTATTTAAAGTCATCAGTCAAAATTACCGGAGGCGATGGTAGCTCAACTTCCCCTTATAAGTTATCTGTTCAATAGTATTATCTGTTCAAACAGATAATTGAGTTAAAATTAGAAGAAACTTAAAACAGCCTAAAAGGGTGTTTTTTGTTTAAAATAACTTAATTTGGTTATATTAATATTGGTGATTAAACTTGAAAAAAGAAAGTATTTGGTTAAATGAAAAAAATCCAATTAAATGTGATTCTTTAAAAGAAGATTTAAATGTTGATGTTTTAATTATTGGTGGTGGTATAACTGGTATTCAAAGTGCCTATCAACTACGAAATTCTAATTTAAAAATATGTGTTGTGGATGCTTCATTAATAGGTCAAGGTCTAACTTCAAGAACTACTGGCAAACTTACCTATTTACAAGGAATTGTTTATTCAAAATTAACAAATGATTACTCTTTAAATACGGCCAATATGTATTTAAAAAGTCAACAAGACGCTATTAAAGAAGTAGAAAAAATTATAAAAAATGAAAAAATAAATTGTGATTTTCAAAAAGTTAAATCCTGTTTATATGCTTCTGAAGAACAAAAAATTAAAGAATTAAAACAAGAAAAAAATATTTTAAAAACTTTGGGAATTAATGTTTTAGAAACCGAAAGTAAAAATTTTTATAGCATTGAAGTTTTTGATACAGCCGTTTTTCATCCTTTAAAATATGTTTACTCTTTAGAAAAAGTTTGTTTAGATAACCAAATTAAAATTTTTGAAAATACCAAAATAATTCAAATTAATCATTTAAAAAATAAATATTGCTGTTTAACTGAAAAAAATAAAATAATGGCTAAATATGTTGTTCTAGCTTGTCATTATCCATTTTTTCTTCTCCCCTACTTCTTACCTATTAAAACCAAAATTGAACAATCTTATTTAATGGCTTTTGAAACTAAACAAAAAGAAAAATTAGCTTTTTTAAGTATTGATAAAGATTCAAAATCTTTTCGATTTTGGCAAAACAAAAAAATCTTTTTAGCTAATTCGCATTTAATTGGTAATCATCTAAACCGAAGGCAAGAATATACGGATTTAATTGAAAATTTTGTTAATTTAAAACCTGAATATATATGGTCAAATGATGATTTAATTACCAATGATAAAATGCCTTTTATTGGTCAAATTAAAAAAAAGGAACCAAATTTACTTTTAGCAACTGGCTACAATACTTGGGGAATGACTAACTCAACAATTGCCTCTATAATTATTAAAGATTTAATTTTAAATAATTATAACGAATATGCCTTTTTATTTAATCCCCTACGTCACAAACCCTTAAAATTAATTGGTAACTATTTTATTAATGCTTGGGAAAATAGTGAAAGTTTCATTGTAAATAAACTAAATTACAATAAAAAATGGTATCCATCTAACATCTCTTTTACAACCATTAATGGTCAAAAAATCGCAATTTACACCGATGAAAATAATGTTAAACATCAAATAATTAATAAATGCCCTCATATGGGTTGTAGTTTAATTTTTAATGAAGTCGAAAAAATATGGGAATGTCCTTGTCATGCTTCCAAGTTTGATATTGATGGAAATTGTCTTAAAGGTCCTAGCAAAAAAAAGATTAGTTTTGAAAACAAAAAATAATAAAAATCAAACAAAAGCAATGATTATTTTAAAAATAACCAGTAATTTTAACTGGCATTTTTAAATAATATTTTGAATAACTCTACATTCATTACCAACAAAAACAATTAAATATTTTTTTAAATTATTTATTTTTAAATTGTAACTTTTTAATTGTTTTGTTCCTTCTTCAATTTTTTCTTTTAAAATATTCTCATTAAACTCACTTTTCTTAATGTATTTAAATTCAATCATTATATTGTAATGAGCTTTTTTCTCATCTTTACTAAGTATCATTAAATCAACATAACCCATTCCGATTGGATATTCACTTTTTATTTCTAAATATGAATGTTTCAAAAGGATTCCATAAAGTAATTGAATATACTTTTCATCAAATTTTAAAAACATTCGACTTCCTAATTTTGTTAAATAATCACTTATATATTCACTTAGTTTATTTATTTTTCCTTCATTAAATATTTCTGGTCTTGCTTCTTTAATTACATCAGTATCTATATCAACATATTTTGTTATTTCACTTAAAAAGTATTCATGATAAGTATTTTTCATTACTTTATTAGGAATTGTAAAAACTATTTCTTCAGCTATTTCGTCATATTCTAAAACTGTTAAACAACCAAAGTAATATAATAAATTAACTAAAGTGATTCGTTTTACATTTTCATTTAAATTAAATTTATCAATAATTTTCGAACTAATTTTTTCCTTTTTTAAAATTTCATTTATAACATCTAAATATATTGTGTTATTTTGTAGTTTTAATAAATTATCAATTTTATCATAATTAACAATAATATTTGCATCATAAAGTTCTTCAGGAATACAACCGTGATCTTCATAATAATTTAAAAAATACATAACTAAAGTTGCGTTAAAAACTCTTTCTTTAGCATTTTTATTAAATAAATAACCATCATA
>CANQRX010000003.1 GCA_947626425.1 uncultured Bacilli bacterium | reverse complement strand
AACTTTTTTTGATATTTTTGTTCATCAAAATCTTTAATATTTTGAAGTAATTGTTCAAAATCTTCGGCAACTAAAAAAGGCATATCATATAAATTGAAATATAATCCGCGTTCTTTTTCGTATTCTTTTAAGTCATAAGCATATATAAAAGCCGGTTTATAAAGCATGGCAAAATCAAAAATACCACTAGAATAATCAGTCATCATCATATCACTAGCAATGATTAATTCTTGCATATCAGGATACATTGTTACATCATAAATATTTTTATTCTGATATTTAAAAATATTTTCTTCTTTCATTAATAAAGGATGCAAACGGTAAAATAAAACCCATTCCTTACCATATTCTTTTCTTAAAAATTTAATTAATTCATCTAAATCTAAATGATAATTAAGATTTTCTGTTTTCTCACGAAAAGTCGGGGCATAAAAAAATATCTTTGTATTAGTTTTTAATTGATAATATTTTAAAACTTTTTGCCTTATATCTTCATGACATTCTTTTTGAAACAAAATGTCATTTTTCGGATAACCACATTCAAGTATTTCCCCATCATAAAAAAAGGCCCTTTGATAAATTTTAGTTAACCACCGACAATTACTAATTAATAAATCAACAAGTGCAGAATTGTGTTTAATTCTCTTTACGACATCTTTATCTAATTTATCAATCGCATCGCCTTCAATTTTTTTCATTCCTAATCCACCATGCCATGTTTCTAAATAAAATTGGCCAGGACGTTTTTTAACCCAAAGCGGTTTAGTATGAGAATCAACCCAAATTTTGGATGTTGCTAAATGATAAATCATTGCGATACTTCCCCATTTGACTTGTAAAATATTGGCATCTAAATCGGGAAATTTTTCATATTTATAAAGCCAAACTTGTTTAATTTTAGGGTCTTTTTCTCTTAATTTTAAAGAAATAAATTTAGGATTGTCCCCATATTTTTTCCCTGAAAAACTAGAAAAAAGCACTTTATCTTGCAACGGTAGTAACCAAAACAATCGAAAGAGGATTGAGGTATAAATTTTTTTTAAAAGCATTTTCATTGTTTAACTCCTTTTTTGACAATCAAACTTTTAATAATATTTAAAAATTGAATGAGAGTATCTTTCATAAAAATTATTAAAAGCATTAAAAGACAACCATAATAAATAATAAAACCTAGATAAGAATTTACATAAAAACCTAAGAAATTATATAAAATTAAACTAATTACTAAAACGATTAATTCTTTAAAGCCTAGTCTAATTTCAGGAATAGAAAATAAACAGATGCCAAACCAAATTAAAACGGAAATTAAGGTTGCTAACGCTACACAGATGGTGTTGTGAAAAATATTAATTAATAATAGATTCAACAAAAAACCAATTATTATAACTAAAACTAATTGTTTAAAATACTTATTTTGCTCTTTTCGGGATTTATAAATATTAACATAAACTCCTTTAATAATTAAATACAAAGCTTGAGTTGAAAATAAAAGAAAAATAATCGCCGAAGAATCGTAATATTTAGTTAAAAAGGTTTCTAATATAAATTTAACTGGAAAAGCACAGCCAATTAAGCATAAGCCAACTAATAAACAAGTTTTGGTAATGTTTTTTATGTTTTTGGTATCTTTAGTTTGACAAAAATAATTATACATTGTCGTTATAACTGGGGTAATAAAAACCGTAATTAAATTCTCGACCCGAACAGCAAAAGAATAATAAGCAAACTCTTCAACCGTCAATAAAATTTTGATAAACCACCGGTCCATACTCGTCATCATAATTGACGAAAAATTACCAAGCATTAAAACAAAACCGGATTTAATGTGTTTAGCTAAATTTTTTAAAGAAAATTGTAATTTAAATGGTATTTTGTAATTTTCGAATAAATTAATTTCAAGTAAAATCCAAATTAAATAATCAACAAACACTAAAATAAAAATATAATAAAAAGCACTTTCCAGATGAAAGAAAAATAATAAAATCAAGGTTCCTATAAAGGATAACAATGTTGTGACATTTAAAAGTCTTCCGTAAGTTTTAAATAAACCCGTCGCTTGAAACAAATTTTTATATAAAGTTACAATATTAACAGGTAAAATACTTAAAGAAAAAAATAACAAAACATAATTTTTTAAAATTAAAGAAATAGCAATAGCTGGAATGGTGAACAACAATTGCAGTAAAATGGTATTTCCTCGGGCTAAATTAATTTCTAAAGCATCAATATTTTCAAATTTTTGACCACCATATTTTAAATATAAACCATCTAAATATCCAAAGTGTAATAAACCAATGTAGGAAACATAAAGTAAATAACTTTGAATCATCGCATAAGCTTCAATAGATAAATATTTGGGTAAAACAAAGCCTTTAATTAAGCTAATACACAAATTAAGTAAATTAGCTAAAAAAACATACATTAATCCTTTTTTTAAACTCACTTTAATCACCTACTACCTTATTAACAATTTTTAATTTTTCATTAAGGGCTTCACTAATTTTTAATACGACTTTACTATCCATTATTTTTTCATAGAAAATAATTAAGAACGTAAATAAAAACATTCGATAAGAAAAGATAAAACTGTAGTTTGCTTCATTAAAATAAGTGAAGAAAATATAATAACAATTTGTACTTAAAAATAATAAAATATAATCTTTTTTCTTAATCGCTAAAGCAAGTACTTTTGAAAAATAAGCAATAATGGCGGCGACTAAAATTGAATAAAAGGCGGTTAAAACATAACCAAAGCACCCGATTGATAAAGTCCAATAACCTCCATAAAATCGCGTATTATCATTTAAATAACGGTCAACTATTTCTTTTGGGGAAACAATAGTCATAATTTTGGTTAAACCAATGTTTTTAGCAAATTTATCAGTCTTTTTTAAACCGGCAAGTAATTCAGTTTTTAATTCTTCAAAATTAGGAGTCCAGCCCATATTATGTTCCATTAAATATTTATCATATCCATAAAACATATGGGATTGCAAAGAAAAAATTCGAGAAAATAAATGATCAACGGGACTTTTATAGTTTGGGTTATCATCAATGGTATATTTTAAAAGACTAGCTCCTAAAAGAATTAAAAAACAAATTGACCCAATAATGATGGTTTTTTTAGTAAAAAAGCCTTTGTTTTTTGCCTTCTTAAAAAAGTTCATTAAAGTTGGTAAGAAAAATAAGAATGAATAAAGTAAAAAAGGATAGAATTTTTCCCCAAATAAAATTCGATAAATTACTAATAATAAATAGTAAAGAAAAGATTTCTTTTTTTCTTTTAACGGTTCATTACTAGCAAAGATAACACCAAAAAAAAGTAAGAAAAAATTAATTGTTGCTGCTTGAATGGTGCTAGCAAATGGTAATTTAGAATAAGTAATATAAAAATTAAAATTAGTTATTTGCTTGTTAAACATTGGAATTCCTGAAATAAACAGGTTTAAGTATAAATAAATCAAAACGCCATAAGCAATAAAGGTTAGACACTTTTTTAACTCCAAAGAGCGCCCGAAAGAATTTTTAACGGGTTTCATTTTCTTTTGTAAAGACTGACTTACCATTTTTGGTAAAAAATAAAAAAATGGTAACATAACGATTAAAAATCTTAAAGAAGCTCCAGTAAATGTTGAAGTTCGGTCTTGTTCAATAATATAGGTTCCCCCATCAATATAAATAATTGAAACTAAGGCCCATGCCGCATATATAAAAAAAATTAAGATGAAAGGTATAGAGTTCCCGTAATTATTATAAATATATTTTCCATAAAGGACTAAAAGTATGGCAACGATTATTAATATTAAATAAATCATAGGTCCTCCCCTTTCTTAAAAACGACGATTGTTTTTTTTGATGTCTTTTCTTAATTTTAATTTAGAAAGTCCATAAACAGTATTATAACACTTTTTGTCAAAAAAGAAACAAGCAAGCATTCGCATTAAGGATTCATTTTCTTTCAAATAAGCGTATTCTTTTTTAGTACACTTCCGTGCAAACAAATCAAGTTGTTTTAATTCTTTTAAATGTTTAATAAACAAACGATGATTAAAGCCGGAATTATCATAATTCATAACCACTAAAATATTTATTAAGTAGCTTACTTTAACCTTTGTCCAATCAAGACCAATGTTTTTCGTTTTTAAAAATTTGTATAAATCATTTCCTTCTTTTTCAATATTTAAAAAACGTTCATAAATAAATTTACCACTTGTAGAATGGGCAGTTCGCAATTTCCAAACGTAGTAACATTGCGGATTTAAAACAATTTTTTGTAAATGATAATAACAATCTAAATTAAAGCGATGGTCTTCTATTTCATGACGTGATTTTTCACAAAAAGTGATGTTATTTTTTTTTAGAAAATCAGCTTTATACATAATATTCCAAATAGTTCCACCATAATGGTAAAGGGTTGCAAAATTTTGCCAAATTTCGTCATTTTGAAAAAATAAGACTTTTTCTTTAGTTTTGGGAATTACTAAATCAGAGTTATTATCAACGTAAAATTTAACTTTTTGAAATTTAACCATGTCGGCATCATATTTCGTAATTAATTCTAAGTTGTCTTTTAAAAGATTAGGCAAATATTCGTCATCATTATCAATAAAGGTTATATAATCTCCTTGCGATTTAGCTAAGCCATAATTTCTTGTGTTACTAATTCCTTTATTTTCTTTATGAAAAACTTTGATTCGTTTATCAGTACTTGCAAATTTCTTTAAAATTTCTAAGCTATTGTCAGTTGAACCATCATCAACAGCAATTAATTCAAAATTAGAATACGTTTGATTTTGAATACTTAAAATGGCATCTTTAAGATACTTTTTGGAATTATAAACAGGCATAATTATACTAATTAATTCCATTTTTTTCACATCCTTCTTACAACTTAAATTTTATTAAAGCGTGACGTTCAACTTCCCTTTTTGCTGGAAGTTTCATATAATCATCATACATTTTAGTTAAATAATAATCATAATCTTTGGGAACATTCCACGAATAATTTTCAAAATTGGCCTTGGTACTTTCATAAAATTTATCACGGTCGTAAATTTCCCCAAAAAAGCCTTTACGACCAGTTGGTACAACAACAAACTTAGACGCGTTATTATGACAACGACTATTCCACTTATCATAAATTCTAATCCAATGAGCTAAAGAAAAAAAGGAAAACAAGCGCCCGATTAAAATCTTTTTTTTAAATATTTTGGTTTCTTCTTTTAAATCAGATACCAATTCTAAATAAAAATTACGATAAGCAGCAAACTTTCGGCAACTAACAATAAGGCCTAAGGCCATGCTACCAATACCATGAATTTTTCTTAATATTTTAAAATCATAAGTATTTTCAATAATGGCAATATCAATCGGAATCCCACTTTCTTCTTCTTTATAATCATTTACACCAACATATAGAGTATTTTTAAGGCGAATTTGAATTGATGGCAGGCTAAAACCGTCTTTATTGTAAGGAGTATGAATATAGTATTTATCACCATATTTTTGGGTAAAAGTTTTTAAAAAATTAGCAACATCTTTTCTGGCAAGATCAATATCCATATCATCATCCCATGGGATAAAACCTTGATGCCTAATTGCCCCTAAGCACGTCCCCCCTGTTAAATGATAATTAGCATTAATACTTTCTAAAACTTCAATAATATCTTGAGCCATTATTAATAGCTTTTTTTGAAGTTTTTTTAAATCTTTATCTTGAAGTAAAACTAATTTTGAATTTTTTAAATAAAGTTTCTTAAAAATGTCAGTAGTTGCTAATTTCATAACTTCTCCTCCCTAAAAGCTTTGATCATATTTTTTCCCTAAAAATTTGGCTTTTAAAAATCCTCCTATTTTTTTGGACCAATTTATTTTTTCCATATAAATAAATGGTAATTCTTTATATTCATATTTATGGTATGTTAACCAAACATCTAAGAGTCTCTCACTTATTCTACCATAAAAACGGGCATGAAAACTATCATATTTTACTTTTCCCATTCTTTTTTCTAAATTAAATAGGATATCAAAAAGCCACTTACAATATTCATCAAAGTATTCTTTTTTCATGATAAACATATTAAAAGCATGCATACTTCTTTTCTTCATTACTTTATCAAGAGCCATTTTATACTCTGGATATAAGTCATTTATAACGGCAATGGCTTCATCAAGCGTTTCGATATGCATTGTATGTTTGTAATGGTTATAAATAGTTTCGATATAATATTTTCGCTTTTTAGGAACAATTATATCATAGTCTTGTAAATACTTTTCTAATTCTTTTTGCTTTAAAATGGATTGGAAAGGATTTTTAGCCTTTTTCTTAGCTCGAAAATAACGACGGTAGTGAACTAAGCCAATATAATCGGCCTCTAAATTTTTATAAACCCAATATAAACCAGTTAATTCACAAAAAAAAGGATTCTTTAAAGAAATATTTTCCCCCGAATTATCCTTAGTATAACCTAAGTCTTCTTTTCCCTCAGCTCCAACCTGAAGAGGTAAATACATTTTTTCTTTGGGCATTTGATATTTTTTATGAGTCGCGACTATTATTTTTATTTTTTTCATCTTAAACCTCCCATATAAAAGATTCTTTACTTAGCACCATCTTTTTTTATAACGGCAAAAACGGTATCAAAAATAATTTGAATATCTAATAAAATGCTACAATGATCAATATAATAAAGTTCCATTTTAATTCTTTCTTTATAGGATATATTATTACGGCCATTACTAGCCCAATAACCGGTTAAACCTGGGCGTATTGATAAAAATTTCATTTTTCGTTTGCCATAATTTTCAGCTTCATCAGGAACAACAGGACGAGGTCCAATCAAGGACATATCTCCAATTAAAATATTAATAAATTGAGGAAATTCATCTAGCGAAGACTTTCTTAAAATATTGCCTAATTTAGTTATTCTTGGGTCTTTGTCAATTTTCCGATCTTTTAAATACTCCTCTCTTTTTTCGGGATTTTCTTTTAGCCATTTTTCTAGAATTTCTTCCGCATTAGGTACCATTGTACGATATTTAAAAATTTTAATAATTTTGCCATTTTTCCCTAATCGTACTTGTCTAAAAAAAATACTATTAAAATCACCTGTACAAATATAGGCAATTTTGATTACTATTGTCAAAGGAATTAAAAAAATAATTCCTACTAAACTACAAATAATGTCAAACAGTCTTTTAATTGTAAAATATATATATCTTTTTTTCTTTTGACTTGCATATTTCATAAAACCACCTAGGTACTCTATTAAGTTGATTTAATTTTAACATTAATTATTTACTAGTGCAAGCACTTGTACATCTACCCTAAGATTTTTAATTTTAATTATCTATTTCTCTACTAATTTAATCAATGTAAAGCAATTTACATTTTTTTTAATTTATTAATTATAGTTTAACCAAAAATTAAGGGATTTAACTAAAAAAAATTGCAACTAATAAAAATAAATGGTACTATATCATAAAGGAGGGAAGAAAAGATGAATTTAGAAGGGTTACATTCAGATTTAATAACTGCACCAAACGGTGCTACTGCTAAAGGCTATATCATAGCAATGAATAGCAAAGTTAATGTAAATGATATTACTTTTGATTCTGCTGCTAAGACTTATTATAATGCTATAAATTCTAATTATAATAAAATCATTGAACTTTTTGATCAATTGTCTTCTCAGTTATCTGGATTCACAAAATATATCAATGAACCTGCATTGAAAAAAAACTTTCAGAAAGCTTCAAAACATTGTACTGGACAAGCTCGTGGTACTGAAAAAAAGAAAAAACTTTTACAAGAATCTTTTACCTATGACGAAGGTAGAGCTGCTTTTAGAAATTTAGAAGAAGCTGTTGAACAATTGACTCAAAAATATAACGATTTACAATCTGATTATGATTCATTAAAAGCTGATGTTGATTCATATAGAAGTTAATTCATTTAAATCAAAATAAAAAAGGAGGTTATAATCTATGAGTGCAAATTCAAAAAGTGGTGTTAAAGGTAGTCAAAAGGCAAAAACAAAATTAATAGAAATGAATTCTACTTTAACTAGTCTCGCTAAAGAAATGAGAGAATTAAGTGCAAATGTTAAAGCTATGATGGATGGTGACACTGATGGTCCATATTGGAATGGAAATAAAGCGAAAAAGTTTTATAAACAAGCTATTACAAATATAACAAACAATATTGAAGATTATTGTGATGCATATCGCTTTGTTGATATAGCTGCCGCAAATTTTGTTGATGCCGTAAATAAAGATAAAAAATAAGGATAATTAAAAAATTATGATTAAACTTAGTGATTCTGCAAAAAAGGTTTATGCAAATTTTATAGACCAAGATGGAAAATTTATAATTGATGAATCCTTACCAGAAGACCTTAAAGAAACTTTTCGTTATTTCAATGAAAATGGAATTAATGTTTTAACTGATTCATTAGAAGATCATTATCCTGATACTGGTGATGACGACGAGGATGATGAAACTGAAATTAATGATGACATTTTTGAAGATAACTATTCGGATTTTGATATAAATGAATCTGATGACGAAAATAGTAGTGAAGAAAGTGACATTTCTGAAGGTATAGAAACATTAGAAGAAAAAAATGAAAATTTAAATGATTTAAATGATTTATTTTAGAGAGTTGATTGCCAACTCTTTTTTAATTAAAAGCAGTTGATTAATACATAATACAAAAAACAGAGATTATAATCACCTTCTCTGCAAAATATCCTATAATATTCAAGATTTTTCTAAAGTATCATTGAAGTAGCTAATTTCAAATAAATACCCGAGTTTATTTTTTATCATCAATCTAATTAAAGATTATTTAAAATGAGTCACTTTCTCACTTTCAGAATCCTTTAATATCCAAAAACGGTGCACACCTAGCTATGATTATTATAGCCATTACGACGAACAATTAATCGCCAAAATTAAAGGATTTGAACAATAAAATTACTTTTTTATCTTCTTCAATATCAAAATATTAAAGAAAACATCATCATCAAGTCTATAAAATATTTTACTATATCGTTATACAAAATAACCATTTCATATAACACTTTTAGACATATATTCTATATCCTTATGACATATTTATATTATCATATGACTATTAATGTGTCAATACTTTTTTAAGCCTTCAATCCGATTTTTTTACTCTGACCTAAATTAGGTGTTTTAAAAACTTTAATTTTTTTTAAAATTCCATTTGTTCAACAAAAAACTCTTCAAAAGCTAACCATTTATCTTTTTTTCCGGATTTAATTAAATAATCTAATTTAGCTAATTTTATTAAAATTTCTTTTAAATCGTCTTTATGATATAAAGATGCGTTTCTTTTTATTTTATCTAATTGCCAATCGACAACGCTTAATTCTTTTCCAATGTCACTTAAACTATATTTTTGTTCGGCCATTATTTTAGATATTAAAAGCATTCGATATTCTCTAACTAATAAATTTATTAACTTTATTGGATCAGTTTTTTTTATAATATAGTCATTAATAGCTGTCCAACTTTTAATAGCATCTTTTTTTATAAAATTGTCGATAAATTTAAAATCATTATCTTCAATAGCAGAACAAATAACTTCTTTAATTTCAGTTAAAGTTATTTTTTGATTTTTTAGGAAAATTAAATCAAATTTAGAAATCTCATTATAAATTAAATCCCAATTATTTATACAGGCATCAATAATATATTTAATCGCATCATCACTAACTATATAACCTTTTTGTTTAATTAAGTTTTTTACATTATTAGTTAATTCATATCCTTTCGGTGTTTTAAGGGAGATAATACAATTAAATTTTTTAAACTCTTTACAAATGGCCTTGCGATTATCTATTTTTTGATAAGTTGTAAAAATTAAATTAGTTAATTCATAAGGATGATTTAAATAATCGCTTAACATTTTAGTTTCCTTCTCACTAATTTTGCCATTACCAAAAAAATCGGCATTTTTAACGATAATCCATTTTAATTCGCCAAACATTGATACGTATGAAGCTTCTTCTATAATTTCATTTAAATTCGTATTTAAATAGTTATAAATCAAAACATTATTATCACCTTTAATTATTGAACTTAATTTTTCATCTAATAAAATTTTGGAATCAGTTTCGATTAGTAATACTTTCATAAATTATCTCACCCACTTACTGTATTGTATCAGATAATGGCTTAATATGATAGCTATCTTTTTGAAAAATAATTTTAATGGAATGATTTACTTGAGTATTATAATAAGGAATTTTTAATTTTGTTAAAGTATCTATTGTTTCTTGGTGAGGATGATGATAACGATTATTTTTCCCCGCCGAAATAAAAGCATATTGGGGGTTAATTTTAGCTAAAAAATACGGGTCACTACTCGTATTAGAACCATGGTGTCCTAATTTAATAAAATCAACGTTGCCAACTTTATTTAAAATTTTTGCTTCCACTTTTTGGGGAGCATCTCCCATCATCAAAAATGATAAATATCCGTTTGTTATTTTTAAAACTAAACTTGCATCATTTTCGTCGTCTAGATTAAGTAAAGGATTTAACTGTTTTACTTTAAAATATTTAAATAAAACATTTTCCAATTTTTTTAAAGGCAATTTAGAACTTATTTCTTGTTCTTTCGCAATCATTTTATTTTCATTTAAAACGACAAAATTAATACGAATATAATTACTTAGGTCAATTAAATTTCCAAGATGGTCATAGTCACCATGACTCGTTATAACAAAAATACTACTTACCCCTTCACTTTTAAAATAAGTGGCAATATTTAAAGCTTGATAATTAACCTGTTTCCTTTGTTCCCAACTTTCTTTAAAAAAGCTTTGCTTACCACCTGTATCAATTAAAAATGCTTCCTTTTTGTTGGGCGAAATAAAGGCTATGGCATCACCTTGGCCAACATCCAAAAAGGTTACAATAGCTTTTTGGGAAAAATACGGAATAATAGCTAAAATTAATAAGTATAATCCTAAATAAAAATTGAGCTTTTGCTTTTTTATTAAATAATAAAATAGTATAAAATAATAAATGACCCAGATAATATATGGGTACTTAGAAATAACGATTACTCCAAATGACACTTTACTTATTGCTTTATTAAGCATTAAAAAGGAATTAAATAAAAAATTAAAAATCTTTATTAAAAATGGTAAAAATAAACACATTATAGCAAAAGGATAAAGAATATTAGCTATTAAAATAGTGGCAATTATATTAAAAAAGATAGCTAAAAAATTAATCTCATAGTTAAAATAACAAGTTAGGCCTGCACTTAAAAAGAAGGTTAACAAACTTATTTTAAGCATTTTTTGTTTTTGATAAGAAGGAGATAAAATTAGTCCTAAAGTAATTAAGAAAGAATATAAAAAGCTTGCATCAAATAAATACAAAGGGTTTTTAATAATAATAATTAAAGAAGTTATAATAAAACTTTTGATAGTTGTAATTTTTAAATTAAACATACTTAGGAAAGTAATAATTGTAAAATTTAATACACTTCTTACAATCGAAATGGTAAATCCTACTAAAAATGTATAAAACCAAAGGATTGCTATTAAAAGCAATGAATGTTTACGATGTTTTTTATAAAAAAAATGATAAAAAAAATCAATAAAGATGGCAATATGCATTCCTGAAACGGCCAAAAGATGACTAATTCCATTATGGGAAAGTAGTTCATAGTCAACAGCTTTTTTCTCACCTAGTAATAATGCTTTTAAATAATGCTTATTGTCAATTTTATCTAAGTAATTCAATATTTTATTTTTTAACCAATACAAAATATTTTTAGTGGGTTTATAGTTTAAATTATTAACATTCATTATTTTAAAGATGCGATGATTAAATAAATATTTTTTAAATGAAAAGGTATTAAATATTACTTCATCTAAAGGTAAAGAGATATTCCCTTTTAAATAGAGAACATCTCCAAATCCCATATTGTTTAATAGTTTTTGCTCTTGTTCCGTTTTCAAGTAATAATAGAAATTTACTTTTTCTTTTTCCTTAGTAATAATTGTTCCACTTAACAAATTTCCATCGATACTCTTAGCAATTAATTTACCACTTAAGCTTGTTACATTATTAGAGATTTTGCTAGTTTCTTTACTAACCATAATCAATCTAAATATAGCAAAAATTATTAAAATAAAGATAAGCCATTTAAACGGTGATATATTTTTCAAGTTTAGCATAAACTGAATCGCCTATACCTGAAATGTTTTTTATATCTTCGATGACTTTAAAATTTCCACAAGTTTTTCGATATTGAATTATACTTTTAGCTTTGGCCTCTCCTATTCCCGGCAATGTGGTTAATTCTTCTAAGGTAGCAGTATTTAGATTAACTTTTTTAGTAGTTTTGGAAGTGGTATTGTTAGAACTTGATTCACTATCGGACTCAATTATGGAATCTTTACCTAACGATTCCGAAATATCAGCATCACTAGTAAGGTTTTTTTCAACGTTTTGTTCCATTTCCTTTTTAGTGTAAACAATTATAACCATTTCGTTTTCTAGTTTTTTGCTTAAATTAAGGTTGGTTGTGTCAGCGTCTTTAGTTAAGCCACCAGCAGCTAATATTAAATCATTAACGACTGAACCTTCATCTAAAACATAGACTCCAGGATCTTTCACTGCCCCTTTTATATCTACTTGGATAATATCTAAAGTTTCGATATCATCGTCGTTGTTTTCTGAAACTTTATCACTCGTTACTGGGCAATGAAAGGATTCTTCCGCACTGACATCTTTTAAATATAAAAAGCCTAAGGATAAACAAATAATGCCAAGCAAAACGCAAAGACAAAAAACTTTTTTTTCGACAAGAAATTCTTTGAATGCTTCCATATAGGTTCCTCCTTTCTAAGAAAGAATTTTTATTCTTCTTTCTACTTATATATTTCTATAAAAATTGAAATTTCCTTTTTTTAGACAAAAAAAAATACGTTGAACTGTCATTCAACATATTTCCCGTGGATGAATAAGGTCTCACATATATTGACAGATATAAATAATTCCCTCTTACCGTTACTCCACATATACGTATAACTTAATAGCCGATAAGACACCGTATCCTTGCAGAATAAGTGATGACTCAAAGAATCACAATTAAATGTAACGATTGGATTATTAATCAACAATCAGAGTTTTTAGACTCCCTACATTTAAAATCATTCCACACTATTAAGCATCTTAATCTTATCACTTTTTATTTAAGACGTCAAGAATTTTTTGAAAGGCAGGCCACACAATTTTTTAGATAATTAAAAATATTACTTATTTACTAGAGAGTTTAGCTAATTCTTTTTTTTCAATTGCGACATTTGTTTCAATGGAAACTCTTTGAATCACAAACATTATAACAATAACATTAATGGAAAATGACCCACCATAACTTAAGAAAGGAACGGGAACACCTGTTAAAGGAGTTAAAGCAAAAATACCTAAAAAATTAAGTCCTAAATGAAGAAAAATAAAGATAAAGCTACCATAACAAATTAACTGATTTTTAATGGTCTGAGCTCGTTTTGCTAATTTTAAAATTCGATAAAGCATTATAAAATAACCTAAAATTACTAAAATACCGACGATTAAACCTAATTCTTCAACTAAAATAGGAAAAATAAAGTCTGTGTGAGCTTCTGGTAAATATAAATACTTTTGAGTTGAATTACCTAAGCCTACGCCGAATAATCCTCCATTATGTAACGCGATAAAGCCATTACAAACTTGGTACCCAGTATCTTCTATATAACGACTACAAGGTGCTTGAAAATTAAGACGTTGTCTTTGCGATTCGTTTAAAAATTTAGATGCTAAACCGGAATACAATAAAATAACTACCCCAGCTAAGCAAACAATTCCTAATTTTTTGATAAAACTAATTTTTTTGTCTTTCGGAAAAGGAATACATAAAAACATAAAAAAGACAATTCCGGCGATTATTACTGCTCCCCCTAAATCAGGCTGTAAAGCGACCAAACCAAAAATGATTATACCTAAAACTAAAGGAATTAAATTAACCAAAAACCGACGTTGTTTTTTGACACTTTTTTCATAAAAAGTAGCCATATACAAAATTAAAGCGGTCTTGGCAAACTCCGTTGGTTGAAGATTAAAAAAGCCAAAATCGATCCAACTCTTTGCCCCGCCAGCAACATAACCAAAAATTTGAACTAACCCTAATAAAACAATAGTTGAAAGAAGATACAAAGGGGCTATAAAACGATATTTATTAGTTGAAATATTTAATACAACAAAGCCAATTATATAAGAAACTACCACAAATATTAATTGTCTAATAAAAAAATAGTATGTTGAGACATTATAACGTAAAACGGCCGAAACACTAGAAGCAGATAAAACCATTACTAAACCTAAAATTGTATATAAAATTGTTAAAAAAAACAAAGGTTTGTCCATTTTCCGAAATAACTTTCTCATTTTACCACCATAAACATTGTATCAAATTCTCAACGAAAAGTCTTAAAAATTTCATAAAAAAAGAAAATCTGACACTTATAAGACAATTGTTTTAAAAATTAAATAATAAGCATCTGTAAAGTTTTTATGTCAAAATTTAAAGATTTTAATAAACTATAATAGAAAGATTAAGGAGGTAACAGATATGTATTATTACGGAAATAATGGATTCTATGGTGGCGGATACCCAAATCAATGTTGCAACTCTGGTGGATATGCTGGATATACTTCTGGTTATGGTGCCGGCGCTGCCATTTGGATTGTCCTATTCATCCTGTTAGTAATCATCATTGGTGCAGGTTGGTATGGCAACAATAACAACAACAACTAATCGTTTAAAAGAATAGCAACCATTCTATTCTTTTTTCATTTTAAGGAAAAATTGGATAGTTTTGCATCTAATTCAGTTATTTATTATCATTTTTACTTTTAATATTTTAAATTTATGGTACAATAAAGGAGATTTTTAAGGGGTGTGTTACCATGGAATTACCAAATTTAAAAATTTTGGAAGAAAATGATAAAAGGCTTCGACAAATTTCTAAGCCTGTTACCTTTCCTTTATCAGCAAGTGATCAAAAAACTATCAACGATATGTTAGTCTATCTTCAAATGAGTCAAATTGATGAAGAACGGGAAAAATATAATTTACGAGCTGGTTGGGGAATGTCAGCTGTTCAACTTGGGATAATGAAACGTTATTTTGTTATTGCCGAAGAAAAAGAGGACAAAACTTTCAAAAATTATATTGTTATTAATCCGGAAATTGTTTCTTATAGTGAAGAATTAATTTATGTTGGTGAAGGCGAAGGTTGCTTAAGTGTAAATCGGGATGTTAAGGGAATAGTTCCTCGATATGCCAGAATGACTGTTAAAGCACAAGATATGAATGGCAAAGAAATAACTTTACGAGTTAGAGAAGATGTTTCAATTGCTTTTCAACATGAAATTGATCATTTAAACGGAATTTTATTTGTCGATCGGATTGATCCGAAAAATCCTTATAAAAATCAAGAAAAAATGCGGGAAATATAAAAAAATATCTATTGTCTAGATATTTTTTTTTAGGCCCGGCTAGAATATTTTCCATCACTAGTTGAAATAATTATTTTTTCACCTTGATTAATAAATAATGGAACTTTTACAGTGTAGCCAGTTTCGATTTTGGCATCTTTCATAGCATTGTTAGCAGTATTACCTTTCACAGCTGGTTCAGTTTCAACAACTTCAAACTCAATTTTTTCTGGTAAAGTTATACCGATTAATTCACCTTCATAGTAATCTAATTGAATTTCTAATCCTTCTTTAATAAAACGCTTTTCTTGTTCTAGTTTTGAAGATGGAACTTCAATTTGATCATAAGTTTCAGTATTCATGAAAACATAATTATCCCCATCAGTATATAAAAATTGCATTGGGTTATGATCAATTTTAGCTCTTTCAATTTTGATATTTGTATTATAAGAATTTTCAACAACAGCTCCTGTTCTTAAATTTTTTAATTTAATACGAACGAAAGCACTACCCTTACCTGGTTTAACATGTTGAAACTCCATAATTTGGCATAAATTGCCATCAATAATTATTGTCATTCCATTTTTTATATCGTTTATGTTAATATTCATCGTACTCACCCTTCTCTAATATTACTTACCTAATTTGGTTTCTTTAAATATAACAGCTTGTCGACAGTTTGGACAAAACTTTTTTAATTCAATTTTTTCTGTTGTATTCTTTTTATTTTTAATAGTTGGACGGATTTGTTTTCCACATCGTGAACATTTTAATCCGATGAATTGTCTATTTTCGTTTTTTGCCATAATATCCCTCCTTACATCAAAACTATATGTATTATAGCAAACTAAGCGTAAATATGTAAAGGAAAATTTCGTTAAACTAGAGCCATGAAAATAAAAAATTCAAAAGATTTTGGAATTTATCGGAAAACATATAAACTATTAACAGGGCTGATACTAAAAAAGGACCATAAGCTACTTCTTTTTCTTTGTGCATTAAAAGCGAAAAAACTGAGGCCGGTAAAGCTAGAAATGTCGATAAAGCAAGCGTTGTAAATGCTAAATTAAGAGGCAAAATACAACCAATTAGATAAGAAAACTTGATATCTCCGCCTCCTAAGGTTTCTCTTTTAAAAAGTTTACTACTTATTTTAGCGATAAATAACATAAAAAGAAAAATAATTATTCCGGAAAAACAACTTTTTAAAGCTCCACTTAAATCAAAAAAAAGGCAATTAAGGCCAAACATAGCTAAGGCACTGATAAGTAAAGGACTATCAAATATTATTAAATATTTAAGGTCGCTTGTAAAAATCAAAATTAATAAGGAACTAATAATAAAACCCGGAAAAAAGCGATAACTAAAATGATATTTTTGATAAAAATAAAGGGTTAAAATCATTAACGATAATCCGGAAAGGAATAGTTCAAATAAATTTTTTGTTTTTTTTCGTTCATGTAAATTAATTAACCAATTATAAAGGAAACCAAGTCCAAAACTTAAAAATATGACAACTAACTCATTCATTTTATCAAATCCTAACTATTTATATGATAACAAAGATGATTAGTTTCTTCAATTAAAAAAAATTTATGATAGTGTGCGTTATTTAAATTTAATGCATCAATTTGTTAAATAAAATTACACCAAAAACGAAAGTTTAGCATATACTATAATAAAGGAGTATGCGTATGTATCCAGCTCGATCATTTAATTTAGTTTCCATGATTGGAAAAATAAATAAAACTTTGAATATTGCTAATCAGGTAATTCCTTTATACGTTAAGGCTAAACCTATTATTAATAATGCTAAAGATGCCTTAAAAGTTGCCAAAGTTATGATGGAAAAACCGAAAGGAACAACAGTTTCAAGTCCTAGTTTTGAAAAAAACACTCAAAAAAAGCCTGTAGCTAAAGCTCAAGCTTTAAATAAACCAGTTTTCTTTTTATAAATTTAAATATTCTTGCAAAAAGGATATTTTTTTTTGTAATTCTTTTCTTTTAGTAAAATATTTTTGAGGTATTTTATCATAAATTTCTTGGCATTTAACTAATTCTTCTTGGTAGTAAAAACGGTTTTCTTTAAGGTATTTGCCTAACATTATTTCTTGGTTAGTTAATTGTTCTTCGCCTTTTTGATATTTCATAATATGATAAAGATGATTATTTTCACTTAAAAGATGTTCATCTATTAGACGCCAATTCTTTTCCATCATCATTTTTCTTACTTTTTCATGATCATTATTAGCTTGGAGAATAATGGTTTGAATCGGTTTTAAATCAGAATCTAAAATATGTTTAATAGTCATATAGCCCATTCCTGCTAAAACAAGAGTATCATAATCCTCAAAATTAATATTTTCTAATCCATCAGTTAAAATTAGTTTTATTTCTTTTTCTAAATGATATTTTAAGACGTTTTTTTGAGCTTGATTTAAGGCTTTTTCATGAATATCTGTTCCAATTACTTTTCTTTTATTTTTTTGAACCAAAAGAATTGGCAAGTAAGCGTGATCGGTTCCAATATCAATGACATTGGCATCTTTAGCAATATAATTAGCTAAAAATTGTAATCTTTTGGAATTCATTAATCGTTTAAAAAATCCTTTAATTTTTTAGCCCGAGATGGATGCCGTAATTTTCTAAGGGCTTTTGCTTCAATTTGCCTTATTCGTTCCCGTGTAACATTAAATCTTTTGCCTACTTCTTCTAAAGTGTGACTAGTTCCATCAATTAAGCCAAAACGCAATTCTAAAACCTCTTGTTCTCTTTCTTGAAGGGTTCCTAAAACTTCTTTAATTTCTTCTTTTAAAATTTGGTTAGTCGCATATTCTTCTGGAGTCATACTATTTGGGTCTTTGACAAAATCTCCTAAATGGGAATCATCTTCTTCACCGATTGGTGTTTCAAGGGATACAGGATCTTGACTTATTTTAATGACATCCCGAACTTTTTCTACCGAAATATTCATTTTTTTAGCGATTTCTTCTTCGGATGGTTCGCGGTTTAATTCTAAGGTTAATTGTCTTTGGATTCGGGCCATTTTATTAATTGTTTCAACCATGTGAACCGGAACTCTAATTGTTCTTGCTTGATCGGCAAGGGCGCGCGTTATGGCTTGACGAATCCACCATGTTGCATATGTTGAAAATTTGTATCCTTTATCATAGTCAAACTTGTCAACGGCTTTCATTAACCCAATATTTCCTTCTTGGATTAAATCTAAAAATAACAACCCACGACCGACATATCTTTTGGCAATACTAACAACTAAACGAAGGTTAGACTCGGCAAGGCGATTTTTGGCCTCTTCATCACCATTGGCTACTTTGATTGATAAATCCATTTCTTCTTCTGGTGATAACAAACTGATTCGCCCAATTTCTTTTAAATACATCCGAACTGGATCATTAATATTAATGTCTTTGGTTATTTCTGCATCATTTAAAATAATTGGTGAATTATCGTTATTACCCTCTTCATCATCTTCTCCAACTATTTCAATATTATTGGCCACCAATTCATTATATAAAATATCTAAGGAATCGTTATCTACTTCTAAGCCTTTCAAAGATGACGCTAGTTGTTCAAAAGTAATTCGACCATTTTTCTTTCCTAGGGCAATTAATTCTTCTTTGCGTTCGGTAAATGTTTTAATTTCTTTAACTTTTTTAACTTTTTTTTCAGGGATTTTTTCAACTAATTCAATATTATTTTCTTTCAGTTTTTCTTCAAAGCTTATGGCTTCTTCTTTAGTAGCCCGACATTCTTTTAGAACTTCGGCAACCTCTGCGATTAATAAGTATCCTTCATTTAATCCTTTTGTCAATAGTTCATTCGTTCTCATTTCAAATTTTGTCATTTTTCAACACTTCTTTCTTTTTTCAATTCTTCTTTTTTTCGATGTAATTCTGTTATTTTGATACCGATGGCAATTTTTTCGTTTATATCAAATGTTTGTCTTTGACGACTTCTCAAAGTAAAAATATCTTGATTAATCATTAAAGTTTGTAACATTGTTATATACTCTACCATATTAGTTTCGCTTATTTCTTCATCTTTTATACCCCCGATTACCTGAAATATATCATCTTTTACAGGTGATAGTTCAGCATAGCTTAAAAAATCTGCTAAATTAATTGTTTTGTTTTTTTCGTAATAGTATAAAATTTCGCTGGCGATTTGTCTATATTTTTTTTCACTAAAATAACCTAACCGATTAAGATAGATATTAATATATTTGCTATCATTCATCATATAATAAAGAATGGGATTAGCACATTTGCTATAATTATCGAATACATCTTTCGGTTTATTAATTGGTTTTACTTCGATTGATGGTTGATTATTATTTTCTTGAGCTTTTTGTAATTCACTTTTTAAAATTTCATAAGATATACTATAATCATTGGCAATTTTTTGCAAAGTCATTTTCTTAGTTAGATCATCATAATTTTCAAGGGATTTAATAACATCTTTAATATATAAAATTAAATCAGCTGAATCTTGTAAATTACGATTTTCTTTTAAATACATTAGTTTAAATTCTAAAAAACTAAGAGGATGATCTAAGGCATCTTGCATGGCTTCAGTGCCAAAGTTTAAAAGATATTCATCAGGATCTTTAACTTTGCTTAGCCGGACAACCCAAACGTCTAGTTTAGCCTGTTCTAAAAGTAAACCATTTTGATAAGTATTAGTTAAACCGGCATTATCATTATCAAGCATTAAGGTAATTGGTACTCTTAGTTTCCGGATAAGTTCAATTTGCTCTTTAGTTAAACTAGTTCCCATTAAAGCTATGGTATTTGGAAAACCACAAGCACTCATTCGGATGGCATCCATATTTCCTTCCACAATAATAATTTTTTTTAACAGTCGAACATTCTCGCGGGCACGGTGATAATTATATAAAATTTCCCCTTTTTTAAAAATAATTGATTCCCGACTATTTAAATACTTCGGTGTATCATTGGGATTTATAGCTCGGGCGGTAAACCCAACAACTTTTCCGGAAGGATTTTCAATAGGAAATAAAATTCGATTTTGAAACATATCATAGTACTGGTTTTCTTTTTGGCTAACTAAGCTTAAATCTTTTAGTCTAGTCATATCATATTTTTTGGCTTTTAATAATTCTAATAATTGATTGCCCTTAAAAGCAAAACCTAACCCAAAATTATCAATAATTTCGTTATCAATTTTTCTTTTGGCAAGATAATCACGGGCTTCTTTGGCTTCTTTGCTTTTTAAATTGTTATGATAAAACATTTTTGTTAAGTCCATTATTTTATATTCTTGTTCAAACTTTTCAACGGGTTGAAACGATTGATTATAGGTAAAGTTAATGCCGACTTTTGATGCGACTTTACTAACAGCTTCTAAAAATGTTATGTTTTCAATTTCTTTAACGAACTGAAAAACATTACCCCCGGCCCCACAGGAAAAACATTTGAATAATTGTTTTTCTTTACTCACGCTCATTGATGGTGAATGATCTTGGTGAAAAGGACAAATACCAAAATAATTTTTACCTCTTAAAGTTAACTGGACATATGAACTAACAATTTCTACTATATCAGCTTTTTGACGGATTTCTAAAATAGTTTCTTGGTTAATTACTGCAATAAGTCATACCTCCCCTACAATTATATATATTACCCTGTTGTCCTTTATTTCCTTTTTTTTTACAAAAAAAACACCAAAATTTTTCATTTTTTAGTGTTTTTTTGACTTTTTATTTAAATTTACGTTTTTTTACAGGCAATAAACTTACTAGAAAAAGTATGATTAATGGAAATATTGATAAACTAGCTTTGGTGTTGGGGATATCAAAATCAGTTTCCGTTGATAATGGTTCATAAATTAAAGTTACGGTTTCATTTGGCATAATAAAGGAATTTTGATAATCAACAGACGTACCATCCAAAAGCACTGCTTTTAAAAATTTGTAACCTTTAATTTGAGGAATGGAAACTAATTCATCTTTATTAACTAAAAGGGATTCTTTAATAACCATACCTTCTAAATCCTCATAATTAACTTCCCAGTTATGTTTGGCACCATCAATTTTTAAAACAACATCTTCACTAGGCATTGTAAAGTGATAGGTATCAATTAATTTTCCATTTAAATAAATGGCTTTTACACTGTCTTCTAATAAAGATTCAGTTGAAAAGGTTATATACTCGCCCATATGCGCTTTATTTTGAATATCTACCAAAATACTTTTAGGAGCCTCAACTGTAATGCTGTACTCTTTTAATTTGGTTTGGACTTCGATTGTTACATCAGAATCCGGCATTATAAAACTTTGTTCAGTAACTTCTAAATTTTGATTATTCGCCGCAAAAACTAAAATTTTATCTATAATGTAACCTTCTTCAACAATAGGTTCTAAATTGATTTTTTGACCTGCTTGGGCTTTTTTATTTAGGTTTAAACTGACACCTTTTGTTTCTTTAACGACAATGTTATATTGCTTAGTAATATTCTTGAAACTTGTTTTATAAGTAATTACAACGTCTTCATTTGGCATTATAAATTCCATTGTTTTTAAATCTAAAGCTTTATTATTTATCATTATTTTATCTAATTGATAACCACTTTCAACTAAAGCTTTTACTTTAACTTTTTCATTTTCATTCGCGTGATTTGTTACTTCAATGGTAGCTCCATCTTTTTTTAAAACTGTAATTTGATGAGTCTGGGCATTTACTTTTTTTGTTTTGTAAGTAATTACAACGTCTTCATTAGGCATTATAAATTCCATTGCATTTAAATCTAAAGCTTTATTATTTATCATTATTTTTTCTAATTGATAACCATTTTCTACTAGAGCTTTTACTTTAACTTTTTCGTTTTCATTAGCATTGTTTTTTACTTCAATGGTAGCTCCATCATTTTTTAAAACCGTAATTTGATGAGTTTTTAGTTTTTCAACTTCATATTTGATTGTAACATCAGAAGAAGGCATAACAAATTGCATTTCTTGTAAATCAATAGGAATATCATTTACAAAAACTTTTTTTAAGATATAACCTTCATTTACTTTAGCATTTAGAGTAACTTTTTCGTTTTCCATAACTAAAGATGGAGCCGTAATTGTTGCATTTTCGCTTTTAATTACAGTTATTTTATAAGTTTGTTTTTTTCTTAAGGAAATATTGATATAAACATCTTCATTAGGCATAATAAAACTATTATCTTTCCATTCTATAGCTTGATGATTTTTATTTTCAATAACAATTTTATCTAAAAAATAATCCTTATT
The DNA here is from genome assembly GCA_947626425.1 of uncultured Bacilli bacterium. Taxonomy (GTDB): domain Bacteria; phylum Bacillota_I; class Bacilli_A; order RF39; family UBA660; genus Ventrenecus. Next base: position 15,573 of record CANQRX010000003.1, on the reverse strand, counting down.
AACATTTAAAGTAAAATTTACTTTATCGCCTACGACTCCTTCGTTATCAATATTTATTTGAAAATTTGCTAAATCGCCATTGACATAAATATGATGTTTTTTCTCTTCGACATTAAATTTCACTTCTGGTATAGTTTCAATTGGTGTATAAATTCGAAAATAATTTTCTCTATCAATTAAAAATCTTTCTACTTTACTAGATTGATCATAAATAATTTGGGCTGGAAAATTACCCGCTTTATTGGCTTTGACCATGAACCGGCCATTTTCTTTTTTAAATTCAAGATTATCAGTGTTAGCAAAACTATAGTCACGGATTGGTAAATCTAAAACATCGGTCCATTCGTTTTTAAAAATCGTAAATTCGTGTTTGTCGACTCGATTATTAAATTCATGCGTATCAGCCATTAATTTCTCATAAAGCGTATTTAATTCCGCTGGATCAAATAAATAATGAATATCATAGCCTAGTGACTTATAATAACGTTCGTCAAAAAATTTTTGGAGTGCCAAACGCGTTTTATGGTTAAAGTCACCAGCCACTAAACCTTTGGTAGTAAAATTACCTGCATTTAAATATACTCGGTCTTGTTCCACAATGTTATAAGTTTTAAACACGGCCATATTTGAATCTTTGTCATGATAAAGGGTTAAACATTCTTTTTTACTATTTACTTCATAACAATAATCATTATAAACTGTTGACACTAGTTCAAAAGCCTTAGTTTGTTTAGCGTTTAAAACTATTACTAAAGTAATAATAATTAAAATATATTTTTTCTTTTTCATTAATTTCTCCTTCTAGGAGCATGTCTTTTAAGCAAGTCTTATTTTAACAAAAAAGAAAAAAAAGTAAACTTATTTAGCTTTCTTCGTCAATAGTTCTAATATTTCGACACTTAAAGACATAATTACACAGGCCAAAATAGGACCTAGTTGATAATTTAGATAGTAAGTAGCAAAAAACATTAAAACTCCGGTTAAAAAAGCAAAAATTATTTGATTTTTTTTCGTTAAAGGCGAATAACGATTAATCGGCATCACAAAAATTGCTAAATAAAAAGGCAAATAATACAATAAATGATTAAACAGCAAAGAGTCATTAATAATAAGGCCACGAATAAAAGTTAAAAGTTCAAAACACGCGATCGAAATTAATGGAATTTCTTTTTTATAATAAAAGTTTGTTAAGAAAAAGGCTAAACTTATTAAACTCAAGAAAATTGAAGTGTTGGCTATCCCCCCAATACTCCGTCCCAAAAAGATTTCAATGGTACTGTAAAACATTTGATTACCCTGTTCCATCGCATTTTCAAAACCACTAGCTAAAAAGATGTGAAACAAGGCAATTATAAAAACAATAATATTTCCTTTTTTTAAAGGCAATTTACTAAATATTATTAAACTTACAGTTAAAATGACAAGATATAAAAGAAAAGGTATTTGATAAGGCATTGCTAAACTTATCATCAAACTATAAATGCTTAAATCTTGATAATTAAATTTTTTTTCAATTAAAAGACCTATTACGTAACTAGATAAACAAAAAAACAACGGATACATCGCCTTTAAAAGGGACATACTTCCATTAAAATAATAAACTAAACCATTTTTATAAGTTCCATATAAGACTAGTAAAGATAATGAAAGAAGATAGATTGTTTTTAGACTAAATTTACTTTCGCTAAAATTAACTTTATTCATACGTATTCCTTTCCTTAAAATTAATATGGCTTGGACAAATATAAGTACATAGTCCACAAGAAATGCAATTTTGTCTTTCACCTTTGATAGGATTACAATTTTTAGGACAACATTCTAAACATTTGCCACAAGAAATACAAGGATTTTCTTTTTTCGTTTCTTCTTTTGAAAAAATTAAAGATGATATTTGGGCGGTGATAACGACTTCGTCTAAATCCAAAAGATGCCCTTTAAAAAATCCATTAACCCAAACTTTAGAAAGGTTTTGACAAGGTTTTATTTCATTTATTAATTCTTGAGCCAAAGTTCCGATTTTCACTTTAACAATACATGGTTCATCTACTAAATCACCGCTTATAGTTACATAAGTTTCTTCTAATGGTTCGTTATTAATAATCGCCGCTTGTAAATACATTAAATCAACTATTTTTAATGTTTTTAAATTAGGAATTTTTAAATACTCTTCTAAAACGGAATCATCGCCAATCGGATACAAATCCGGCACAAAAACTAGGCTAATAAAAGGATACATTCCTAAAAATTTTGACAAAGCTTCAATACACTCCGTGGCATTTTCTTTTAAAAAGATATGAACTTCTTTAGAATGTAAATAATTTCGTAAAAAATCAAGAGTTTCTAATAAAGATTCGGCATTTTCTTTAAAATAAGCTACCACCGAAACATCATAAGGATCATCTTTAATCGCGTTAAAATAAAGGATTTTTTGATTCTTTAAAATCTCCAAAGTTGGTAGTAAAAAGGAACAAAAAGTAGTTAAATAATAGTTGGCATTATGATTAATTAATTTGCCTTTTTCTTCTTTAAAATCGTTAATAATACTTAAATAAAGCGTGGGATTATTTGTTTCATCTTTTTTCCATATTAAACCACTTAACTCGCCACTTACAGAAGAATAATACGAAGCATTATGTAAATCATATAATTTTTGACCTTTTTTAATTTTTTTAGCATTGATGTTTAATTTAACGGATTTATCAATAGGAAAATATACTTTAGTTGGTAAAGTAAATTTTTTTACATAACTGCTTACCTTAATTAATTTATCGCGTTTAATACTAATTAATTTTTTCATCTTCCACCACAAAAACATTATACAATAAATAATGCTAATTTTATAGCACCAATTATTTCAATTTATGTATAAATGCCCACGAAATTTAGTCGCGTATTCTTGTTTAATTCGTTTTAAAAAACGACGATTGGTTACTTGATGAGTGTTATTATTAATAATAATGTAGTCAATTTCATAATCTTCAACAATACGAAAAAGTTTATTTTTTAATTCATAATAATCACTTGAATCTAAAAGCATTTCTATATCAATATACAAAGTTTCATTTTGATAATATAGTTCCATATCATCACCAAGTATAGAATAGCAAATTGGATAAAAAATAAAAATAGTTTCGACAAAATGGGTAAAAAAAATTACACAAAGTAATTAATTTTCCTCAATTTTTTGGAGTAATTCTTGATATATTTTCGCTTTATATTTATCAGATTTAGCAATTATTTTAGGAAACTCTTTTTGCATTTCTCGTAAATACATTTGGTTATCGATAAACTCATTAAATAAGTCTGAGGTTTCAATTCCATAGTTAGCTATTTCTCCAGTTATAGCTTCATGCATTAAAAAGGTAAAGATTCTTTGATAAACTTTTTCTTCGTTTTCCAAGATAGCTTGCGATATTATGTTTTTAATATTTGCCATACAATCATCCGCGACATCCCATCTGCAACCATCAGAATCGTCTATATCTGTAGTCGTCATGGAAATTAAGATTGTTTCTAGAATATCTAAGGCACTCATATAGTTTTTGTTTTCAATCAATTTACTAGCTTGATTAGTAAAACCATACATAGCTCCAGTATAATTATCTGTTTCATCGTAATCAATGTAGCCATCAGAACCACCAGCTAAATCAATCGCATGGTAAATTTCTCTTTTATAATCTTCTTTAGATTGTTGTGGAAAATACTCATAAAATTCATTTTTAAAGTCTGTTTGAAGACTTGGAAATTTTTGTAAAGCAAACGTTACAAAATCATGTAATTTTTGAGCCTCAACTTTCTGTAATATTTCTTGTATTTCATCGTAATTCATTTAAATCATTTCCTTTCTTATTTTGTCATTTCTTTTAATTCATATAAAATATTTATCGCTTCCATCGGAGTGGTATGTAAAGGTTCAATTTCTTTTAACCGCTTTTTTATTGGGTCGTCTTTTTGCTCTTCGGGAAAATTCATGGCTAATTGAACAGTCGAATCCCCTCTTTTTTTATTACTTTTTTCATATATGCTTAATATTTTAGTCGCATTAGTAATAATTTCTTCGGGAAGTCCTGCCAGTTTAGCAACATGAATACCATAGCTTTTATCTAAGGCCCCATTTTTAACTTTATGCAAAAAGGTTAACGTTCCATTTTCTTCCACTGCGGAAACATGAACATTTTTAATACTAGATAATTCCCGTTCAATGCTAGTCAGTTCATGGTAATGGGTCGAAAATAAAGTTTTACAACCAATGTTTTTGGTTACATATTCTAAAATAGCTTTGGCTAAACTCATTCCATCATAAGTAGAGGTCCCCCGTCCTAGTTCATCAAATAAAATTAATGAATCTTTTGTGGCATTGCAAATGGCATTTTTACTTTCTTTCATTTCCACCATGAACGTTGATTCACCACTTACTAAATCATCACTCGCACCAATGCGGGTAAAAATTTTATCAATAATTGGTAAATTAGCTTTGGTGGCGGGAACAAATGAACCCATCTGAGCCATAATAATTATAATTGCTAGTTGGCGCATATAGGTTGATTTACCTGACATATTAGGTCCAGTTATTAAAAGGGTATTAATCGAAGAATCCATAACACAGTCATTAGTTACATAATCCATATTACTTACTTTATCAATAACGGGATGCCGGCCATTTCTAATTTCAATCGCATGATTATGATTAAATGTTGGTCTTACAAACTGATAGTCATCCGCGCATACTGCTAAGGAAGTAATTGCATCTAAACTAGCAATAATATTAGCCGTATCTTTTAAATTAAGAACTTCTTTTAAAACTTCATTTTTAACTTCGGTAAAAAGCTGATATTCTAAATCAATTATTTTTTCTTCGGCATTTAAAATCAAAGCTTCTTTTTCTTTCAATTCTGGAGAAATATATCTTTCACAGTTGGTTAGGGTTTGTCTTCGCTCCCAATGAAGTTCTTCGCTTACTTTACTTACTTGACCTTTACTTACTTCAATGAAATAGCCAAATACTTTGTTATAACCGACTTTTAAATTACTAATTCCACTTTCTTCTTTTAATTTATTTTCAAAATTAGCAATAAAATCTTTTCCGCCGCTGCGAATTTCTTTTAATTCGTCTAATTCTTTATTGTAACCTTCTTTAATTAAGTAGCCTTCTTTTAAGGTAACCGGCGGATTTTCATAAATTGCCACTTCTAATAAATCATAAAGTTTATCATGAGTATTAATTTCCATCCCAAAATTTAATTCTTTTAAAATTTCTTTAATACTTGGTAAAACTGATAAACTAATTTTAAGTTGCAATAAATCCCTAGCATTAATAGAACCACAAGCAACTTTACCGCATAACCGTTCAATATCATATATTTTATAAAGGTTTTGTTGCAAACGATCTTTTAAAATAAATTCACTGTTTAAAATTTCAATTTTATTATAACGGTCATTTATCAAAGTTTCATCTTTTAAAGGATTCATTAACCATTGTTTAAGCATTCTGGATCCCATACTAGTTTTAGTTTTGTCTAATAACCACAAAAGAGAATAAGTACGTTCTTTTAACCTTAAGGTTTCAACTAATTCTAAATTTCTAACTGTATGAATATCCATCATTAAATAATCATCGGGATAAACTACTTGGGCTGGTTCAAAATGGGACAAGTTTTTTAGTTCGCGTTCGACCAAATAATAAAGTAAATGTCTAACTGATAAAGTTAAATGTTCATCTTCTAAGTTTTCATATAAAAAAGAATATTTGTCATTTAAGAATTGTTCATTAAAAGACACTTCAATGTTGTATTGTCCTTTTAAAAGCTGAATTAAATCCAAATCATCTTTATCTTTTAAGACAACTTCTAAAATCCCTAAATTTAAAATGGTACTTATTAATTTTTCTTTTTGATGGGGAATCATACTTACGGAAAGGGAGCCTGTTGATATATCAGCATAACATAAAACATAAATATAATTAAAGTCTAAAACACTCGCGATATAATGGTTGTTATGCTCATTTAAAAGCTCTAAATCCACGACTGTTCCTTTACTAATTACTTGAACAACACCACGTTTGACCATGCCTTTCGTATTTTTAGGGTCTTCAAGCTGTTCACATATGGCAACTTTGTAGCCTTTATTTACAAGTTTTTCAATATAAGGTTTCACTGAATGAAATGGAACTCCACACATCGGAATTCGTTCACTTAAACCAGCATTTTTTCCGGTTAAAGTTAACTCTAATTCCCGACTAGCAGTTTCTCCATCTTCAAAAAAAAGTTCATAAAAATCACCAAGGCGATAAAATAACAACTCTTCTTTATAATTATTTTTAATTTCCATATATTGTTTCATCATTGGTGACAACTGTTCAATATCAACTTCACTGCGTTTCATAATACCACCCTAACTTCGTTCATGAGATGTATTATAACATGAAATTAGCAAATTTTGACAAATTCCCTTTAATAATTCTATTTTTGAATATTTATTGGAATATTAAAAATTTTCTGATACTTTGGGATTGTTTCAATACTAATAAAGATTAAGCTAATAAAAATAAGACAAATTAAGCATCCAATGACGTAGGAAAGTTTATCTTCTACTCTCTTATCAATTATTTTTTTCACCATTTTCCAAATTAAATAACTTAATAAATAAATTAAAACTAAAATAACAACAATGCCAATAAATAACCAAGGATTTTTAAAATTACGATAATACGTTGGTTTTAAATATTTACTAGCATAAGTTAATAATTGTTTAAAAACTTTTAGATTACAAATGACTTCTAATCCAGCCACAATGCTTAATAACAAAAATTGATAATCCCTCTTTTTTTCATTTTCTTGATAATTTATTATTAATAATAAAATTATTAAGTAATTAAAATGACATGTATATAAGAAAGTTTCGCCATTTCCGTAAAATAAATGTAAGCCAAAATTAAATAATAAAGCCAGTAAAAGTCCTATATTCAAAATCTTATTTTTCTTAAAGTTTTTAAATAGGTTTATTAAAATTATTAAGTAAAAAATAATCGCCAATGTTATATTAAAATAATTAAGTTCTCCAAATCTTACATTTTTTGGTTTTTCAACATCATTAGCAAAAAAATTTTCAACAAAATCTTTTTGAATCACATTTTTAAAATTGGTGGTTGATAAAGTAAAAATGGCAAACCTTTTTTCCGCAATTAAATTATTTTTTTCAAAAATGGTCGGCGTATTATGCCAAGCATAATTTTGAACGTATGATAGACAGGCCGTTGTCAAAAACGCTGTTAAAATTACAATTATAATCTGTTTTATTTTTATTTTTTTGGCTAGCCACAAGACAAACAAGGCGATTAAATAAATAACAAAATTAGTTACAGTTATACCTAAAGATGCTGTTCCTAATAAAAATAAGTAAAGTAAATAATTTTTAGGAATTTTTTCATTTTTTAAAACCTTAATTACAAAATACCAAAGAAAAATTAAAATAAAAGAGGCAAAAGGAAATGATTCTATAACTGCTGAAAAAAACATTTCCGAGAATGAAAACCCAAAAATTGCTGTTATTAATAATTTTAGTTTTTCATTTTTTAAAAATATCGATGCACTTTTATAGATTAAAACAACTGATAAACTAGATATAAAACAACAGAAAATTAATGCCGCTAGTAACTTATTAATAGTTAATCCACTTAACATTAAAGTAATTGGTTGCAATAGCAAAATATAAATTGGATGGACTCTGACACGGTAGTGATTATTAAAAATGCCCGTCATATCGCCAATTACTCTTTCCATATCTGAACCAAAGAAAAAATCAAGTTTTGGTACATACAAATAAGATAGATAAATTCCTAATATCAAGTAGAAAGTGAAAAAGAACAAAAACAAGCCAAAAGATATTTTCTTTTGTTTTTCTTTAATAAAAAATCTTTCCTTCCATTCTTTTACTTGTCCTTTTAAAACAATAAAAGATTCTTGAGCTTTCTTGGCTAAAGGTTCGTCAGACTTAGAATCACTATAAAATTTAGCAATGTTAGTATTTTTAAACTCCTTTTCAAATTGAACTACTTTTTCCTCGCCTTTACAATTTTCACCATGAATAATTCCTGTTTTTTTATCCATGTCGGTCGCGATTAATGAAACATTTTTAAGATTTTTTGCGTAACCATTAATTAAAAATTGGGGAGAAGCGCTTATAATTGCGATTAAAGGACGATTTGGATTATTTAAATCATCTAAAAAAAATTGATTAATTTTAAAACTATTTTTTTGCCAAAATTCATCGACTAATTCATCAATATTCGCAAAGTTTTTTAAAAATTGAAAGACTTTTTCTTTATATTCTTTAACCGTTATTTTTTTTAAAGCATACCAAAAAGTATAGAAAATTAACATTGGTAAATATTTTATTAAACTAAATTTTTTTCTTAGACAAAAAAAGAAAAAATCAATTGAACTATCTCCATCATAAATCGTTCCATCAAAATCATAAACCCAAATATTTTCCATATAAAACGCCTCCTTTATTTTTTAGTAGCAACTGAAATATTAAAAATTTTCTGATACTTTGGTATTGTTTCAATACCAATAAATATTAAATTAATAAAAATAAGACAAATCAAGCAGCCAAGAAGATAAGTCAGTTTATCCTCTACCCTCTTATCAATTATTTTTTTTACCATTTTCCAAATTAAATAACTTAATAAATAGATTAAAAATAAAATAATAATGATGCCAATAAATAACCAAGGATTTTTAAAATTACGATAATAAGTTGGTTTTAAGTATTTACTAATAATCACTAATAATTGTTTATAAACTCGCATATTACCAATTATTTGAAAAACAGCAATTATGCTTAGGAAAAGCATATTATAATCCTTCTTCGGTTTTGCCTTTTCTTGATAATTAACTATTAGTAATAAAAATATTAAATAATTAAAATGACAAGCATATAAGAAGGTTTCTTTATTTCCATAAATTAGATGTAAGGTAAAATTAAATAACAAAGATAACATAATTCCCATATTCAAAATTTTATTTTTGTGAAAGTTTTTTAATAAATTGATAAAAATTATTAAGTAAAAAACAACTGCAAAAGTTTTATTAAAATAATTTAGTTTTCTAAAATCGACAATCTTATTCTTATTTACATAAACATCGCTTGCAAAAAGGGACTGAATAAAGTCGGTTTTAATTATATTTTTAAATTTCGTTAAAGAAAAATTAAAATTTACATATTTTTGTTCAGCTTGATAATTAGTTTTTTGAAAAATGGTTGGAGTATTATGCCAAGTATAATTTTGAATATATGATAAACATATTACTGATAATGCTATGGCCAAAACTACACCCATAATTTGTTTTAACTTTATTTTTTTGCCAATCCATAAAGTAAATAAAGCTATTAAATAAGTAATAAAATTAGTTATTGTTATTCCAAAAGAAGCGATTCCTAATAAAATTAAGAAAAATAAATAATTTTTAGGAACTTCTTGGTTTTTAAAAATTTTAATTACTAAAAACCATAATAAAATTAAAAAGAAAGCTGCAAACGGGAAAGATTCAATAATTGTTGTAAAAAATATTTCTGAAAATGAAAAACCAAACATTGCTGAAATTAACAATTTTATTTTTTCACTTTTGATAAACATTGAAGCTATTTTGTAAAGGAAAACAACAGATAAACTGGTAACACTGGAAATGATAATTAAAGCTGCCAATAAGTTATTAACCGTTAAACCACCTAATATTAAAGTTATGGGTTGTAGTATTAAAACATATAAAGGATGAACTCTAACACGGTAGTGATTTCCAAAAACATTGGTCATATCCCCTATTACTCTTGTGGGATCGGAACCAAATATAAAATCTAGTTTTGCTTCATATAAATACGAAAAATAAATTCCTAATATTAGATAAAAAGTAAAAAAGGCCAAAAATAAACCAAAGGCAATTTTCTTTTGCTTTTCTTTAATAAAAAATCTTTCCTTCCATTCTTTTACTTGTCCTTTTAAAACAATAAAAGATTCTTGAGCTTTCTTGGCTAAAGGTTCGTCAGACTTAGAATCACTATAAAATTTAGCAATGTTAGTATTTTTAAACTCCTTTTCAAATTGAACTACTTTTTCCTCGCCTTTACAATTTTCACCATGAATAATTCCTGTTTTTTTATCCATGTCGGTCGCGATTAATGAAACATTTTTAAGATTTTTTGCGTAACCATTAATTAAAAATTGGGGAGAAGCGCTTATAATTGCGATTAAAGGACGATTTGGATTATTTAAATCATCTAAAAAAAATTGATTAATTTTAAAACTATTTTTTTGCCAAAATTCATCGACTAATTCATCAATATTCGCAAAATTTTTTAAAAATTGAAAGACTTTTTCTTTATATTCTTTAACCGTTATTTTTTTTAAAGCATACCAGAAAGTATAGAAAATTAACATTGGTAAATATTTTATTAAACTAAATTTTTTTCTTAGACAAAAAAAGAAAAAATCGATTGAACTATCGCCATCATAAATCGTTCCATCAAAATCATAAACCCAAATATTTCCCATATAAAACTCCTCCCATGTAGCCAAAATAAATTATGATTGCTAATATCAAAATTTTATCATGTAATAAAACTTCGACTGGATCGGATAAATATTCGTTTTGGTTGCTTTCAATATTTAGGCTATATTTCATAACAATAAAAATAATTATAAAAATACTATATACGGCATAAGAATCTAATTTCGAACTCGTACACCATAGGGAATAAAAAACTAAAGTCAAAGTTAAAAATGAATACATAAACTTATCTAAATATTCAACAGTATAGTATTTTAAGACTGGTCGCGAATTTTTATTTTTTTCTAATTCCCCTTTTCTTTTCCCAATTACTAAGTATAATGAAAAGCTTAAAACCGTTAAATATAACCAACTAGATATTTCAATACTGTTTAAACTGCCACCAAAATAAACCCTTAAAACAAACCCTAAAGCTAGAAAAAGAATATCTAAAATGGGAAGATGTTTTATTTTTAAACTATAAAAGATATTTATCAAAAAATAAATAATCAAAATAATTAAAGATTCGAAAAAAGCTGATTTATTAATTAAATGACAATGAAATAAATTTATAATTATTAAAAAACTAAACAATAAAAGCAAAACTAAAAGAATTTTAGCCTTCCCTTTTGATATTTCTCCCGAAGCTATAGGTCGAAATTTCTTTTTAGGATGTAATTTATCGTTTTCGTAATCAAGTAAATCATTAAAAATATAAATACTTGAAGCTAGTAAAGAAAAAGCTAAAAATCCCCAACATGTAACTAAAAATAAATATTTATTAAACAAATTACCACTGAATATTAATGGCAAAAAAATTAAAAAATTTTTGATATAATGCCGAACTCGCATTAATTTTAAATACTTCTTCATCAACAGTCATTCCTTTTTTCAATACTTTATCATTTATTATAACCAATGGCAACCACTTTGTTAATGGTTATCTTCTAAAAAATACTTGCGAGTTATAAAATTAAAAATCATTACTAAGCCAGTAGATAAGATTTTTGAAAACATATTTTTGAATCGTAATTTTTCTATAAAAAACCACATAAAGAATTCGCTTAGTATTAAACCTAAAACACTCAATAAAAGAAAATCGATAAATATTTTACGAGAACTTTTATTTTTACTTACTTTAAAAACCCATTTTATACTAGCTAGATAATTATAAATAACGGAAATAGAAAACGAAAAGATATTAGAAATTAACGGATTTATTTTTAATAAACCATTTAAAAAGATATATATTCCCCAATCGATAAGCGTTGCTATTCCACCAACAATTAAAAATTTACAAACTTGTTTTAACAAATCATTTTCTTTTTTCACTTCAACACCTCTATTATTATTAAATCACTTTATAGATTTTTTGCCAAAATTTTTTTATTTTAGATGTCAACTTTTCATAAACTTGGGAATCTAAAAATTTACTAAGCGTTATTCTTTCTAAGCCTTGTCTTATAATGTCAACCCCCCCCCCTAAAATGAAAATTGTAAATGTATGGGCGATTATATAAAATAGATAATATTTACTATTTAAGCAATCTAATGTTTTAAAAATATTTTGCCAAAGAGTACTTGCTAAGGGTCCATCGTGTAACATATACACTCCTAAAGTTGTCGATGCGGCAACATTAATTAACTTTAAATTAGGTATTTTTAATTTTAAAAATAATTCAAAAAGCGAAACACTTAAAATAAGCATTGGAATAGTATTAGGTTGCCAAAAATAGGCAGTTTCTTTAGTTCCGATTTTTTTAAAAAGATTTCCAAACTTAAAAATAACAATTATTCCTAAAACCATAAAGGCTAAAGAAAATATGGCTGTAAAGATACTAATTTTTTTATTTTTAAAGATTTTTAGTGAATATAATTTAATGTAAGATCCCAAAAAATACATAAATATTAGCCACAAAAAACGATTATAATAAAGAAGCGATTCCGTAGTATTTTCAAAGAATCCAAAAAAAGTGGGAATTACTGACCAAATGAAAAATAAAATTAGTAACAATTTCTTTAATTCATCCTTGGTAAGAGATTTTATAAATTTATTCAAATAGGGACTTAAAATGTAAATTAAAATATAGGCTGTTATAAACCAATATTTATTAAAAATAACGGGAAAAAACATTAAAAAGGTACTTTTAGGACTTTTAAGTAATGAACAAAACCAATTTCCAATATTATGGGTATAAGCTTGTTTCAAAAAAATCGTTAATAAATAATAAAAATTAACTTCGATGAGCAATTTTAACAATTTTTTACTTTTAAATTTTCCATTTATCATAAAATAGCCTGTTATTAAAGCAAAGATATTAACACCAAGTTCTCCTAAAAAATAAAAACTTTTTATAATTACACTGTTTACATTTAAACTAGTTAAGACGTACCCGCTTTTATAGACATAATGAAAACTAATAATAAATAAAATGGCTATGATTCTTAACAATTCAATATTTGTTTGTCTTGGTTTGCTCATCTACATCACTTCTTTTGGACATAATTATAGCATATTTTGCGAAAAAACAGTTTGTAAATCATAGTTGACCATTATTTAGCAAAACTAAATCAGTTATAAAATAAACATCATCAATTATTTCATATGTTTCTTTTTTATGAATACCATAAATAAAAACTTCCAGACCTTTTTCTTGAAAATAACTGTACAACTTATGAGAATAAGAGATTTCTAGTAAACAAATAAAATCTAAATATCGATAATCTTCTTCACTGTTTAAAAGATAATTTAAGCATCCAATTTTATAGTTTCTTTTTAATTTACTTAGTTTTTTAATAACCGAATTAAGAAAACTCATGACATAAATTTTTCGATTACAATTATTAAGAAGTTGATGTAATTTATAAATATCAATGTTACTTTCTTTAATTTCAATTAATATTATTTTATCAGTTTTTAGTTTTAAAACTTCCTTTAAAGGCGTAAGATTCTTTTTTAGCAACTCCTTTTTTGTTAAGCTTGATACTAGTTTTAAATCAATTAAGGCATTGTGATGAATAAAAAAAACTTGGTCAAGACTAGTTCTAACATCACACTCAAATCCGACATAATTAGGATTTTTTATGGCCAAAGAAAAAGCCTCTAAAGAATTTTCTTTAACACGAGCAGGTTTTAAACCCCGATGGGCAATATATTTTTTCATATTAAAATATTATGTTTATATTTTTCTTTTAAAACCAATTACAATAATCTTAAATAAAATAATTATTATTATTAGACAAGTCCCTATAATATAATAGGGTAAATTAGGTATTTCCTTGGGTGGTTCAGATTCAATTATTTTTTCATTAAAAACCGGTGTTTCTTCCGTTGTTATTTTATAAAAAACATATTCTTCAACTTCTTTTTCTCCATTAAAAATTTTATAAACGGCTTTTTCACGGTCCTCATCAATTGTTGCCGTTAAAGCGTCATCCATGAGAATATAATTAGCATTAATTTGTGATTCACCATCAATCAAATAAACTGTATAAGTATTTATTTTTGAATCAAAAGGAATGGATAACTTACCGTTTAAAACTTCAAAATGTTTCATTGTTTCAGCATTTACAGTTCCCATAATAAAAAATAACCAAATAAAAAAGAATATTTTTTTCACTAAAAGACCTCCTATATCATTTTTAATAAAATTTCATTCATTATATATATTTTGTCCTCAGGTATGAAAATATATTCTTTTTTTTGTTGTAATTCTTTATTTTTTAATAACGGCTTAATAGGATAAGCATCTTCAAGAGCAATCTCATATTTTTCTTTAAATTTATTAACATTAATTCCTTGTAATTTTCTTAAACCAAGAATTAATTCGTAATCCATTTTGTCTTTAGTAGTTAATAATATTTCTTCTGATTTTCGATCGTCATTCAAATAATCTTTTAAATTTAAAACATTGGTATATCTTACATTATCAATATATCCGGAAGCTGATAGCCCAAAGCCATAATATTCTTCATTGTTCCAATAAACTAAATTATGAATGGATTCTTTTCCTTTCTTAGCAAAATTACTAACTTCATAATGAATAAATTTATGTTTTTTTAAATAAGCACAAATAATCTCATACATCTTTGCATCGGTATCTTCATCAATTTCGGGAATTTTATTTACTTTTAATAAAGTATGATCACCAATTTTTAAACTGTAAGTGCTTAGATGTTCAGGATTTAATTTTAAAAATAGTTTTAAATCTTCTTTTAAGTCTTTGATTGTTTGATTGTAAAAGCCATACATTAAATCCAAACTTATATTGGTAAATCCTAAACTTCTTGCCAAATTAATTTTTGCTTGAGCATCTTTAAAATCATGTTTTCTTCCCATTAAATCTAATAAATGAGGTTGAAAACTTTGAATTCCAATACTTAGTCTTGTTACATTATAAAACTTTAATAATTTTAATTTTTCTAAAGTTAAATCTTCCAAATTACATTCAAAAGTAAATTCAATATTTTTCATTTTGGAAAATTTTTTTGTAATTTTTAAAAGAAATTCTGTTTCTTCTAAAGAAAGGCAACTTGGTGTTCCTCCACCAATGTAAAGAGTTCTAATTTCTTCACCTAAATAATGATTATCTATTTCTTCATTTAATCTTTTTAAATAAGCTTTAGACCATTTTGAATCATAAAACATTTTACAAAAATCGCAATAAGAACAAATTTTTTGACAAAAAGGAATGTGAATATAAACGCTTTTCATTTTTTCCTCCTCTGATTTTTATTTTTAAAAACTTAATAAAATTTTAACATAAATAAAATTAGATTAAAACTAAAAGTTTTAAAGCTTTCCCCATTAGAACTATGAAAAAAGGGAATATTCATTTTAAAATTTTATTTACTTTATTTCTTCTAACATTTTTTCTTTTAATTTGGTTATGTCCGTGAAAAAGACTTTAATTCCTCTATTATGAAGTTTCATTAAATTTTTAAAATTTTTTAATAGACATCTTGCGAAACTAAAAAAGGCATTCAAGGTATTGTAAATTAACCAAAAAATGGTAAATTTATTATAGGT
>CANQRX010000002.1 GCA_947626425.1 uncultured Bacilli bacterium | reverse complement strand
CCAACAAAAATGGAGCCTTTCGGCTCCTTCAGGGGGTTTGTTGATTCACTCTCATTTAAAGGTCGTGATCATGAATCGGCGTAGCGTTTATAGCTACGCTACATACAATTTAATATATTATAAGAATTTTGTCAATTATTAAATTTCATTTGTTTGACAATTTCTTTATAGTTGACATTTGTTTGATATTCGTTTGACATCATCCACTTGACAACATCTTCTTTGGCTTGCAACAAAATATTATAGTCTCTTTTAATGTTAGCTAAAGAAAAAGACATATCTCCACTTTGTTTTTCGCCAAATAAATCACCTTCACCTCGGAATTGAAAGTCTTTCTCACTTATATAAAAACCATCATTACTTTCTTCTAAAACTTTTAATCTTTCAATATCTTGATTACAAATTAAATAGCAATAGCCTTGTAAATTATTACGCCCTACTCGTCCGCGTAACTGATGCAAAGTAGCTAAGCCAAAACGTTCCGCATTAAATATAATTATAGTGGTTGCTTTAGGAACATCAACACCAACTTCAATTACAGTTGTGGAAATTAAAATTTTTGTCTCGCCATTTTTAAAACGATTCATTATTTCATCTTTTTCTTTGTTTTTTAGTTTACCATGCAAAATATCGGTCGGAACTTTATTATGAAAGGCCAAAGCAAATTTTTCTTTTAATAAGGTGACATTTTTTAAATTAGTATCTTCATTTTCAACAATCATTGGGGCGACAACATATACTTGATAATTTTTTTTAATTTCTTCTAAAACTTGATATAAAACCTCTTTTAATTCATTTTCTTTTTTAACTTTAGTGATAACTGGCATCCGACCATTTGGTTTTTGTTTAATAAAAGAAGTATCCATATCTCCATAAATAGTTAAAGCATAAGTTCTAGGGATTGGTGTAGCGCTCATAAATAAAACATCAGGTTTAATTCCTTTATTTTGCAAGGTTGTTCTTTGATTAACACCAAAACGATGCTGTTCATCAGTAATGACAAAACCTAAATTAGCAAAAATTAACTCGTCATTTAAAATAGCATGCGTTCCGATTAAAATACTAACTTCATTGTTTTTAACTTTTTCAATCACACGATTCTTTTCTCTTTTGGTCATACTTCCAATTAATAATTCGACTTCAATATTATAAGGTTTTAATAAATTATAAACGGAATAAAAATGTTGGGTAGCTAAAATTTCGGTAGGAGCCATAAAAGCACTTTGAAAACCAGCTAAATAATTAGCGTACATTAAAGTTATAGCAACAATCGTTTTTCCACTACCGACATCACCTAAAAGTAATCTATTCATACGTTTTTGAGAGATAAAGTCTTTTAAGCCATCTTTAATTGCCGAGATTTGATCATTAGTTAAAGTAAAAGGTAAATTGTTTATAAAAGATTTAACTTGGTTAAGATCAATTTTTTTCGATAATGTTGCTTCTTTTATTTTTTGATTTTGTAAATATTGCATTTTAAAAAGAAAAACAAATAATTCTTCATAAATTAACCGTTGCTTAGCTTGATTAAGGCTGTTAACATCTTGAGGTTTGTGAATGTTTAACAAAGCCGTTTTTTTATCCATAAAATGATATTTTTTTAAATAAACATAAGGTATATAATCAGCATCTGTTATATTTTTTTTTAACACTTTGGCCATTATTTTTTCAATTTGCACACTTTTTAAACCTTTAATAGAATGATACATTGGAATAATTTCATCATCTTTTAATTTACCGATTTTTAAAGTATTAGCCGTGAAAGTTTTGGTCGATATTTTATACTTACCCGTTATAATTATGTTTTGCCCAATTTTTAATTTACTTCGCATAAAACCTCGATTAAAAATTATAACGTTAATAATCATACCATCAGTTTGAACTTTTAACCGTAAAGAATTAAAATTAGGTCTGATATAGGCAACTTTACCTATTTCAATAATTTCAGCATTTAAAGTAACGGTTTCATTTTCATGACAAAATAAAATATTTGTAGGTGATAATATTTGATAACGATAAGGATAATAATGAATTAAATCTTGTAAACTAACAATTCCAGCTTTCGAAAATGTTTCAATATTTTTTTCGCCAAGACCTTTAATTTCTTGTAAATCCATAGCACCAGTCCTTCGGGGCCTATTATACTAAAAAATTAAGAAATTAACAAATTTCCTAGATTATTTTCGATAAATTCTTAATTAGACAAGTAAATGCAATTATTAATAAAGTAGTTGCACTTACATGTCTAATAAGTGTTGCAATAACTTGTCCAAAATTTATTGTTTTGGCCGACCTTTACAAGGTCACATTTTATAAATTATCGAAGGTGTACTATCTAGTGTATAATATTTACACACTAGATAGTACACCTCTTCGACTAACTTTTAATTTTGAACAGATAAGATGTACGGATTTTGAAAAGTGCCATCTCCATCAATAATTTTAACATTCGATTTCAGATATACGACGGGCCAGACGACTCGGGAGTAAATGACGCTGAAGCGGCCGTCGACAGACCCCGACGAGTTGACATAGAACGCATTGCCGGATTTGCCCGAATCCGGCGTAATCGTCCACACTAAACCACTTGATTTTAACCAATCATTACTTGAACAGTTTGTTTTATAATCTCCTGTATCCCATTTAAATAATGCTTCTGAAAAGCAATAATCTCTTCCCGAGGTTCCACCATTCGTGGCATACCCATAATCACTCGGATAAATTAAGCCTACTCCTTTATGTTCACTTGCATCATTGGTTTTTGTCCATTCCGTTGGTCGATTACTATACACTGTCGTTCCTCGCTCATAATTATAAAATTGGGTTACTGTAGAAGTAGAAGTAGTATTAGCATTTGTTCCTCCTAAATTCCATGTTACTTCTCCATCTACCATTTCTCGAGCTTCTTGACTTAATCCTTTTGGTAAAGTTCCACTTTCAGAATTAAAATCACATTGGGTTGCTGTAATACTTGTTGTATAACAACTTCCACTTCCACTATTATAGTAAATTCCGTTTAACATATTTTTTAATGATGAACTTGTCCAATCATTTTTACTTTTATTATTCCAATAATAACTTCCAAAATTATTTTGGTTACCTACTCCACTAGTTCGCACGATTTTTAATCGTTGGTCATAGGCGCCTTCTCCAGTTTTTACATTCACTAATCCGATGATTCGCCATTTTTCTTCATTAAATTTTACATAATTATGAACATATGGTGTATCTGCATCAGTATAATTTACTCCCGCATAACGATATTCTTCATGGCTAAATCCTTCATCAACATCCGCTTCGTTATGTTCGACTTTATATAATCCATTTGGATCACATGATACAAGTGGAATTGCTTTTCCAGAGATATCTACGGTTACTGAGGCTGGCATATCTATCTCTTTACTTGTTTCAGCTGTTTTTGATCCCGCAGTTACTTTAACTTTTACTGTATGATGCCCTCTCGACGGTACAATAAAATTCTGTGTAGCAGAACCTTCTTTCCAACTTTCACTGTCAATTTGATATTCATACTTTTTAATATTATCTGCTGGGGTTACTTCTGTTGTAGCTAAAATTGTATCATCACAAGGTTCTAAACTTAAATCTACTGTTATTTTTCTAATTTTTATTTGGCCTTCCATTATGGGAAAGCTTTGTTCTACTTGGTATTTTCCATAACTTCTACTTAATATATACCCCCCCCCCTAGGGCTATTATTCCGGCCATACTTCCTATTAAAATTTTTGCTTTTTTTCTGTTTTTTAACTTATAATTATCAATTTTCATTTTCTTTTTCCTTTCATTTTTTACCTAGTTTTTCTACTTAAAATTATAAGTTAATAACTTCTTTTTTTCAAGATTAAAAAACCATCAAAATTTTCGATAAATAAGTAAACTATCTTTAACACTTTTGGAAATACGTTGCGAATCTCTAATTTTACTAATCGCTTTATTTTGAATAAAAGCATCTAATTCTTTGGCTTTTAGAAGCTCTTCGGTTTGGCTGGGAAATTTAATAAAGCAAATACTTATTAACCAAGCGATGGCCATTTTAACATAATAATTTTGGTGTTTTACTTCTTTTACAAAGGCAAAGATTTGGTAAAGATATTTTTCTTCCACGTAATAATTTAATAATAAAACGAGTCCAACCCGAATTGGATATGGTTCATCACTTTGTAAATATTCTTTTATTTTTAGAAAATATTGGTCTTGACTCTTTAAAACAATTTTTAAGCTACTACAAAATCCATCACAAATGGCCCAGTTATCAATTTCTTTTATAAATTCATCAAGATAAATTTCCCCTTGGTCTTTTAAATAAGCAATAACTAAACCTTTGATATTTACTTCTTCGTAATATTTATTTTGGCAAACTTTGATAAAGGATTGAACATTACCTTTAATTATTTCCTTGGCTATTTGTCTTTGAAGAGGAACTCTTATTCCAATCATTTCGTATTTGGTAAAAACTATTTTTTGTTGAAATGTAAGGTATTCTTTATCTTGTAAAGATAACAAGTAATTAAGATATTCTTTATAATCAGTTTGGTTCCATTCGGATTTTTTTAAGTTCATTTTCTTCACCTGTTTTATCTTCCCAAAATTGTTAATTTTTGTCAATTGTATTTCCTTCTAATTTTGTTATAATGTTATTGAACAAAAGTTTGGGAGGTGTTTTTAATGGACCAAAAAAGTAATCGCCATATTTTATGTATTGATTTAAAAAGTTTTTTTGCTTCTTGTGAATGTGTCGAACGAGGAATAAATCCTTTTACAACTGCCTTAGTCGTTGCGAATGATAAACAAGGTAAGGGTGCCATTACTTTAGCGATAACGCCTTTTTTAAAAGCTCAAAATATTCCTTCTCGGACTAGGCTTTATAATATTCCCAAAGAAATAAAATATCAAATTGTTCCGCCACGAATGGGTTTATATACCCAAAAAAGTAAAGAAGTTATTAACATTTATTTAGACTTTGTTAGCGAAAATGACTTACATATTTATTCGATTGATGAATGTTTTTTAGATGTTACAACTTATTTAGATTATTACCAATTAACGGATGAACAGCTAGCATTAAAAATTTTACAAACGATTGAAGCAAAAACAGGTTTAACTGCGACTTGTGGAATTGGACCTAATTTACTTTTAGCTAAAATAGCTATGGATGTCGAAGCGAAAAAATATAAAAATGGCATAGCTAAATGGACTTATAATGATGTGCCTTCTAAACTTTGGCCAATCACTCCCCTTTCCAAAATGTGGGGAATTGGATCACGAATGGAAAAACGGCTTAATAATTTAGGAATAATAACGGTTGGGGATTTAGCAAACTATAACCCTGAGCTTTTAAAAAATAAGTTTGGTGTTATTGGTCAGGAATTATGGGAACATGCGAATGGGATAGATAACTCTTTAATTAGCGATTTTAACCATGCTCCAAAAGAAAAATCAATTAGTCATAGTCAAGTCCTTTTTAAGGATTATTACAATGAAGAAATATTTTTAATAATTGAAGAAATGTTAGAGGTGTTAACGAAAAGGCTTCGAAGTAAAAATTTAGAAACTAATTTAATTTATTTAGGAATTAGTTATTCCTTAAATATCGGAGGAGGTTTTTATCATTCCACAAAATTAGATTTACCTACTCGCTCGACGGAAAGTTTATTTCAAGTTTGCAAAATTATTTTTGATCGTTATTATGAAGAAAATACACCAATAAGAAAAGTTAGTATTGCTTTAGGAAAATTATCGAAGTATCAAGGTATTCAATTAGATTTATTTAATCCTTTAGAAAAGCAAGAAAAACAAAATGATTTAGATTTGGTTTTAGATCAAATTCATCAACAGTTTGGCAAAAATAGTGTTTTAAAAGCAACAAGTCTTTTAAGCAATTCAACGATTAAAGAACGTAATAAAAAGAAAGGTGGTCATTATGAGTAATCGTGGCGAAGTTAAGTGGCAACCCTTTAATGCCGTAGTACCTGCAAGCGAAGTATTACAGGAATTAAAAGAAAAAAGAAATCAACAAAAATTATCGATTTTAAGTGAAGATGACAAAGAAAATCTTGAACAAAATATTCAAAAAGCTTATCACACGAAAGAAAAAATCCAAATAATTTATTTTTGGAAAAATCAGTTTTATCGAAAATTAGGAATTATTGATCACTTTAATTTTCAAAACAAACAAATATATTTTGATGATCATACTTCCCTTTATTTTGAACAAATAACTAAAATTTCTTTTTTAAACTAATTTGTATAAAATTAGCTTTTTTTTAACATTATTATAAAAAGAAAGAGGAATTAAATGGAACCAAGAAAAAAGAAAAATAAGTTATATATTGTCATGATTTTAACTTTTAGTTTAACAATTTATTTTTTTTATCAGTATGCCATGTGGGAATTAGATAATAGAAAAAATAAAGAATTGATTAAGGAAATTCAAATAAATTATTTAGATGAATTTTTAAAAGAAGATTATACTGCTGATTTAGTTAATCCACCGAATGATATTTCGGATAGTTATTATAATTATGTTGATATTCCCTATCTTAATATTAATTTTGAAGAGTTAAAAAGTCAGAATAACGACACGGTAGGTTGGATAAATATACCTAATACTCTTATTAATTACCCTATTGTTAAAACCAAAAATAATGATTTTTATTTAACCCATTCATTTGATAAAACGGAAAATAAAGCCGGTTGGATTTTTTCTGATTATCGAAATAATTTGGATTATCTAAATAATAACTCGATTATTTATGGGCACCGCCGCAATGATGAAAGCATGTTTGGTAGTTTAAAATATACCTTAGAGGAAAATTGGTTAAGCGACTTACAAAACCATATAGTTAAAATATCTACTCCCCAAACGAATATGATTTTTCAAGTTTTTTCGGTTTATGTAATTCCTAGTGAAACGTATTATTTAACAACTCATTTTTTAACTGAGAATGATTATCAACAATTTTTAACAACTATTAAAAATCGAAGCATTTATGATTTTCAAACGAGTTTAAATACCAATGATAAAGTTTTAACCTTATCAACTTGCAAGGATGGAATTGGTAATGAACGCGTTGTTTTACATGCGAAACTAATAAAAAAAGAAATCAAAAGCTAAGGGTTCTTCGCAACTTCCCCAAAGTTTCCCAGAAGAGCCGAAAGCACCTTGTAAAAAGGTCTTTTTTATGTTATTATGAATACGTCAAGGAAACTTGCATAAAATAAAAAAGGATACATTTGATTGCGAGAATCAGATGTTATCCCTTATGGGTTTCATCTGAAATCAACAATTGTTGAAATCAGATGTTTTTATTATCTGTATAGTAAGGTGATTACTACAAAGAATAATAGCAAAATTATAATAAATTGAGAAAGTTCTCTTTTATCTTTTGATAATTGAAAGGGAAAACACCTGATATATTCCAAATGTATCCATTAACATTATATTGAACAAATGTTCTCTGTACAAATATAACTTATATTTAGGTTCTCTCGAAAGTTTCTGGAAGAACTTTTTTTAATTTTTTTCTTGCAAACGGAATTTTTTATGTAAAAATTTTTAAGTTTGGAAGCTACATTCCCTTAATTCAATATAAACACTTTTATAAAAATAGAGTATCTTGAATTCTTCTTTTACGTACCCCTGAACTTTAAAATATTTGGTTCCATAAGAATGAATTAAAATTTTCTATTTATTGTATCAACGTAAAAAAGCAGATATTTCTATCTACTTCGAATATTCAGCCTTTTCGGAAACTTTTGGAAGAACCGAAAGTTAATTTCAATACCTTATTTTCTTAACATAATCTTTGACATAGTTAAAGCAAAGATAAATAAGCTCATAAATCCTAAAACAATTGATAATTTGTTAAAATCGGCTGTTTGAGGATTTTCAGTTGGGACATTAAAATAACTTAGGGCTTCTATAATAGTTAATTCTTCGCCAGCTGATATTGTTTCTTGCATTCCATTACTTTCTAAAATTGCGGTTTTAGTATCATCAGGAACCCATAATGTTGGAGCATCTTCGGCTTCGGTTGT
The DNA here is from genome assembly GCA_947626425.1 of uncultured Bacilli bacterium. GTDB lineage: Bacteria > Bacillota_I > Bacilli_A > RF39 > UBA660 > Ventrenecus. Next base: position 42,267 of record CANQRX010000002.1, on the reverse strand, counting down.
GTTAACAATTTCGGCATCGCCTTCTAATTTTAAATGAGGAGTTTCGGTTACATTAGCACCTTGGCCTAATTCAATACCGCCAAAACCATTACCAGAAACATCAATTGTTCCTTCAAAAGTTACTTCTGAACCATTAAGTAAAAGGCCAGCATTCCCGCCTGTTAATTTAATGTCTTTTAAGGTTCCAGTTGTTTTATAAAATTGTAAAACATAAATTCCAGACCAAACAGTATTGTCTCTACTTCCTTCATCACCAAAAGTTCCTACATAACGAATAGTATGATTTTGACCATCAATTGTAACAGGTCGAACAATATTAATTTTTTCCGTAGTATCAATATCGCTACCTAAAATAATTGTGGTAATACTTTCATCATCTAAGGCTTCTTTTAAATCAGCTTGAGAATTTACTGTAGCAGTTGATGCAGCATTAACATTTAGAGTTAAAGCGACTATTCCGACAATTAAAGTAAGAAAAAATGCTTTTACTTCTTTTAACATAGAGATCTCCTTTCCACTTATAGTGTGGATTAAAGATCAAAAAATATACACAATTTTGTCGAAAAGACAATTTAATCTAATTCAAGAGTAAAGGGATTTTCAAAAGTCCCATCACCGCCGGAAATCTGAATATTCGATTTCAGATACACGACGGGCCAGACGACGTAGGAGTTCGCGACGCTGTAGTTGCCGATGACAAACCCCGACGAGTGGACACTGAACGCAGCGTGGGAACTGCCCGAATTCGGCGTAATCGTCCATAAATAGCTACTACTTGGCTTTAACCAATCTTTATTGGCACATTCTTCTTTATAACCACTTCCGGCCCAACTGTATAGTGCTTTTTTAAAACAATAATCTCTTCCCGAGGTTCCACCATTCGTGGCATACCCATAATCACTTGGATAAATTAAGCCTACTCCTTTATGTTCACTTGCATCATTGGTTTTTGTCCATTCCTTTGGTCTATCATTATACACTGTCGTTCCTCGTTCATAATTATAAAATTGGGTTACTGTTGTAGTTTGATATGCTGCTGTTCCTCCTAAATTCCAGATTACTCCATCATCGACCATTCCTCGGGCTGTTTCATTTAAACCATTTGGTAAAGTAGTACTTTCTTGACTAAAATCACATTGGGTTGCTGTACTACTTGTTGTATAACAATCTCCATTTTCACTAGTATAGTAAATTCCGTTTAACATATTTTTTAATGATGATTTCGTCCAGTCACTATTAGCTGTATTATTCCATTGATAACTGCCAAAATTCTTTTGGTTACCTACTCCATCAGTTCGGACAATTTTTAATCGTTGGTCATATTTTCCATCTTCTGTTTTAACATTTACTAATCCTATAATTCGCCAAATTTCTTCATTAAAGCTTACATAATTATGGACATATGAAGTGCTATCATTAGTATAGTTTACTCCGGCAAAACGATATTCTGTTTCTTTCCAGTTATCAGGGCCATCTTTATGTTCCACTCGATATAATCCATCTCCACAGGTTGCTACTGGAATATCTTTACCTTTAATATTTACAGTTTCTGGTTTTTTTATTTCAACTTCTTTTATTACTTCACCACTTACATTATTGGTATTATCCGTTACTCTTAAACTTATTTTATGTAAGCCATAATCTTCAACTGTAAATGTTTTTGGTTCAGTACTTGTTGTTTCATACCAATCATCATCATCTAATTTATATTCATATTTAGAAATTGTTTTGTCTTTATTTGCTTGACCACTTCCGGTAGCTGTAATTAGATTATCACAAACCGCTAAATCTAAAGTGGCTGTTGGTGGTATTTTATCTTCCTCTAAATAAGCATTGGTTATGGTTACTTTACTGGCAAATGTTTTATTCATCGCTCCTTCATCAGCATCTTCATCTATCCATAATCTTAATTCAAAATCTTTGGTTTCACTTGGACTTAAATATCCGGTCATTAATTTATGGGAACTATAGGTATTATCTAAAATTGGGGTTACTTCATCCGTATTACTTAATAATAACATTGTTCCTTCATCTGGTTTTTCGGTTTTATTTAATTTAAAGCGAACATATTTGGGTGCTAATCTATCATTAAAAGGTATTTCTTCTGTTCCATTTATTTTGGATAAAGACTCTAAATTTATTTGGTAACTTGCATTATCATTACAAGTATTTTTAATGCTAAAGGTATATGGTGCTAAAGCTACACCTTCTTCGTCACTGATGGGCATAGCTTTAGGTAGACTTATTTCATTTTCATCTTTAGCCATACTTACTTTTAAACAAACTGATTTTACTACATTTTTATTTTCTTGATTAATTGTTACATTCCAATAAGCATACGTTATTCCTAAAAAAGCAATAACTAAAATAATTAATACAACAATAAAATAATTAAAAGTATTTGTTTTCTTTTCCATATTCCAACACCTTACTCTTAATTAATTTTATCATATACCCCCCCCCCGTTTGTCAATTTAAAATAAAAACAACTTATAAAAAGCTGTCTTACATATTCATCATCATTAAAACCGCTAAAACTAGTAATATCATTACCCCAACACCGGTTACAACTAGCATTTGCATGGTTTTCTTTTCCATTTTGTCAAGACGTTCTTTGTATTTTATTTCTCTTGCTTTTTGTTGTAAATTAGAAATGGTTCTTGAGAAAGTAATTAATTGTTCTTGTTTATGTTCTTGTCGTCCTAATGATAAACGATATAATAAACGCATCATTCGCATTGAATCACGAACTGGATAAACTTTGGCGAATTGCATATAAGGATTAATTGAACTATCCCCACTGTTGATTTGACTAATTAATTCTTGTAAACCGTCTTTAAATATAGCTGGGGCATCTTCAATTGATTTTCCTAAAGCTACTGGAACGGTGTAATGTTGAATTAAAATTTCCAAACTTTTTAAATAATGTGGTAACATGGCGTCTATTTCATGTAAATGTCTTTTATAATAATTCTTTAAATTATTATATTGCATTTTAAATACTAAATAGCCGGCAATTAAACTAAACAAAATGGTTACATAAGATAAATTAGAAATAAAGAAGCAAAGCATGATGACAATTATTATTAACCCGTTTTGAACTCTTTTGGTAAATAAGAAGTCTGGGTTTACCGTATCTCCATATCTAATCTTTACATAAAAATCCCAATCTTTTTCTTTTAATTTTTGAAAGATTACTTCATTATCGCTAACGAAACGAGAAGCAGAAATCCTTCCGGTATAATTTAAAACAAACAATATTATAATTGCTAAGGTAATTATTTCCCAGTACATTATTCTACCCCCACATCTTCATAATAGAAACGTTCGCCGCGGTATAGAAAGAAACAGTTAATCCAGATTATTAAGTGAAGGACTACTTGTACATACCACATATCTAATAATTTTAAATAAGATTCTGTTCCGAGTAGAAATTGCATGGCCATTACTAATAGAAATAAGGCTAATCCAAAAGTTATAAATCGTTTGTGAAAGTTTGCTCTGTCGATTTGGTCTCGATAAACACCTTCAACTAAGGCATCGATATCCATGGACATATTTTCTAAGGCTTCACCAGAGTCTTTTGCACCTTCTTTTGTTATTTGTAAAAATAATTGGTGCATATTTTTTACCATATAGTAAGGATACTTTTTATTAAAGAATTCTATTGATTCATCAATTGTTCCATTTTGGTAAGACATATCAATCATTGTTTTAACATCATCCAAAAGAGGATTTTCTAAGATTCCAGAATCCCGAACGCCTTCTAAAGATTTTACAAAACTTTGAGTGGTATTAAATTCCATTATAACATTGGTTGTATAAACCTGGGTTTGCTCGAATAAAAATTCTGAATAAGCTTTTTGACACCTTAAATAAGCTAAAAACGGGATAAACAAAACCGCTACACCTGCATAAATAGCAGAAATAATAATATTGTAAAAATATAGATAAGATATTCCTCCAGCAACGGCAACAAAGAGCGCTACTTGGGTTAAATAATCTTTAGCAGTGTACTCTTTTCCTAATTCTTTGGTTTTTTCCCGAACCGTTTTAAAACTATATGGAGCATATCGATCATAAGCCATTGAAATTTTGGTAACAAAAAATTTGTAAATATTTTCTCCATTATTAAATCGGTATGATAAAGCAAAAACTGCTAAGGCTATTAAAATTATAAGCTCAATCATTGGTCCTCTCTCCTTCTTATAAAGTTTCTATCTGCTCAATATCAGATGAAGTATTATTAGCCATTTGACTAGAATCAGAATTATCTTTTTCTGATGCAAAAATGTCATCTGGTAAAAGAACCCCTGAAATACCTAAATAATCTCTTAAATGTTCGGTAGGATTATTCATAGTAATCTCACCTGTTAAAGTTTTTTTAAATATAATATTTGTTTTTGGCTTATTATTATCATCAACATAAAATTCACAAACTTCCAATATTTCTCTTTGAAATCTACCCAGTTCTTTACTTAAATAACCTTTTACATAGACTCCTATTTGGACGTATCGGTGAATTGTCGCGACAAACTGTTCGACATCAATGTTTGATTCAACTAAAGAATACATACGCATCGGAATTAAACTTGCTTTATCGGAGTGAATTGTTGATAAAATGTGGTGCCCTGAAGAAATCGAGTTACGGACGGCCATAACCGCTTCAGCACTACGAACTTCGGAAAGTAATATCCAAATGGGATTTTGACGCATACATGTTACTAAAACATCTGAATAACTCGCAATATTATTAGTTTTCATTGCCACAATATCCCGATGAGGAAAAATTCGGTCTAAATGTAACTCCAATGTATCTTCAATGGTAATAACTTTTTCGTTTTCTTTGGTATGTGAAGCTAAGTATTTAACTAATTCGGTTTTTCCGGAACCAGTTTCTCCACTGACAATTATATTGGCATGACCTTCTACACATTTAATCAAAAAATCATGAACACTTTCGGAAACGTATTTTTCATCTAATAATTTAGTTTTATTTAATCGGATTTTGGCTGGTGTTTTACGGATAACGCAAGCAATTCCATTTGTAGCAATGGAATCATGAACAAAATTTAAACGTAATTCGGCACTTTCTGCATCTAAGAAAGGATGGGCCATGTTAAATGTTTTACCCATAACATTTGCACACTGAAATGCTAATTTTTCCATAAGTGCATTATTTATTTCAGGTCGTTCAACTTTATAGCAACCTTGAGAAAGTGATTTTAACCAAACACAGCCATTATTACTATAAGAAATATCTGTTACATCTTCATTTCTTAAAAATTCTTCGATTGGCCCAAAGTCTAATTGCGAAAATATAGCATCATTCATGGCCGGCACCCCTTTCTTGTTATTCTTCTACATTATTGTTTTCATCGTTATTATCATTTGTGTTTGTACTTATATTTTCATCTGGAATAATTGCGGTTTTTGATAAAATAAATTCTTTTACATAATCACTAGCAACTTCTGTTTCTCCAGGATTGGCAGTATAATTACGGTTTCTTGGAACTGGTATTATTTCTACCCCACCAATGTATTGAGCTTTTTTAAGCAAAGAATACATATCATCAGGAACTGCAAATAATAATTCAGATGGTGTTCTTTTTTCCATAGATGTTTCAAAAACAGATTGACCATTACTATCCCGAACATCGGAAACTTTAATACTTCTTATTAAGTTGGTATACATTATTTTGTTGTAATCATCTACACCCTTAAACCATAAATCAATATAATTTCCAGGATAAATAGAGTTACCATAAGTAGTATGTAAGTCTACTGATAAAGTAAACAATGTATAGCCGTTTGGAATATCAGCCATAACATCATCTGGTTGTAAATTAGAATCGGTAATTGCACTATCATAGAAAAAACTATTTTGAGGAATGGTAGTACCATACATTACCTCTTTACCAATAATTAAATTGGAATTTCTAATAATATTAGAACTACGATTAACGACCGCACTAGAAACTTCCATATAACCAATATCATCTGATGTTATAACATGACGTGAAGGTAAAGCAGTTTTTGCATAAGGAATAGATGTCGGACTAATAGCTGAATTAACCCGCCAATTATAACCAATATACAAAACTGCAATTCCCGCGATTACACATAAAATTGTTACTGTATTTTTATTTTCTAAAAACCTTTTAAGTTTTGATAATAAATTTCCCATTTTTATTCCTCCTAACTAATATTTTTTAAAGCAATTTTTTAAGGATTTGATTGTAAGTTATCAAACGTTCCTGATTCTGCAGTACCATCTAGTTCTAATATTGCATCTATTCTATTAACAATATCAAAACTTTGGGCATCAGAATTTATATTATAAGTATTGCTTTTGGTTATAACTTCAACACTTGCTTTAGGTGGTGCTTCATATATATCGTAAAAATTTACAGTATATGTACTAAGTGAAACATTTTCAGCAAAGCGTCTTAAAAAGCTTTCTACAAATTTTTCACGATTAATTCTTAATTCACCACTTTGACGATAATACGCATAATCTATTGCATCTACCATCGAAGCTTCTGATACTTCTTTTATTAAATAATAGTCTTGAGTATTAGTCGTTGTCACATTAGATATTAACATCATTATGACGATGATAAATACACCTAGTACAATTATCCAATAACCCCAATAAGATTCTTTCATAATATCCTCCTACTTCCAAGACGGTCCTACGCCTTTTTTACGATCTAAACAGCTACCGCTTAAGCAATATTCTGTATTTGACCATAGTTCAAATTCAGTATTTCGTTTATTTTCGGTAAAGTATTTACCATTTCCGTTTGATAAGAATGTAGATAAACATTCAACCTCATATTGAATTCCATTTATTTCAACAACATTGCATTTCAATGCTGGTTCGTTGTTAAAGAATGCTCCAGTTGTGGTATTAGAATATGAACCAACTTTTTGATTATATTCTCTAATAGCACTTAGTTGTGAGGAATTCATTGTATATGAATATTCTGGTTCAATATAGATATTATTACCTTCTTCTTGGATTGCTTTCTTAGTTAAACTAGCTTTTTCACCAACGTCCCAGTTATAGCCGGTTGTACGACATTCACTACTATCAGAATTTTCATCACATTCATTTGGGAATAAATTAGCAAGGGACACAGCTCTAAAGGTATAAGTTGCTTCTTGACCATCAAATACACAGTTTACACATGTTAATGGACAAGTTGGACCTTCGCAATTTTCTTCTTCATCTTCAAACTTACAATCGTCACCAACACATTCAAAGTCACATCCATCACAGTTGTTAATGTAATGACAAACATATCCACCATATGCATCAGTTGCATTGTCTTTTGAACAACGGTATTCATCAGGTAATTCATTAAAGGCTTTTACAATACTGTTATCAGAACCAATTAGACGACCTAAATTATTATCAGTATTTGATTGACCAATATTTTTAAATGTAAATGTGAATGGGAATACTCCTTTACCAGTTGTTAATTGAACAGGTAATGAACTATCTGGAAGTCTTGTATATAAGCAATCTTTACCATTACATCTAGGTTCATCTATTTTTATTATACCATAACTTGTATAAGTTGAGAATTTTTCTTTTGGTTGATATTGAGCATTGGCAACTATTTTAGTTTTTTGAATCCATTTAGCTGTACTTATTTGAGCAGTTTTAACACTACATCCTTGAGCATCACAATTTTCATAGCTTTGAGTTTCAGTTTGCATAGTGTTTGATGCACCTGATTTACAATTGTAACTTTCATCAGTATCTCCAGAGCAATAAGTATCTTCACTAGTCATTGTATCGGTTCCTTCAATTTTTTCAAATGTTCCTTTACTATTAGTTAAATAGTCATTGTAATAATCATATTCAATTTCTGGGTTATAAACGAAATTATTACTCCAACCATTTGAACAACTATTAAAATCACTAATAATACTTTCCACTTTTTCTTTAGCAGAATTTAAAGCAGATAAATTAGCATCATTGTTTAATTTACTATATTCGTTATAAGCATTTTTAACCGCAGTTTCAGCAGTACTTAAATCACTTAAGAATTTTGTCTTATCAATTGGATTATCTGGGTCATCTGCTGCACTTACATAACAATCTCTTTTAGCAGCTATTTTCATTGTTAATTGGAAATAACCACCACTTTGAGTATATTTTGCTGTTGGTAATGAGAATTCATATTTTTCTTTACACCATACTTTACAATAAGGGTTATTTTTTATTTCATTGGTTGCTTCAAAACTTGAACCAGCTTGATCCTTTTTATCAATTACACAGGTTTTAACTAAGTTAGCTGTTGGATTACAACTACTTGCTGTTTCATTAATATCGCTAATAACACCGTCTACTGTTGATTCAGCATCAAAATCATTACAATTGTTTGGAACTGTAACCGTTGCTGAACAATTTGGACATTTTTCCTTGTATTCACCGCAAGCAGGATCATCAGGATTTTCTTCACATTTATCCTTTAATTCAGGGCATAAACAGTCATCTTCATATTCATCTTTGTCACAAACTTCACCATCTTTACAATGATAATTTCCATCATCACTTTCACTTGGTATTTGACATGATGGTTTCTTACCTGTATCACAGTCTTCTTTGTATTTTTCTTCGTCACAAACTTCGCCATCTTTGCAGTGATATTTTCCGTCATCGCTTTCATCTGGTGTTTGACATGATGGTTTCTTACCTGTATCACAGTCTTCTTTGTATTTTTCTTCGTCACAAACTTCGCCATCTTTGCAGTGATATTTTCCGTCATCGCTTTCATCTGGTGTTTGACATGATGGTTTCTTACCTGTATCACAGTCTTCTTTGTATTTTTCTTCGTCACAAACTTCACCATCTTTACAATGATAATTTCCATCATCACTTTCATCTGGTGTTTGACATGATGGATTAGGTTCACTAACACATTTTGAAGAATCAGGACAATCATATTTTTTAGCTTTTTTATCGTTAAAACCAAATTCTTCGGTTTTTACAACACCATTAACAATTGTTTTCAACTCATATTTTCCAGTGTAATTGCCGTTGCTATCTTTTTGGCAAGAACAAATATCTTCCCATTCTGGAACAAACTTAGTAACAATTTGCATTGATTGGTTATAATCTCTAATTAGTAACATCTTTTGTTTTGTACTAACTGTTGGATTAAATAAGAATAAATGAGATGAATCATGGTAATCATAAAAATTAGTTTTAACAACAACTCCATATGGTTGCCCAGCATTTTGAGCTTTATGTTTTTTACCATTAGTTGTATCGACAACAATACTTACACTTATGTATTGTTTTTCTTTACCTTTTTTCGTAGTTTCCTTTTTAGTCTTAATTGTTACATCTTTACACTTATAACCATAATTACATTCTACTTTAAAATCTTTGTAATTTATTTTTTGAATACTGTTTTTAGCTTTGACATCAAACTTTATAGTTACTAAATTTGGTTTCTTTGCATTGGTTTCGACAGTTGGAGCAGTACTTTCCCATCTAGCGCCCCAAACATCACCATTATCAATAAGTTTTTGGTAAGTTGAACCTTTTAGTATTTTATCTCCAACTTTTATCGCAGCTTTAGTTACAGCTTCAGCTCTTTTAATAGTTGAATTGGACGTATTCCAATATTTGCTTCTATCAGAATAAACATATTTTTTATAGTTACCAGCCGGAGTTGTTGAACTACTTGGGTGGCTAGTATCTAATAATCCATATTTACTTGCTAACCAACGAACAATTAATAAGAATTTTTGACGGTCAGTATATGAATAGCGACCATTACTTTTTTTAGTTGTAATTTCCCCACTGTCAACCATAATTTGATATGCCTTAATTACAGCAACATAAAAAGCACGCGTATTTTTATTTTTAACAGATGGTGAATCTGGGTTAACTTCGGTAACCGCTTTATAATAGGTTCCAGCATCTTTATCTGGTGAAATACATATAAATATTCCATCAATGCCATTTTTATAAGCATTATAACTACCGGTACTAGGAGCACCATATTTATAACCTACTTCGAGAAAATAACTAATACCTGTATTGGTAAATGTTCCAGATATTTTGTATCCACTTTTAACCCGATCATAGACCTCGGCAGCTTGGGTATTTTTTAAACAAACACCCAAAAATAAACTTAAACTTAACAAAAATATTGTTAACTTCTTTTTCATTATACATTCCCCCTATGCATATTTAAGTTTTTTTTCAAAGTATTACACACCTCTAAATTAATAATATTTGTTTTCATATTTTCACCAACCCAGTTAATATAAATTTATTATAACAAATACTCTTAATTTTTTCAATGTCTTAATATACTCCATTTTATTTTTTATAAATTCTGATTTAGCAAAGTTGTTAAAATTTTTTATATCTTTTTCTTGATTTATTTAAAATTCAACAACCAGATATATGAGGTTAATAATACCAAACATTTTCCCTTTTTTCAACTAGAAATTTTTTGAACCTTAATAACTACAAAAAAACCATCTTAGTTTATTTCCAAGATGGTCCGATGCCAATTAAGTCATTAACATTATTAGTATCCCATAATGTAAAGGTTGTGTTTCTTTTTTGTTCGCTAAAATAAGTTTGAGAATTTTGGTCTAAAAAGGAACTTGTACATTTTACATTATATAATTTTCCATTGATATCTAATCTTTCACATTTTAAGGCTGTATCGCCGGAATCAGGAATTGTTGTATTTAAATATGTACCGGCTTTATCATTATATTTTCTTATATTTTGCAATTGACCTGGATTAAGGGTATAGGAATATTCTGGTTCTTGATATGCTGACTCGCCTTTTTCCTCAATTTCTTCTAAGGTTTTTTTAGCTTTTGGATTATTAGTATCCCAGTTATATCCTTCTTTTCGACAGTTGCTTAGGGCCTTATTGCATGAATTTGGGAAAACATTATTTACGGAAACTGTCCGGAATGAAAATTGTGTTTTACCACCATCATATATACACGATGAGCAAGTTAAAGGACATGTTTGACCTTTACATTCAGTCTCGGGTATGTTAGGTGGGTCATATGGGTCACCAGGGTCATATGGGGTGCTACCACAATTGATACAATCAGCTTCACACTCAGAGCAGTCATTAATATATTCACATACATATGAGGTACTTGTTGTTGCTTTATAACCAGGAGTTGAACACATTGAATCAGCTCTTGATAGGCTTGTTACAACACTTTGACTTGCTCCAAGTAATCTTCCTAAAGAACCACTAGCATATTGACCGATATCTCTAAATTTCAAAACAAATGGGAATACTCCACGGCCGGTTGATAATTCAACTGGTAAAGCATTAATAGGCAACTTCGTAAATAAACAGTCGTTTCCATTACACTCTGGGGCATTTCTTTTTATTGTTCCAAAACCAGTAGATGTTGAAAAGTTGGCATGAGGTCGATAAGAATTAGAAGATTTTTCATTTTTACGAATCCACTTTACATCATTTAATCTAGAACTTTTAGTTACACACCCTTCGATTGTACAATATACATAATTTTGATCTTTATATTTTACTTGGCTTGTTTGGCCATTTTCACATTCAAAATTTTCATCAGCAATTCCGGAACAATATTCTTCAGTGCTATCTAGCGATGTTGTTCCATCTGCTTCAAATGTTCCGCTATTACCTGTGGTTAGAATATCCATATATTTTTCGTTATACCAATAATCAATTTTTGGATCAAACTTAAATTCTACTTCCCAACTTGCACAACTATTATATTCATTGAAAAAGGTTTGAATTTTGGAATTTAAGTCGTTCATTGAGGCTTCATTTTTTGCCATCTCTTGTTTTGCGAGTTCAATATTTCTTTCCGTATTCGTTATGCTTATATAATGATTATCTCTGGCAGTGATGGCATCGCTTAGAGAATTTTGGGCACTTTGTGCTCTTGATGCGGCACTAGAAATATCAGCTTGTGCTATGTGAACAGCAGTTTGTGCGTTTGAAACTCTAATACTGGCTCTAGAAACATTAGCTAACGCACTTGTCCTTGCAGCTTCATCACCTTCAGGTATTGAATTTAAAGCACTTTGAGCACTTGATAATTCTGATTCGGCACTTGATAATTCTGATTCGGCACTTGACAATGCTGATCGAGCACTTGAATATAATGATTGGGCAATTGTAAGTTCTGATTGAGCATATGATACTGCATTTTCGATACTTGTTGTTTGATTATTTAAATTTTCTAACGTTCTTTCCGAGTTTTCTTTATTATTTTTGGCACTTATATAATTTTCGTAAGCCAGTTGTAATGCCGCTTCGGCATCCTCTAAATCTCTATGAAATCTTGGCTCATCAATTGGAGTTGTTGTGTCATCACTTCCTGTAGCATAGCATGTTCTTTCTCCAGTTATTTTAGCACTTAATGTAAAGTAACCTCCACTTCTAGTATGTCTTGCTGTTGGTAACGTAAAATTATATTTTTCTTTACACCAAACAGTACAATAATTATTTTTAAAATGTAAATAAGAGTTGCCAGCTTGATCGGTTCCATTAACTACACATTTTTTGATTGAGTTATCTTTACCACAACCAGGATCAAGATTTACATCATCAATTTCAGCTTCTAACATGGTGTCTGCATCAAAATTAGCACACTCATCGGGAATAGTTACTTTGGCACTGCAATCCGAAGGAATTGGAAGACATTTATCTTGGTATTCTTCACAAGAAGCCGTATCTCCGTTATCACATTTTTCTTTCATAGGTGTACATATACAATCTTCTTCGTATTCTTCTTTACTACATTCTGGTCCACTTATAAGTTCGCTGTCACTGTTGCAATAATACTTGGTATTTCCATCACCAGTAGGTTCAGTTTTACAACTAGTTACACATTGAGCAATATATTCATCTTTGGTTACTTCAACACCATTTTTACCATAATATGTTCCATCATCTTCATAAGTACATTCTTTTCTTTGGGGATGACATGTTTTACTACTTGGGCAATTATAGTTTTCAGCTCGTGGATCATCAAAATCAAATACTTCGGTTACTAAACGTCCATCTTCAAAACCATTGTATTGATATTTTTCGGTATATTCATTATTTTCATCTACTTGACAAAAACAATCATTTGCACAATCAGTGGCTGGTGGACAACTATATTTAGTAGCTTTAGTCGCATCATCTAATTTAAATTTTTCAAATAAATTACCATTTTTATAATATAAATAATTTCCTGTAAAATTACCTTTAGTGTCAGTTTCACAAGAACATTCGCTACAATAAGTAACTGGCGGACAGCCATATTCACTTGCTTTTACATCATTAGCGGAAACAATAATTTCCGTTGTTTCGCCGTTTTCAGTTTGCTCTACTACATAATTTCCAGTATAGACATTATCGTCAAATTGACAACTGCAAGTAGTTTTAACACATGAATCTGCTGGAGGGCAGGCATATTTTTCACTTTTTTCAGTATCCGTTGCTGAGAATTTTTCAACCTTAGTGTCTTTTTCACTTTTATAAGTAACGGCATATTGATTAGTGAACACGTTATTTTCATCGTAATCACACTGGCAAACTGTTTTTACACCACAATCTTCTGGTGGAGGGCATTCATATTTTTCGGCTTTCTCGGTATCTAATAAATCTATTGTTCCTGTAATAACCTTACTTTCGGTATATTTTTTATATTCATAACGTCCTGTCAATTTTCCTTTACTATTACGTTGACAGTAGCATTTGTCTTCCCAACTAGGAGTTTCTGTGGAAATAATTTCAAAATCAGGACGAAAATATAAAATTAAAAGCATTTCTTGAACATATTTACTAGCTGGTGTCATTTCATAAAGAAATGCCCCATCGCGAATATCATTATAATTTGTTTTAATAGTTATTCCATACGGTTTACCAGCTTTTTCGGCAGCACTTGTTCGACCATTTTTAGTATTTACGGTTAAAGTAAATCTTTTACCTTTTTTTCCATTAACTTTAATATCACCTGTCATTTTAAATTTACTACACTCAAAATCATAATCACACTCAACTTTAAAATCGTCGTAATTTATATCTGTTCCTTTCGTAGCTCCTTTAGGAACAATGTCTAGTTGAATTTTAACTTTGCTTTTGTCTGTATTATCTAAAACGGTAGCAGTTACATTAAAATTAATATCCCAAAGTTCCCCTTTATTAGCTAATTCTCTGATTGTTTTACCGTTTTTTACTTTATTACCAACACGAATTGCATTAGCAAGTATATCTCTAGCAACTGTCGCTAGGCCATCACCATTATCATCTTTCCAATTTTTACTTCCCCAACTTTTGCGTTTACTGTATGTGTATATAACATAGTTATCTTCAGAAACACCCCCACGGGCATAATCGGTATCCAAATATCCATAGTAGCTAGCAATCCAACGGTACACCAAAGTAATAAGTTGTCGAGTTCGATCACCATAATTTTTGGTACTAGTTTTTATAAAACCTCTCGAGATAAATTCTTGATAGGCCTTAAGTAAAGCCGCATAGAAAGCTTTTTTTTGGGATTTACTCGTTGAATCGATATCAATTTGGCTTTTTATTGTATACGTTGCGCCATGTGGTTTAGAAGGAGATATACAAAAAAATGCTCCTATATTTTTATCTTTTAAATAAGCGTCATATTTTGTTAATATTCGACTACCGGGTTTTAAATAATCATTTTCTAAAGTTGAAGATTCAGCGCTGAAGCCATCAGCTGTTAATTTGTATTTTTCTTCTTCTCTGTCATAGTAATCTAAATCGCTTACTTTTGCTGCATTAACAACATTAATGCTTAATAAACTAATTATTATCAACAAACCAATTTTTTTCACATTCATCACCTATAAATTATTAACCTTATTTTTATTTTTCTTTCTTTTTATTTTAATACCTACAAAAATTACCAAAATTATTAATGTTACAGGCAAAACATATAAAAGGAGAAATTTAAAAGTTCTTTTTGTTTGGTCGCTTAAATTATTTTCATTCTGACCATTTCCATTATTCCAATTTTTAAATAATTCATCTTCATCAATATTTACATCAGTTACAACATAATCTTGACAATAATATTTATTGGCATTTTGATCAGCACATATTTCATAAGCCGAGTATGGGTTATACATTGGGGTTTTAATGGCTGGAGGTGATGTTATTTCTTCATCCTTACAGCTCTCATCATTAGAAAAGACGCGAACTTTATATTCTCGAATTTTTTCAGTATCGGGAACACGAATTGTAATTTCGCCATCGACTACATCATCATAGGTAAAAGTGCCAATCATTCCTTCGTCTTGTTCTTCGACAGTTACATATAATTTATCTGTTAAATTATAAATTTTTAAATTGACAATGTCCGCAATTAAGTAATCGCTTACCCGTAAGTTGGGATCTATTTTCGCTCCTTCCGCAATAGTTTTTCTTAATTCTTCAAGATCAACTTCAGGGTGTTCAACACCATCTTCGGTAATTGCAACTTCCCCTAAAACATAATTAACACTTACATTGGCAGCCTGCGAACGGAGTTGATTATTACAGGTAGCTTTGACATCTATCGTAAGATAAATCATCAAAATTAATAAAAAAAGTATTTTTTTCATAAGCTTCTCCTCTTTTATTTTTTTCCTTTTTTCTTAAAATATATATAACCAATTGCTCCTAATAAGATCAAAACAGTTAGAAAAGGAATTATCACTTTTAAAGATTTCCAATAATTAGTTTTAACTTGTTCTTCCTCGTCTGTTACAGCCTCATCTTTATATAATTCATTAAAAATATCTTCTTCATTAGTAGTTATTTCAGTTGTTACATAAGGCTGACAGTAATATTTTGATTGATTTAAACATACTTCATATTCGGAATAAGGATTATACATTGGGGTTTTTACGGAAGGTGGAGATGATATTTCCTCTCCTAAACAAGATGTATCATTAGAAAAGACGCGAACTTTGTATTCCCGAATTGTATCAACATCAGGAACTTTTATAGTTATTTCGCCATTATTAGAATCTTGGTAATGATAGGTAGTTAAAGTATTACTTTTACTTTCGTTTACAGTCACATACAATTTATCTGTTAAATTATAAATTTTTAAAAGAACTATTTCTGATATAGAATACTTACTTGTATTAACATTTTCAGCAACTTGATGGGCTTCAATGTCTTTTTTGGCCTCTTCAACACTTATATTTGTTACTTCATTACCAAATTCATCAAGAACTATTTCACTCATAACATAGTTTGTTTTGACATTGGCTGCTTGAGTTCTTAAATCGAGATTACACTCTGCTACCACATTTTTGGCCGATAAACAAAATATTGCTAAAATTAAATAACCGATTTTTTTCATTTGTCACTCCTCCTATCTTTTTTACTAATTGATATAATTGCTACAATTAAAGCCAGTATGCCAATTCCGATTGGTAACCCAATTTTCAAAATTTTTACCACAATATTTTCTTTTTGGTTAATTTCTGAATTGTTATTATTGTTTTCATCTTCTTTGTATAATTCAGCAAACAGTTGTTCTTCGGTGATTGTGATCTCGGTAGTTACATATGGTTGACAATAATATTTAGTTTGGTTTAAACAAATTTCATATTCAGAATAAGGGTTATACATTGGCGTTTTGACCGAAGGCAAAGAGGTAATTTCTTCATTTAGACAAGAATTGTCGTTAGAAAAAATGCGAACTTTATAATCACGAATTTTATCGGTGTCTGGTACTCGGATGGTCAATTCACCATCGTTTGTATTTTCGTAATAGTAAGTATCTAAGGTGTTTTCCGTACTTTCTTCAACAGTCACATATAAATTTTTTGTAATATTATAAACTTTTAATAAAACGATATCGACAATTGTATAATCACTTGTTGATAAATTTTCTGCGACGGCACTGTTTTGAATTTCTTCTTTAATTTTTTCCACATCTAGTTCAGGGTGTTCAACCCCTTTATTATCTACAACTACTTCCCCCAATACATAATTAGCAGTTACATTGGCAGCTTCACTTCGTAAATTATTGTTGCATTCAGCATTTACTTGATGACATGACAAAATAATTATAAATAATAAAATTAACACGGCTTTTCCTTTCATTATCTTCGCCTCAATTCTTAATATAACTTTATCAAAATTATCATTATTTTTCAACTACTTTACTTTTTAAAACTTTAAATTTCATTATATGTATGGTAATATTAATTTAGTTAATAGAAGGTGAGAAAATGAATTTTAAAGAATTAGGCAAAGGTTTTGGAACAATAATTCTTTACTTAATAATAATTCCGATGTTTGTTGGGCTTGGTGTTGTCATTTTTTTTAAAGATACATCAGCGATTAATTTAGCGCTTTTAAATGTAATTATTTATCTTATTGAATTTTTTATTATCTTTTTTATGTATCGTAAAAGTTTAATTAACGAATGGCATAATTTTACTAAAAATTGGCAAAAATTTGGCAAAATTGCTTTAAAAAATTGGTTAAAAGGTTTTTTATTTATGGTTCTTTTTAATATTTTGATACTTGCTTTTTTCAATAATAATATGCCCGTTAATGAACAACAAAATCGTGAATTTTTAGAAAATTATTTATTTTTGTCTGTTATAGCTATGGTTATTTTAGGACCTATTTTAGAAGAAATTGTTTTTCGAAAAAGTTTTAAAAAAGCTTTTAAAAATAAACAAGCATTTTTAATTTTTACAGCTTTTCTTTTTGGATTAGGACACGTTATTAATAATCTTGATTTAACAAATATGCTTCAATTTTTTAAGGAAATTGTCTATATTTTACCTTATGGAAGTTTAGGTTATTTTTTTGCAAATGCTTATTATGAAACAGATTGTATTTATACAAGTATAATAAGCCATATTTTTCATAATGCCTTAACAATTGGCTTAATTTTAATTTTAAATTTGTTTTAGGAGTTGCCCATGGAAGAAATACAAGAAAGTAAAAAAAAGCATTTTTTTAAAAAATACTTAATTATATTATTTTTAATAATTATTTTAATATATAGTTATATGCATTATATTGAACCAAAATTAGTCATTGTTAAAGATTTTAATTTAACAAGTAATGCTATTCCAAGTTCTTTTAAAGGATTTACAATTACACATTTTTCGGATATTCATTTTGGCCGAACGACAAATGAAAAAGAATTAGAAAAAGTAGTTACTAAAATAAATGAAACAAAACCTGATTTAGTTTTATTTTCAGGTGACCTTTTTGATACCTATATTACTTTATCGGAAAATAATATTGCCTTTTTAAAAAAGACTTTAAAAAACATTTCTGCATCATTAAATAAATTTGCGGTGATTGGTGATTATGATGCTGACAAAGTTGATCTTTATAAGGAAATTATGAATGAAGCTGGTTTCACAATTTTAGATGGAGAAAGAAAAACAATTTTTTATCAAGGAAACACGCCTATTTATATTAATGGAATATCTTCTATTTCGCGATTTACACCGGACTATGAAAAATTAATGCAAGAAAAAAAGGAAGGCTTACAGTTATTTTTAAGCCATGAACCGGAAGTTATTACAAAAATTAGTGATAAGGTCGATTATCTTTTCAGTGGACATTCTTTAGGAGGATTAGTAAGATTGCCAGGGATTGGCGGGTTAATTAATAACACTCACACCAAAGAATTTCAAAAAGGAGAGTACAAATATCATAATTCAGTTGTTTTTGTCAATAATGGTATAGGTACTCAAAACTTTTCGGTAAGATTATTTAATATACCTTCAATATATTGTTATCGAATCATTTAAAAAGTGATTAAAGGGCTTTACATAGATATATCTTTTAAAAGACACCAACCTTCAAAGATATTTTGACAAGATAATTTAACTCCTAAAATTTTCCAAGAAGATGTTAAAAGTTCCTTTACTTTTTCAATATCAAAAACTTCAGTAATTTTGCTATCTTTTATTAGACTATAACCAACTATATCTCTTTTTAAACGTGGATTATATAAGCAAGTTGTATAAACACCCTTAAAATCACTATCCAAATAAAATTTTGTATCTAAATTAATTTTTATTTTAAAATTTAAATCATGATTTGCTTGTTCTTTAAAATAAGGAACTATACTATCAAAATCAATATCAACAGCCTCTTCTTTAATTAGTAATGTTTGATTATGAAACAAACTTTGATATAAATTATTAATTTGTTTTTTTATTTTTTCGTTTTTAGCTAAATCTATATCAATAAGTTTTTGCGAAATTTTGTCATATTTTACTAAAAAATGAACTAAATTTTCTAATTTTAATTTAAATTCTTTATCAACTAAAATTTCTTCGTTTTTAAAATTAGCTATATCTTCACCAATTTTTTTAAGCCATATTATTATTTTATAATGCTCTTGATATTCAGTTTTCTTTAATAATTCTTCAATTTCTTTGATTTTGCTTAAAATCATATCATATTTATAATAAATATCAGTGAGTGTTAATGTTAAAAGTTCTAATTCTTTCATTTTTAATTTTAATTCTTCCATAATCTAACCCCTATTCTTAAGAAGATTATATCACAAAAGAAGTAGTTTGAATTAGCAAAGTTTAAAAATTTTATTATTCTTCTAATTTTAATTGAAATGGATCAGAATCAGAGCCTGTCCCCCCAGTAATTTTTACCGAAGACTTTAAATAAACGACGGGGCGAGCCGCGTTAGCATTGTAGGCATTGCGGTAGTAGACACGCCCGATTGCGTGGACAATGAACACAGCGCTAGCATACGAAGAATACGGCGCAGGAGTCATTGTCCATTGATAATTTTGACTATCATATAGCCAATCATTACTATAACAATTACTGTTATCATTCCAATCATATAATGGTGTATATAAACATTGCATTCTTTTCACTTGGTCTTTCCCACCATCGGTGGCATAACCATAGTCCGATGGATACATCAAACCTACTTTGCCTTCCCATGTGGTTTGTCTTTGAACATCGTCGTTACAATAACTTCCACCATTACATTGCTTTCCTGTAAAATCACTTCGTTCCCATATATATTGAACTACTGGCATATTTCCTTTTTCCCAAGTGTTTTCTGTTACTGCGGCCGTTCCCGTATTCCAAACCACTTCTTCGATCATATCTTGGGCTGATTTTTTTAAACCATACTGGATCCAATCTGGACAGTCTGTTGTTGATACGCCAGAACTACTATAACATTTATCAGTTCCTTTTTGGCCTTTAAAATAATCGCCATTTAAGACAGTCATTAAATCTGCTTGACTCCATTCATTTACTCCATAGCCTTGATTTACACTAGAAGCAGATGAGTCCCAACTTAAAGAAACAGGTAATTTTTCTCTTATGATTTTTAACAATCTTTCCGTTTTTCCGGCTTTGGTTTTTATTCCATCCATTAATCCTATTATTCGCCATGTTTCACAATTTTCGGCGTTTTGAGTTGTACTATCTTTACAATTAAAATAAATATAGTTACTAGGATTTTGACCAATATATCTAATGTTATTATCATCACTGACAATAGTTATTCCTGATCCTTTATCTTCTTCTTGAGATAATAAATCTTCCATTTTACTTGCACCACTTTGTTCACCAGTTGTACTTTTTGTTGTTGTAAAATTTAATGTACATTTGGTTTTTTTGGTTGTATTTAATAAAAATTGCCAATTCGTTCGATCCCATGATCCCGTAGCTCCATTTGAACATTCCGCACTTTCAAAATATTTTCCTGAACCTTTAGCTGGAATTTCATCTACTACAGCTCCATCAACTTTAATAGC
Source organism: uncultured Bacilli bacterium (assembly GCA_947626425.1). GTDB lineage: Bacteria > Bacillota_I > Bacilli_A > RF39 > UBA660 > Ventrenecus. Next base: position 21,470 of record CANQRX010000002.1, on the reverse strand, counting down.
AATGATTGAAACATCACCACTGTTTGCTTGAATTTTCCCATTCATTATGGGAAAACTTTGTTCGACTTGGTATTTTCCTAAACTTTTATTTAGTAGATACCCCCCCCCCTAGAGCCATTATTCCTACCATACTTCCAATCAATATTTTTGCTTTTTTACTTGTTTTTAACTTATAATTTTCTATTTTCATTTATCTTTTTCCTTCCTATTTTCTATTAAAATTATAAGTTAATAACTTTCTTTTTTCAAGATGTTTTATTATGTTTAATTTAAAACATTAAAAACTTTTTTTAATATCTCATATCTTAAATTAATAATTTTTTTATAAAATTCTTTTCTAACATTTGATATTAAATCCATATTATCTAAAAAATTGTTAATTTCATTTATATCAATTTTTTTAAAATTACGAGTAATAGCTTTATTGCAATTTTCATTTTTTAAACTTTTAATATATAAAAAATAATTTATTTTTTTATTATTTTGAGTAAAACATGAATAACAATTAATAGCTATATTTTTTAATTCTGTTTCAGTTAGTTTTTGTAATTCTTCATCTTCTAACATCGGATTTAAACACGAACCACAATCAAAAATTGGTGAAAATTTAATATCATTTGTTTGCTTGTTTACTAAAAAACCCCAATTTCCATTATGGCGATCTGGATTGCCAATTAAACTATCAATCACAAACATATCCCAAAATTTTTCAATTATATCTTTTTTATTTAATAATTTGCTATTTTCTATTACTTCTAATATATCTTTTAATTCTGTTTTAATTTGTTTATCAGGATTGCTACTTAAAACTAAATTTTCAAACTCATATAATTCATGATTTTTATCAGTAAAATCTTCACAAGCACATACAATTTTAACTTTATCATTATATTTATAAACTCCCAATATTGTATTTTGGGTTTCAAAACCCACCAGCTTAAATATATTACTTCCAACATATTCAGAAAAAGCGTTATTTATGTAAGAAATATTTTTATTTTTTTTTCTTATTGGATCAGGAAATTTCACTAAATATCTTTTATTGTCATAAATTAAAGTTTTCTTTTTTTCTGAACCTTTATAACTATTCATTTCTTCTTTAGCATTTGTAAAATCAATCATATTTTGCCTCCATCTATATTAGTCATTATTCTAAAGATTTTTTGTATTCATCTAAAACTGCAAAAATTTCTTGTTCAGTGTGACAATTACAAATTTTATTTTTTATTTCTTTATTATTAGGCATTCCTTTTAAATAAAATAATATATTTGATCTTATTTCTAATAAAGCCACTTCTAAAGATTTATCTTGTTTTAATAATTCAAAATGATATTTCATCATAGCTATTTTTTCTTGATTAGAAACTGGTGGTAAAATTTCTTTATTTTCTATATAGGCAACGCATTCTTTGATTAACCAAGGGTTCCCTAGGGCACCTCGGCCTATCATTACCCCATCGCAACCGGTTTCATCAAGCATTTTTTTGGCTAAAAAAGGTGTTGTTACATCACCATTGCCAATGACGGGAATTTTTACACTTTCTTTTACTTGTTTTATAATATTCCAATCTGCTTTACCGGAATAACCTTGACTTCTTGTTCTAGCATGGATTGTAATAGCACTAGCTCCAGCTTGTTCGATTTTTTTGGCAACTAATACTGCATTTATATGTTGTTCGTCCCAACCACTTCTTATTTTTACAGTTACGGGAACATCAACATTTTCAACAACAGATTTCACTATTTCATATATTTTGTCAGGGTCTTTTAATAAAGCACTTCCCGCTTGAGCCCCGATTGCAACTTTAGGAACAGGACAACCCATATTAATATCAATAATATCAGGCTTCATTTTTTCTTCCACAATTTTGGCAGCTCCAACGAAAGATGGGATATCACTTCCAAATATTTGTTGGGCAATTGGCCGTTCTTCTTCACTCATTTTTAACATTTTTAGGGTTTTGGCATTTTGATAAACTAAAGCTTTATCGCTAACCATTTCGCAAAAAATTAAACCAGCCCCCATTTGCTTAATTATTTTCCGAAAACTGGTATTTGAATAACCAGCCATGGGTGCTAGACAAACAGGATTTTTAATTTCGACATTTTTGATAAAAAAACTCATAATTTTGCTTCCACAAGATCATTATTTTTTAATAAGAAACAATTGGCTTGGTCGCGGTCAATATGAAGTTCAAAAAAACCATTTGGGGTTATCTTAACAAAAGCTTCAATTGTTCCTTTCCGAACTGAATTTATTTTTATTGGTACAATTTGTTTATCAACAAAACCCATTTTTTTGGCGTCTATAGGATTCATATGAAGATGACTTTCCGCAATGATGCAGGATTTTTCTAAAACAATTTCTTTATTTTCATAAATTATTGTTATATCTTCAGCATTTTCTAAATTGCCACTTCTAACAACAGGCGGATTTACGCCTAATTCAAAAGCATCTGAATAAGAAACTTCTACTTGATTATAGACCCTAGTGGGTCCCATAACTCGAACATGTTCAATTGTTCCTTTTGGTCCTTTTAAAGTTACAAAATGACTTGTAACATATTCGCCTGGCTGATTTAATTTTCTTTCTGCTAAGCATTCATCATGAAATAAAGATTCATAAACTTCTTTAGTTAAATGAACATGACGATTACTTATGCCAACACTTACATTTATTGTTTTCATAATTTAAATTCTCCTTATCTAATTAAATTTCCAAGTACACCGTATGATACTAAAAGCATGATAATACCTGCCATTAACACTCCTAAGCTTGTAGCTATCAAGGATTTCTTTTTATCTAATCCTAAAAAAGCTGCGATTAAACTACCTGTCCAAGCTCCTGTTCCTGGCAAAGGTACTCCTACAAAGAAAAATAAACCAATATATTTTAATCTTTCAATCTGGTCCTTTTTATTATTAGCTTTTTTTTCGATTTTAGTTACAAACGATTTTAAAAATTTCCTTTTTTTTAAACGTTCGAATAAAGGCATAATAAACCACAAAATTAAAGGGACAGGAATTAAATTTCCGATAAAACAAATAAGTAAACTTTGCCACATTGGTAAATTAAGTATGGAAGCAGCAATTAAGCCACCTCTTAATTCTAAGATGGGAATCATTGATAAAATAAAAACGATAATATATTTTCCGTATAAAGTAGAGGTCCAAGTTCCAAATAAACCTACCATTAATTTTGCAAATTTTTCAGTCATAACTAGCTCCCTTCATTACTTTAACAATTTTATCAAAAAGGTGATTTAAAGTCTATTAAAATCAATCCCCCTGTTTTTTTATTTACCTAACAACACATTTCTTTTCATAAAATACTAAAGCATATTCTTTTATATTTTCAACTTTGTCTAATTGTAATTCTTTGTAATATTCTTTTTCTTTCATTTGCTTTTTAGCAAGGCTTGCTAAATTTTCCATTTCACTTTCTTTCTCAGCTATTTTAAATTCAAAAATACAGCCAAAATTTCGATCTTTTTTCTCAATTAATACATCAAATCTTCCTAATCCTCCTTCTCGGTTTGATTTGACAATATATTGTCCTCTTAAAAAGCCTTGAAAAATTCCTAACATATATCCATGATAAAAGTTGTCGCAAGTTACCATATATGACATACTTTCTAACATTTTATTTAAACTTTTTTCCATTTCTTCTTTATTATCATTTTTTAAAGCCTCCCCAAAATTACTAACGTATTCATCTATTACATCATTTGCATAAGCATAACTAATAATTTTTAATATAAATATTTTTACTTCTTCATTAGGTATCTTTACGCTGTACTTTCGAAATGCTTCATCAATAACTTGATCGATTGTTAAATAACCTGAAGCATACATTAAGTTTAAAATATTATTTTTACTTTGTTTTTTATCCAAATCTAAATAGGTTAATTTATCATTATAGGTAAATGAAATACTTTCTCCAGTTGCTAATTTTTCAATGTCGATTTTAACTTCTTTACTTGTTTCACTTAATAATTTTATTATTAAATCATTTCCCGAAGTATTTATCCAATACGAATTTAAAATTTTTTCATCAGCATAATTTAGAATACTCCAAGGATTATATATACTTACTCCATTCATACTATATCCATCATAAAAATTTTTAACATCACTTGTTAATTCTAAACCATAATATTCTAATAATTCTTTAGTTTCCTTTTCCGTAAAACCAAATGATTCAAGATAATGAAGGCTCATCATATCATATACCTTTAAATTATTTAAATCACTGAAAATTGATTCTTTACTTACTCGTAAAACTCCGGTTAATACTCCCATCTTTAAAGATTTATTGGTTTTTAAACAAGCTGAAAAAACACTTCTAATTAAATTTATTACCTTATCATAAAAGCCATTCAAATAACCACTTTGAATAGGAGCATCATATTCATCAATTAAAATTACAACTTTCTTTTGATGATACCTTTCTAACCATATTGATAATTGAAATAACGAATCTTGATATTCACTATATTTTGCTTGACCACTTTTTATTCTTTTGAATTTATTTTTTTCATCTTCATCTAATACTTCTAAAACATAACTTTTTTCTGTATATAGTTTTTCTATAAGCATCACAAACTGTTCATATACTTCATCATAAGTATTTTGTTTTAAATTTTTAAAAGTTAAACTAATAACTGGGAAACTTCCAAACTCACTAAAATATGGACTTTTGGATATATATAATCCTTTAAATAAATCTTTGTTACTACAAGATTCATCAATGTCAAAAAAATGTTCTAACATTGATATAAACAAACTTTTACCAAATCTTCGCGGTCTTGTATATAAGACTACTTTTTTATTATTTTTTAATAATTCTTCAATAGCATTAGTTTTATCGACATAATAACTATTACTTTTTATTAAATCACTAAAATCATCGTTTCCTATTGACACTGATTTCATGATATTATCCCTCCTTTACCTAACAACACATTTCTTTTCATAAAATACTAAAGCATATTCTTTTATATTTTCAACTTTGTCTAATTGTAATTCTTTGTAATATTCTTTTTCTTTCATTTGCTTTTTAGCAAGGCTTGCTAAATTTTCCATTTCACTTTCTTTCTCAGCTATTTTAAATTCAAAAATACAGCCAAAATTTCGATCTTTTTTCTCAATTAATACATCAAATCTTCCTAATCCTCCTTCTCGGTTTGATTTGACAATATATTGTCCTCTTAAAAAGCCTTGAAAAATTCCTAACATATATCCATGATAAAAGTTGTCGCAAGTTACCATATATGACATACTTTCTAACATTTTATTTAAACTTTTTTCCATTTCTTCTTTATTATCATTTTTTAAAGCCTCCCCAAAATTACTAACGTATTCATCTATTACATCATTTGCATAAGCATAACTAATAATTTTTAATATAAATATTTTTACTTCTTCATTAGGTATCTTTACGCTGTACTTTCGAAATGCTTCATCAATAACTTGATCGATTGTTAAATAACCTGAAGCATACATTAAGTTTAAAATATTATTTTTACTTTGTTTTTTATCCAAATCTAAATAGGTTAATTTATCATTATAGGTAAATGAAATACTTTCTCCAGTTGCTAATTTTTCAATGTCGATTTTAACTTCTTTACTTGTTTCACTTAATAATTTTATTATTAAATCATTTCCCGAAGTATTTATCCAATACGAATTTAAAATTTTTTCATCAGCATAATTTAGAATACTCCAAGGATTATATATACTTACTCCATTCATACTATATCCATCATAAAAATTTTTAACATCACTTGTTAATTCTAAACCATAATATTCTAATAATTCTTTTGTTTCTGATTCCGTAAACCCAAATGATTCAAGATAATGAAAGCTCATCATATCATATACTTTTAAATTATTTAAATCACTGAAAATTGATTCTTTACTTACTCGTAAAACACCAGTTAATATTCCCATTTTTAAAGAATTATTGGTTTTTAAACAAGCCGAAAAAACACTGCTGATTAAATCTATTACTTCATCGTAAAAGCCTTTTAAATAACCACATTGAATTGGAACATCGTATTCATCAATTAAAATTACAACTTTCCTTTGATGATACCTTTCTAACCATCTTGATAAAAGAAATATTGATAATTTATATTCTTCAATCGTAACTGTTCCATTTTTGATTCCGTTGAATAAATCTTTTTCGGAATCATCTAAAACCTCAAAAACATAATTTTTATCAACATATATTTGTTTTATTATAGCAACAAACTGAGCATAAACACTTTCATAAGTATTTTGTTTTAAATTTTTAAAAGTTAAACTAATAACTGGGAAACTACCAAACTCACTAAAATATGGACTTTTGGATATATATAATCCTTTAAATAAATCTTTGTTACTACAAGATTCATCAATGTCAAAAAAATGTTCTAACATTGATATAAACAAACTTTTACCAAATCTTCGCGGTCTTGTATATAAGACTACTTTTTTATTATTTTTTAATAATTCTTCAATAGCATTAGTTTTATCGACATAATAACTATTACTTTTTATTAAATCACTAAAATCATCGTTTCCTATTGACACTGATTTCATGATATTATCCCTCTTTTCTTACTCTAATATTAACAAATATCATCTTATAAAACAAGAAAAAGGCCTTTTGAATTTTTAATTAAAAAATAAAGATTAGTTATCTTTATCCATTAAGCGTTATTCAATAGCATTTTCATCAGTAGGAACTTCATCTTCAAAGGATGGTCCTTCATCAACACTAGGTGAACTTATAGTCGGACTTGCTGCTGATTTATTAGTTGGAACATTGTTAACATAAACAGCAGCATTAAATTTTTGACTCATTACTTCATTTCCGGCACTAGCATCGATCCATAAATACAACTTAAATGTTACAGAGCCACTTTGCGTTAATACACCTGTAGCCAATTTATAAGATTTTTTTAAAGTACTACCTAAATTAAAATTTGTAGTATCAGCATTTGCCGTGGCTTCAGATAACTTTTTACCAGTTGTAGTAGTGCTACTTCCAGACACAATTGCATATTTAATTTTGGCATCATCTAATGTATTTGAAGTTAATGTATTTAAAGTCACAGTATATTCAGTACTAATAGAACAATTATTTTTAATTGTAAAAGTATATGGGGTTTCTTTACTTAAGGCTTGAGCGTCATCTATAGGATAAGACTGAGTTAAATTCAAAGTTGAACTGGCTGTTTCACTGTATTCTATATCAAAGCAACCAGAACTGACACTGTTTGTAGTAGTTTGAGGGGCCGTGAAAGTCCATAAAGCATAAGACTGAGCTATATATAAACTAGCTAATAACGCGAGAGAAATTATTCCTAATAAAATTTTATATTTTGTTTTCATGACCTCATCCCTTACTATTTTTCTCTATTATCATCAGTATAAACTATTTTTCTTGTCTTTTCAATGAACATTTTAAAAACGAACAAAAGCAAAAAATGTTTTAATGTCTTTTTTATTAAAAGAAATAAGATTTAAAAATTTATTGACTCATAGTTGGTCCAGTTACACCTTTATTAGTTGGAACATTGTTGACATAAACTGCCGATGTAAATGTTTGCCCTTTTATGGAATCTGTTGCTTCCTCTTTTATCCACAGATATAACTTAAATTTTGCAGTTCCATTTTGTGCTAACACACCACTAGCTAATTTATAGGAAGTTTTAATAGTACTTTTGGCGTCATAATTATTAGTATCACTATTAATTGGAGCACTACTAAGAAATTTCCCAGCGGTAGGATTACTATCATTATTTGGAACCAAAGCATACTTAATATTTGCAGCATCTAAAGTACTAGTATTTATTACATTTAAAGTAACAGTATATTCCGTATTAATTGAGCAACTATTTGTAATTGTAAAAGTATATGGACTCTCTATTCTTAATGCGTCCGTATCACTTATTGGAAAACTATGTAATAAATTTAATGAGGAACTCCCTGTATCTGTATAAGTAATATTAAAGCAGCCCGAATTGACACTATTGGTAGAAGTTTGAGGGGCAGTATAAGACCATAAAGCATAAGACTGGGCTATATATAAGCTGGCTATTAATGATAATGAAAGTAATACCAATAAAATTTTATATTTTGTTTTCATGAAACCCATCCCTTACTATTTTCTCTCTATTATCATCAGTATAAACTATTTTTCTTATCTTTTCAATAAACATTTTATAAATTGACAAAATCTAATTATAGCTTTGACATAATAAAAGATAATAATTTTTTTATGTTAAAGATTTAAAAAAGTTAAAGAAATTATTTTCAAAAAACTATTTTCAATTATCTTAGTTGCCTAAATAGATTTAAAATTATCAAGAGAATATTACTGGCTCATAATTGGACCAGATGCAGCACTTGTAGTTGGAACATTGTTGACATAAACAGCGGCTTCAAATTTTTGTCCTGCAATTGCCGTAGTTGCACTTTCATCAATCCATAAATACAACTTAAATGTATGGGCGCCGTTATTGGCTAGTACACCAGTTGCAACTTTATATGAATTTAGAATATTAGCACTATTTTCATAATTAGTAGTATCTGTATTAGTTGGAGCTTTACTAAGAAATTTTCCAGTTGGAGTCGTAGTACCTGAAACTAACGCATATTTAATAAATGACGTACTTAAATTACTCCCTTTCATAACATTCAAAGTAACTGTATAAGCAGTATTTATTGTACACTTATTCGTTATTGTAAAAGTATACGGATTAGTTTCTTTTTTTATAGCATCTGCGTCGCTTATAGGATAAGACTTTGTTAAACTTAAATTTGAACCACTTGTTTCACTATATTGTATATTAAAGCATCCAGAACTAACACTGTTTGTTGTAGTTTGAGGGGCGGTGTAAGACCATAAAGCATAAGATTGAACTACATATAAACTAGCTATCAATGATAATGAAAGTAATACCAATAAAATTTTATGTTTTGTTTTCATTTACTCATCCCTTACTATTTTTCCTCTATTATTATCAGTATATACTATTTTTTTTACCTTTTCAATTAGCATTTACAAAAGTTAATATTTAAAGTTAAAAACTCTATTAAAATTACAGAGCATTTATCTAAAATTATTTAATTTTTTGCAATGATTTTTTTCTTGACAAATTTTGACTTCCCCAAAAAACGATGATATAGTTATTTATGGTGAATAACATGATAAAAAAAATATTTCTTATTATAGTGATTTTTCTAATATTTGGAGCAATCTTTTTTTATAAAGAAAGTTTTAGTATTAATGATAAAACCGAAAAAGTTTTTGAAGAACAATATTCTTGGCAAAACGATTTTTTGATTGGTCATGCTTTTTATGGAATTGATAATATTAGTTATACTAATTCTTTAGAAGCTTTTTTAAATGGTTATAAAGAAGGCATCAGAACTTTTGAAGTTGATTTTCAATTCACTAGTGATCAGGAACTAGTATTAGCCCATGATTTAGGAGGTGAAAATTCTACTAGTAAAGACGATTTTTTAAATAATTTAATTTTAGGTAAATATACTCCTTTAACCTTTGTCGATTTATTAAACCTAATGGAAAAATACCCAGATGTTTATATTGTTACGGATAGTAAATATTCTGATTACGAATCCGTTTCTAAACAATTTTCTTATATGTACTTTTTAATTAAAAATAAACCTTCTCTTTTAAAGAGATTTATTATTCAGATTTATAATGAAGAAATGTATGAAACAATCAACAAAATTATTCCTAATGCCACTTATATTTTTACAATGTATATGCGTTGGAATGGTGGCAATGAAGAATTTACTAAAATATGTGATTGGTGCGAAGAAAAAAATATTACCAATATTACGATGTGGACAACTCTTGCCAATGAAGAAATTTTAAAAATAGCTAAAGAGCATCATATCAATATTTATGTTCATACTGAAAATGATTTATCTTTAGCTAAACAATATCTAAAGCAAGGAATTAAAGGAATTTATACCGATTTTTTAAAACCAAGTGATTTTTAAGCATCTAAAACTTCTTTTAAAAATTCGGCTATTTCATCATCACGACATTGAGCAAAAAAGTTTTCTTCAAAATAGTCATTGGCAATAATTTCGTATAAAAAATCTTTATCAATGGCATCTAAAACATCATATAGACTTTTACGTGCGGCCTTTTGCAGTAATTTTAATTCTTTTCGTTGATCTTGTTGAATATTTCTTCTCTCTTCTGGGTATCCACTTGCAAACTCTGTTTTAAATAAAGCATGAAAAATCTGTTCTAAATTAATTTCTGCTCCCGTTCCAAAATATTTTCCAAACGGAATACTTACAGCATTTCCAGCATTTACTTTGGCAAATAAAGTCGCGTCAACTCCATCAGCAACATAACCACAAGAAACATTTGGCATACTATTGGCAGCCATGCATACCCCTATTCCACTTGAACAACCCGTTATCACAAAATCAACTGTTCGGGTTGCTAGTAAAAGGCCTGTTAAAAAGCCAGCTCCCACATAATTAATATTAGCGTCTTTATTAACACTTACCCCATAATTATAAACTGTATGCCCATATTTTTGAGCCACTTTTTGTAATGTTTTATAAATAAATGCATTTTTCTTTAATTGGCTATTTTCATTTATTAAAGCTATTCTCATTACATCAATCCTCTCTATTATAATAATACCATATTTATTTTTTTCGGACTACAATTTCATCATCTTTTTGTAAATTTCCAATTAAAAGTGATGATGATTTATTATGTTGTTGATAGTTTTTTCGGACTTCATCTTCTAAAAAATTGGCATAACAATACTTACATAAATGGGGACAAGAATTATAAGACCCAATATCGACCATTTCGACACAATGACAATATTTATTTTTCCTTGCATTCCATTTTTTAAATTTAGTTTTACCAGTTAACGCAAAAGCTAAATTAAGATCTAGACAATCCCTTTTTAAAAAGCCATATTCTTCTAAGTTTTCTTTTTCCCCACAAGTTTGAATTGTCATTCCCCTTTCCTTAGCAATTTTAGCAAAAGTTAGACCAATATTTTTAATATCCTCACTTGTCAATTTTTGAGCTTTAATCTCACTTTGATTTTTACAAACGTTTTTATAATCATCTAAAAAAGAAAAAATAAAATGTTTAACATAACCTTGTAATTCCTTGGTTAACTTTTGAAAAGCCTTGGCATGATATTCTAACGAATATTTATCAGATAGAAAAAAAGGATCATATCGAACATATACTCGATCACTTCCCAAAATTTCCGAGATTTTTTTGACATTTTCAATTACTTCTTTTTTATTAACATTAACTTCAATATCATCTTTATAAGGAGTAATCGTTACTTGAAATAAAATTGGTTTTTTAATTTTTTCTAAATAAGGGATAATTGGTTTAGGATTTTTTGTACAAAAAACAAGGGCATCAACATCTTTCATATAAATTCTTGAAACCTTTTTAGGCCAAATGGGATTACGAACATCAATAAAGCCTTCTTCAAAGCGATTCATAAGCCACGGTGTATAAAAAGCCACAATGTCGGTTCTTCCACTGATATTCAAAATCATGAAATCACCTTTAAAACCGCTTCTTGACAAGTAATACCATATCCTTCATTCGGTTTAATGGTTGAATAAATAAAATCGGTGGCAAATAATATTAATAAAATCGCACATAGGAAATACTTCCCTTTTTTAGACATTTTGGCAAATAAATTATCAAGTAAAGGTGCTAAAATATATGTAAAAACACACCCACCTAAGCCAAAGATTAACAACCCTTCTAAACAAACACGACCATCAATGTTCATAAAAAAGCCAGTATAATCCCACCATTTCATATGATGAACAATCTCTAAGTATACAGAAGTTGAAAATTCAACTACGCCGCATAAAACCATCGCGCTTAAAAATAAGAGAAAAGGTTTATCACGAAGTTTTTTTAAAACAATTAAAATTAACAATCCCCCTGCCCCATAAATTGGTAACCAAGGTCCAAACAAAGTTCCCCGATTAACGAATACTCCTTGCTCCACAAAGGCAATTAATAATTCGGATAAATAACCAATTATTGAAAAGGTAAAAAACAACAAAATATAAGAAGAAAGACTATACTTTTTATTATAATTAAGTGTTAACCACCGTCTGTTTTTCGTTAAAGGAAGAAAATATTTAGAATCAGGATAAGTTTTAACATTATCTTCATTATTAACTAAATACTCATCTTTTAAATATTTTTTTACTAAAACTTTATTTTTATTCTTTTTTCTTAAATTCATATAGATTTGAGCATACAAACATTCTTTATAAACATTAAAATAGAAGATATTTGTTAAATTAAAAGATAAAATTCCTAAAACCCACCAACCAATTAAACTTAAATCTAATTTAAATAAATTTTTTTTATTTTTAAAAGTTAATTGTTTGGATAATGCAAAAGCATCCTTTTTATTTATCGTTGGATTTTCAGCCAAGATATAAGGTATCATAATGTATTCATAATATTTAATAAAACCGCCCACAATAGTTAGGGACCACAGAAATTGATAAATATATTTTAAAAATAAAATGTAGGCTAAATGACAAGTTTGTTTAACTTTATATGGAAAAAATAATTTTTCAAACTTCGTATCTGGATATATTCTTTGTTCTAAAAAATACCGATTTTTACCAATAACAATAATGTTTTTTAAAAACAAAAAGAAGAAAAATGATAATAATAAACCTAAAATAACAGTCACTAAATCGCTAATTTTCCCTCGAAATAAAAGACGATTTAAGGCCGTTAAAGTTCCGTAAGCTAAAGAACCACTTTGGCTTATTTCATTAACAAAAACCGACAAAACTCCAGCATAGTATTTAGTTTCATAATTCGTTTTACTAGAAGGAATCTTTAAAGTTAAATCATTTTTATAATTATTAACAATTTCCTTTATTTGCATATTATTAATTGTAAAATAAGTTTTAGTTTTATACTGATAAGTTCCTGTTATTAAAAGAGTGGCTATAAAAATTAAAATAACATTTCGAAAATAATTGATTTTAACGTTTGCGCGTGCCTTTTTTTTAAGGTTTTGACGATTAATCATAATATCACTTCACTTAAAATTATTATATCGGGAAAACCCCTAATTGTCTATTGTAAAAATATCATTTTAATGTTACAATGTTTTTCGTAAAAAGCAATGGCCTGTTGGTGAAGTGGTTTAACACGCGCGCCTCTCAAGCTCGTATTCACGGGTTCAAACCCCGTACAGGCTACCAATAATAAAAGTAAATCCTTGATTGAAGGATTTTTTTTAATTATATTTATATAAATAATACATCTTTTATATCTTTATTATATTTTTTTCTCATATTATATTCATTGATTAAAGAAAAATGCTGTTTTTTTCGATCTAATTTACTTGTAATTAGCAAATGATAAATATCGATTATATAAACGTATTTGACATTTCCACACATAGTAAAATATAGTTGAAATCCTCTTTCATTAGAATTTACCAACGTAGCTTTATATAAAATATCTGTTTGTTGAGGCACATATTTATATAAGTTTAAAATCCCATTTACTCTTTTTATTTTTTTTAAATCTGATGCGCTTTGTTGCGAGACATCTCTTCCAGTAAAGTTCATATCAAAGTAAGAAGGATTTAACATACAGTTATCTATATGTTTTTTTAATTTGACATTTCGATCAGAACAAACTCTTTGCAAAAAGTTAGTAAATTTTAAATTATCACTTTTTACCGAGTATTGATTTAAAAATATTATTTCTTTCGTAGCAATATTTTGATATTTATTTTGATACTTTTTATGTATTTGTGAAGGAAAAAATTTCTTACTATTATATTTCCCCTGCAAATTCATGAATAATATCATCCTTATTTATAATTTTGTTATGAAAAGTATCCTCTGCTTTGTAATTATTTTTCCAACATTTTTTTTGATGAGATAATTCGACTAATCGAAAATCACTTAACTCAAAAAGCTCTTTACACAAATCTTTAATAAAATGTCCAACATATTTTTTTTCGAAGCTATTAAAAATCTCTTCCTCAGATAATGTTTCATTATTAAATTTTTTATAAACTTCAATTACTACGGGACCATAAACCCATGCTTCAAAATCACTATCAAACAAATACATGGAATAATTTACTAAATCCTTACCATCATTATCTGCTGATGAATTTTTTATAAAAGCTCCCCATTCGCCAAATAAAAAGAACAAAACTTTTTGCAATTTTAAAGGAGATATATTTCTATCGTATAAATCATTATGTAAAAAATTCAAATATTTTGCTAAATCTAATACATTAAATATTCCTTTTTTATTTTTTTCCATACCAAGCACAACCTCCATTCTAGTTAAATCTTAACATGTTTTTTCGGCTTTGAAAAGATGCTTATTATGCTAAACATTTTTTTAATTGATGTCAAGAAAATCACCTCAAAATTCATTATAATATATGCTTGATAAGTAAATTGTCGAATAATTAGAATAAAAAAATAAGGATATTCCTTAATTAAGATCCTTATATTTTAAAACAATTTAATTTTTCCATTTTAATAATTTTTTCCACATAGTCATCTTTACTAATTGGTTCTTTAACTAATTCATCATTAAAACAGAATCCTTTTAATTTATTTTCCATTTTAATCACCATTATTATTATGTATAAATTTTTAAAAGTAATACATTCTATTTATAGAGGTGAAAATTATGGAAAATGAATATTTTAATCAACGAATTGCATGTGAAGTTAAAAACTGTGCTTATTATGCCAATCAAAGATGTGGCTTAGGTGCGATTGAAGTTGGTAATAACAATGCTATTTGTAAATCATATAAATGTAAAGATGAATTATAAATATTTTTTAAATTCATCTTTTTTTTCATTAGGATTAATGACCTTCACATTGGCTACTGCTTCTTCTATTAAATCCTCATAAGCAAATTTTTGTTCATATTCTAGACACTTTTCTTGCTTAGGATAAATAACTGGATGCTCGGGAACAAAGATTGTACAACAGTCTTCATATGGTAAAATACTTGTTTCATAAGTATTTATTTTTTTGGCCAAATCAATTATTTCTAATTTATCGAAACAAGCGACAGGTCTTATAACTGGCATTGTTACAACTTCATTTATAACATTCATACTATCTAAAGTTTGGCTTGCTACTTGACCAATTGATTCGCCATTAATTATTATTTTACAATTATTTTTTTGAGCAACTTTTTGCGATATTCGATACATCATTCGGCGCATGATTGTTATCATATATTCAGATGGCACTTCTTTATAAATAGTTTCTTGCAATTTCGTAAACGGCACCACAAAAACTTTAATATTACCTTGATATGAACTTAAAATGCTAGCTAATTTTAAAACTTTATTTTTCGCTTCAATACTTGTATGCGGTGGACTATCAAAATAAATGGCTGCAATTTTAACTCCTCTTTTCATCGCCAAGAAACCGGCAACTGGACTATCTATTCCTCCCGATAACATTAACAAACCTTTTCCCATTACCCCAACAGGATAACCACCTAATCCTAACTGGGTTTCTAAATAAATATAAGCATTAGTTCGTCGAATTTCAATGTGAACTACGCTCTCAGGATTTTTAACATCGACTTGCAAATTAGAGTTTTCTTTTAATATTATTGCCCCTAGTTTTTGGCTTATTTCCAAACTTGTTAAAAAATAATTTTTATCACTTCTTTTGGTTTCAACTTTAAAAGTTTGCCCTTTTATATTAGAAACCAAAGCTTTAACAGCTTCTTTAACTAATTCGAAATCATTAGTTTCTAATTCATAACCCATAGTTAATTCATGAATACCAAAAACATTTTTTATTTTTGTTAAAATTTCTTCTTCATCGTTTTCTTTGCAATCAACATACATTCGCCCTTTATCATATTTAATAACAATTGAATCATCATCTATTACTCTTGCAATATTATTTTTTAAAGTTTTTAAAAATAAACCAATATTAGCTTTTTTAGTATTTAATTCTCCATATTTAATTATAATAATTTTTTTCATATTGATCACCAACATCATTAGGATACTAAAAAAAACATTAAAAAACAAGAAACTATTTCCTTTTAGGTAAATCATTAAACAGATTTTTTGAAAAATTAACATTTATATAAAACTGTTTAATCTTATATTGTTAAAACCTAGTAAAAAATGTTAAAAGTCATTAAAAAAAGAAGATTTGCATCTTCTAATTTTTTATTTAAAACATTTAAGTTAATTTTAATATAGTAAAATTTTCAAAAATCAATCACGAAATAGCTAAAATGTTAGAAAATTAAACTATAATTTTAAAAATTGTTCATTCCATCTCCTTTCTTCTTTAATTTTAATAAATTAGAAGTTTTTTAACAAGAGTAAAGAATGACAAGTTTTTGCCTATTATGAAAGATGTTGCTGAATTTTAATGGAAGTTTGATAATTTACTATAAACTTTTTTAAAGCAAGCTAAAAACTTATAAACTTCTTCGGATGTTGTTAGATAAGATAAACTAATTCTTATGGTACTCATTGCTCTTTTTGGATCATTATAGATAGCCATAATCGAAGTTGATAATTCCCCACTGGCACAAGCTGTATTGGTACTTAAATAAATTTCATATTCTTCCATCGCATGAATAAATGTTTCTGGTTTTATGTTTTTTAAACTTATATTTAAAATATGAGGAATACAAATTTTACTACTGTTTATTAATACGCCATCAATTTTTTTTAATTCATTGACAATTATGGTATTTAATCGTCTTACAAAATTTTCTCTTTTATCAATATCACTTGTAGCTAGACGAATTGCTTTAGAAAAGGCCACAATTAAAGGAACGGGAGGGGTTCCTGGGTTGTATTCATTTGGACCACTTCCATATAAAAGGGGTTTTATTTTAACTCTTTCACTTTTATATAACAAACCTATTCCTTTCGGTCCATAAATTTTATGACTTGAAGCACTTGCTAGATCAACATCATGAAAACTAATCGAAACTTTCCCTAATGCTTGGGTCATATCACTATGAAATATTGTTTCTGCATTTTCTTTTTTAATTATTTGCCGAATCATTTTTAGGGGTTGTCTTGCCCCTGTTTCGCTATTAACGGCACAGATACTAACCAAAATAGTATCTTCCCGAATTAAGTTTTTTAAATCTTCAAAATCAATTAATCCTTCTTCATTATTATCAACATAACTAATTTCAAAACCTAAAGTTTCTAAATACTCACATATTTTATAAATTGAAGGATGCTCTAGTTTGGAAACAATAACATGATTACCCATTTTCATATTGGCTAAACAAGCCCCAATGATTGCTAGATTATTGGCCATCGTGGCACTTCCGGTAAAAATGATTTCACTTTCCAAAATATGAAAAATATCGCTAATTTGTTTAACAGCACTAGCCATTAAGGTTTTACTTTTAACACCTAAACTATGTAAAGAATTAGGATTGCCCATAAAATTTTTTGTTGCCCCAATATATGATTCTAAAACATCATAACTTACTGGGGTTGTGGCACTGTAATCCAAATAAATCATTTTACTCACACCCTTCTAGCAAAATATCGCGAATAGCATCCCAGTTATATACTCTTCTAATTCCTAAAGAGTTTAACTTTTCAAAGTCATAATTTTGGTTATGCCGATGGTCTAATAAGAGTTTTACTTCACCATAACCATTTTCCAAATTTCCTACTTTATCATCAATTTTAATATCACACATAATTACATCTTTACTACCAGTTAAGATGATTTTTTTAGGGTCAATAAATGGCATATTTTTTATTATCCATTCATATTTATACATGGCCATGACTTTACTATCTAAGGGTCGTCGTTTATCCACAAAAGCAGTACAAATATAAACGTCATAATGTTTACTAAGTTCTTCAATTACTTTAATTGCATTGGGTAAGACTTTAATATCTTCATAAATATTTAGTTTTTCGTAAAAATAATCTAAAAATTTTTCTTTTTCCTCCGGTTCTAAAATATCCTCAACAAAATAAGTGTCAATATCCTCAGCCTTATAATTGGTATGTTTATAATCATTAACCGCTTTTAAATAACCATCCATTACGATTGTTTCATCTAAATCAATCATTATTTTCTTCATGTAACCATACTCCTTACTACTCTTGGTATTCATCTAATAATTTTTTATGTATTCCTGGTTCAATAATATTGACTGCATTTATGGCATTTTCCAAAGCTTTTTTAAAGTCACCTTGAAAGAAAAAATTTTCAGCGCGGGTTAAACCAATATTTATTTCTTCTTTGATTGGTCGATAGCGATTACCATAAACAATAGTCATCTCTGCCATGCGGGCCGTTTTGACGACTTCTTTAGTTGTATTGTATACTTTTAAAACTAAATCTCTCGAAGTATCAACGCGAATGTTTAAGGCTTTAATTGAAATTGGTGTTTTTTCTAACTCTTCTACTAAATTTTGGATCGCCTCGGTTGCTTCAGCTAGTTCGACAAAATAATTCTCGGGAATAACCGGCAATTTATAAGACCGTATTTGTTTTTTAGCTTGATTTAAAATCGTTTTCATTTCATCAAGTTGTTCGCGAGCTCTTATTTCATCTTCTTTCAAACTTCCTAAACTTCGTAAGGCAAAATCTAATTTTTCTTCGGTTTTTCCAACCTTGATATTTAATAATTCCATTTGTTTTCCTAAATGCGAATAACTAGAAGTTTTAGACCGATGTTCGCTGATAAGACTATCATATTCTTTATGTTCATTAACTAATTCATCTTTAATAACGTATACAACACTTACTTCTTCTTCGGATAAATCATAACTATATTTAATATCTTTTAATTTTTTTAACAAAGCATCATTTATTTTACTTAATTTACTAATTTTAATTAAAATCGTTCGTGACAAATCTTCAAAATTCTTTTTACTAATTCGTTCTTTATCAAAATCTTGATAAATGGAATCAAAATAATCAACCATTGTTTTTAATTCAAAAATGGAATCTTCAATATTCAAAACATTTAGACGCTGAAAAATGTCAGCAATTTTCTTTTTGGATTCACTGATATTATAATCTAAATTTAAGTAATCTAAATTAAAACCATTTTTTTCCATTCTTGTCGCAATGGCTTTAATATCATCAATTTTTTTCGGTATAATTGCCCTTCCTAATGTAATAATGGTTGGTGATTCTTCAATTACTAATTTTAAATTACCTACTAAGTCATCAATAGCCTTTACAATCTTCCCAACTTCTTGAAAAGAGTTTTTTTCCATAGCTACTTCAAAAGCCGAAAAGAATTTATCAACATTTTCAAACTGTAGTTCAATAGGACTACTAATTAATTGATATTCATTTTTATGATCATGATATTTTCTCAAAATTTCCCGATAGCTAGCTTTTAATTTGGTTATCGTTTCCCGATTTCTTTCTTCACTTAAAGTAATTTCTTTAATTTCCTCTAATAAAGTATTAGCTTTGGTTTTCGCATAATAAATTTCTAATTCAGTTTTATTTAATTTTTCTTTTAATTCTTTATAATTTTTATCGTTATACAATTCTTCGACATCAACAAGCATATCGGTTATTTTAGCAACATCTTCATTTTTAATTTTTTCAAATCTTTCAACAAAATTATCATAAGCTTGTTTAACCAATTCGTTATTCATTAAAGGTTGAATTTTATTTAATTCACTCATAATTGAAGCCGAAATAATTAAATTTTTATCTCTTTCTAATTCAGTAATTTGTTTATAATAAACATCTTTTTGCCGTTTATTTAAAAAATTAAGGGCTACTGTAATTGCAGTAACAGTTACGATGTAGGCTGCAATACCTAAAATGATTAACATATCTTTACTCATTTTTGTCCCTCCTATTCCATATATCATATTCTATCATATTTTGACATATTTAAAAATATTTTTTACTTTGGGGCGAAGGATTTTATATTAATGTAAAGTTTAATTAAATTTTTGTATTGTAAAGTATCAATAATCTTTTAGAAATTTTTCTTAAAAAAACAAGATTGCTTAGCATCATTATTCTTTGGCTATTCCATTATTAATGTGCTTACAATATAAGGTTCATAAGATATAAAAGTAATAAACCGCAATATTGAAACAACATTTAAAAAAACATTATTTTTCAAATGTTTCTTCATTTGCAATTAAGTGATTTGTAATTAAAAACTCATTTACTTCTTTCCATACTTCTTCAAATGTTGGTTTATTGGTAATTTCCTTTAAGGAATCATAGGCGTGTTTCATATCTTCTTTATTTTGTATCATTGTACTAAAATCTCCTAACTCTCTTTTATCAAAATCTAATATTTCTTTTACTTTTTTAATATGAATATGTTGATTTTTAAGTATTAAATAAATATCTAATAAATCTTTACTTCTTCTAAATACACGAGGGCCTGATAAAGAAAAAATTTTATCAGCAAATATTTTTTCTATGGAAGAATACTTTACATTTATATTATTTAATTCAGCTATTACGTAAAATGGGTTTTGCTTCATATCTAAATCTATTTCAGTAATTACTTCATTTTCATTATCTAGTATTCTAAAACCCATAGATTGTTTTTTTCTGCATTTCGATATAATTCAAGATTATAAGATGGGTCAATATTTTTAATAGCTTGTGATAAAACTTTTGTAACTTTATTTGGATCGACTTCCCCGACCAAGTTTCCGTCAATATCAATCGTTCTTCTTTCTATCGTTTCGGCTGGGTTAATATTTTTCAATATATCCTTTAAAGCAAGACCACCTTTAAAAATAATAGGTGCATCTAACTTAGATATTTCAATAATTACTTGTTTTAAAAATTTTTCTAATCGTTCACTTTCATTGCTCATAAAATAAAGCCCCCTCCTCTTTAAAATGACTTGCCCTTTTTTCTAATTTTTTTGGAATATTTAAGCCATTATAACTTTCTTTATTTAAAAAATAATAATGGGCAAATGTTTCATATAATACTTCAACATCTGTAGAATCTTTTTCTAACATGTCATTAATTGCTACTTCAATAGGAGAAACTTTTATTCCCTTATGAACAATAAATGGTATTTTATTTAAATCACTTACAAGAATACATTGAATGTAAGGTTTATGAAAATCTTTTTCAGAATATACTGAAATTTTATGACGAAATCCACCGTTTGTATACCCAAGTAAATCAGCAGCACTTTCCAAACAAACAATGCAATCCAAATCTTTTAACAATATTTGATCTACATTTAAAAATGTTAAAAGTGGAGATGATTTGTCTAAATCATAAGCATAAGAAAAAATACTCTTATTTACATCCTCTGGCATAAAAATTTCTCCTCCCTTTCTTATTGAATTATACTATGATTTGCCCCCAAAAACTACTACAGGTTAAAAATATGTGGTAAAATAAGGTTAAATGTGAAGGGTGATGGCA
>CANQRX010000001.1 GCA_947626425.1 uncultured Bacilli bacterium | reverse complement strand
AGACAATATTAAATTTTTTAAATTACACATTTTTTAATGTTTTAGTATGTCAGTTTTATAAAAAGGAAAAGTTATGGTTAATCAGTTGTAAATTACATTTTAATATAGATGATATTTCTCTTAAAAATATGGTAGAATCATTTAAATGAGGTGAAGTATGAAAGGTAGTAAGAGTTTAATAATAATTTTAGTTTGTGTGACTGGCATTGGGTTAGGTGCTTTTATTCTTTTTGATAAAGTTCTAATGAAAGGCAACGAGCCTACAAACAAAATCGAAGACAAAAATAATGACCAAGAAACTTTAAACAACATAAAAATTGATACCTCTAAAGATTATGTTTATGATGCAACGTATACCAAAAATGTAAATGCTAATAGTTATACAACCGATTTTGGAACTTATAATAGTGATGATTTAGTCGTTCCTTATATTAATATTAATTCTGATGATGCCAAAGAAGCTAATGAAGAATTGAAACAAACTTTTGAAATTATGGTAGAGATGTATAATACCGGTGTTACAGATAAACAAACATATGTAGAAAATAACTACGATTATTATTTAGGAAAAGACTTTGTTTCGTTAATGTTTAGCTTTGGAATTGGAGGGTCTGATGTTTTGGTTCCAAGTTATTTTACTTATAATTTCGATTTAACAGATGGTGATTTTCTTGATTTAGATGACTTGACTGAAAAATTTAATATCAAGGATTTTAAAACTCAGGTAGAAGAAGCAATTAAACATTCTTTAGAAGAAGATTTGCAAGATTTAGATGACAGTAACTATCCTGAAGGGACGAATTTTAATTCTTATTATGAAGAAACCATTGATGATTTTGAGCAAAATTTAGAAAATGAAGCAGTAAAATTTTTTGTTGATAAGGATGGTAAATTAAACATCATTGTTAGATTAAGTATGCCAATAGGACGAGGTAATTCTACAAAAGTTATAACTGTTGGTTAAAAAAAGACTAATTTTCAAAATTGAAATTAGTTTTTTTATAATTGAAGTCCGCCATCAACTTGAATAATTGTTCCCGTAGTAAAACTTGCTTCATCACTTGCTAAATATAAATAAGCACCCACAAGATCTTCGGGGGTGGCCATTTTGGCTAAAGGTGTTAGATGAATTAAAGTTTGCTTCATTTCCTCACTAACAGAATTTTTCATCATGTCAGTTGCCACAACACCAGGAGCAACGGCATTAACACGTATGTTATATTGGCCTAGTTCTTTAGCTAAGGATTTAGTAACTCCATTTACAGCAAACTTAGAAGCCGCATAGGCAACTTGATTTTTACCACCATTGATACCAACCATTGAACTCGTATTGATAATAGAGCCCCCAGTATCCTTCATATATCGAACAACTTCCCGCGTGATTTTTAAAAGTCCAAACAAATTAATTTCAAACATATTATAAAAATCTTCATCTTGCGAATCTAATAAAGAACAATTAGAAGTTATCCCAGCATTATTAATAAGAATATCAATTTTTTGCCATTTTGAAATAACTTGTTCAACCATATTTTTAATATTTTGAGTATCTTTCATATCAATACCAAAAGGTAATACTTGATCAGGATTAATATCAATTTCCTTTTTTAAATTTTCAACAGCTTTTAAGGCATTTTCTAAAGTACTTCCACAGATAGCAACATTTGCGCCATTTTGTAAAAACCTTTTAGCAATCATATACCCTATTCCCCGTGTACTTCCAGTAATAATCGCAACTTTGTGACCTAATTTCATATAAAAATCCTTTCTTTACTTTTTAATTATTGTTTTATCAACGGAAAAAGTAGATATTTCTACCTACTTTGAATATTTATTCCTCTTTAAAAATTTATGAAGAACTTTTATTTTAAGTGATTTTTCGAAAATATAAATCTATTTTCCACTTTTATTTAAGTTATATTTACGGTTAAATTCTTCAATTTTTCCAGTTCTTACAGTTTTTCCTTGTTTTCCAGTATAATATGGATGACACTCACTACAAACTTCAACTTCAATGTCACCTTTTGTAGATTTAGTTTTAAAGCTTGCTCCACATGCACAGGTAACAGTTACGTCTTTCATTTCTGGATGTAAATTTGCTTTCATTCTTACTCTCCTTTCGCTATACCAAGTTCATGGCATAGTAAATTTGTTCTAGTGTATTATATCATATATTTTAAAACTTTCAAGAAAATTTGGAAGCAATGGGTGTAGATTTTTTTTGCTTTTTTATATTCAAGTGTTGTACTTTCTCCTGCTTTAACAAACTCAATAAGATTATTAGGCAATTCTTCTATCATAGTGCATCACTCCTCTTTTTATAATAAAACTTTATAAATGGGATATGGTCGTATAATGTCGACATCCATTATATAAAGATTTTATCAGCCAATATCTCTGGTTGCTAAAATTAAAAATGGGTCTTTTACTAGTCTTAATTTTAAAAAATTTTAGATTTTGACAATTGATTATAAGTTTTAAAAAATTAATTTTTTTCTAATAGTTAAACAAAAGTCGTCTTTTTCGATATTCTTCTTCTAATTTACGCATTCTAATTTTAACGTTTTCTTTTTTGAGGTTGGAATAGTTATATTGGATTTTATCTTGAATAGTTCGATATCTTTTTAAGGCTTCTAATTCAAAGGATGTGGCGAATTTTTTAAATTCAATTATCTCCATATTATATTGATATAACCATAGTATTTTTTTCATATCTTCACTTATATAATCTTGATATTGCATTAAGTTTTCCATAAATACTTCAAATAGACCAATTTCAGGTTTGTGAAGGTTGTTATAAAATTTAATAAGTTTTAAATATTTTTGAATCGTAATGATGTGCCCCATTTGGTGATTTGCTGGGGCCATGGTAATTCTAGTTGAAGTAAACTGGTCATAGTATGAAGATTTTTCCGAAGGTGATTCATGGTTGTAAATATTTTGATTGAGATTACCATTTTGAAAGTTATGAACATAAAGCGTTGTCCCAAGTGAATAAAGATCATGTTCTTGATTTAGATATACGCGTTGGGATTTATTTTGTTTATTGATTAATTCGCTTTCAAACTTATTTTCTTCGGACATATGAGGATTTTTATAATCAGGAGTTAATTCGATTTTGGGCATTTTTCTGGCAAAGTGTTCATATAAATCGCGGCCGGTTAATTGGCCTTGTGATTCTAAAAATAGTTTTTGATATTCATTAATAATATCAGTTTTAGCATAGTTAAAAAGAACATAAATTCGGTTATTTTCATCGACATAGTACGGATATTCAAGATATGTTCCATCTTCTCTAACCTTATTTAAAATTTGAAAATTCATAATTCGAAAATTCTCAGGGGTTTCGTTAGCTAATTTTTCTTCTTGCATCCGTTCTTTTTCTAAGGCAATTAAAGCTAATTTTTTAATATCGGTGATTGTTATTTTTTCGATATGTTCAATAATTTTATTGTTAAATATTTGGGCAAGGTCTATTTTATTCAAGTCAATTTCCAGTCCATCAATAAATAATTTTTCATTTGTATATTTTAAATGTGTCATAATATGTTTTTGGTCTTTAAGATTTTTTATTATAATTAAATTCTTTTTTAAGATATTCATTTTCTCCACCTTTTTCGATATTATAACTCAAAAGTTAGTAAAAGTCATTTTTATTATATGCTCGAAATTATTATAAGACTTTAAAATAAATTAGAATATTAAATTTTTTTCTTAATTTTATCATAAGTTCGAGGGTAAATGCTTGGCGTTTCTTGATTTTTAATTATTTTTATTAAAGTTCGATAACCAGCATTATTTGGTAAATCGAAGTTTATTTGGTCAACAATTTGGCAATTTAATTTTTGTAAAGCAATTTGGGAATCGGCTACTTCATCTTCGGAATGGCTTTTCATGGCAATTAAATATTGATTTATTTTTAAAGACGGAATTCCAAGTTCAATTAAAATTCGAAGTTGAGCTACAGCTCTTGAAGTTACGTAATCATATTCTTCGCGATGGGTCCTTGTATAGTTTTCTGCCCGATCAGAGATAATATTTACATTGGCGATTTTTAATAATTTCAAGCATTCTTTTAAAAAGGTTATTTTTTTATTATTTGAGTCTACCAATGTTACTTGTAATTTGGGATAAGTTATTGCTAAAACTAAACCAGGAAATCCGGCCCCAGTTCCAATATCTAGTAATTTGCCTTGGTCTAAATTAATTATTTTAGTCAGAGTTAAGCTGTCATAAAAATGTTTTAGATAAATATCTTCGAGGGTTTTAATGGCTGTTAGGTTCGTGTGTTCATTATATTTTTGCAAAAAATCAGCATAGATATGAAATTGGTTTATTTGAGTTTGCGTTAAAGTGATATTAAGTTTTTGTAATTCTTCTATAAATTCTTGTTCAGTCATTTTTACCATATTCTTTCTTTAAATAAATGCTTAAAATTGTAATGTCGCTGGGATTTACCCCACTTATACGGGAGGCTTGACCTATAGAAATGGGTCTTATTTTTTCTAATTTTTGGCGGGCTTCCGAAGCTAAATTTTTAATTTTTTGATAATCAATATCTTTCGGAATTTGTTTGCTTTCTAATTTTTCCATTTTAGAAATTTCTTTGTTCATTTTGGCAATGTATCCTTCGTATTTGATTGTTATTTCCATTTCATCAGTTATCTCTTTAGGAAAAGGAATAGTTTGAAAGTTGTTTAAAAATGCTAAAGTTATTTCTGGGCGTTTTAAAAGTTCATAAAATGTTAAGCTCGTCGTGGGAACTGCATAATTTTGGTCAACAAAGTATTTTTTATTTTCTTCGGTCATTTTTAAAGTTGTTTGTTTTAAGAAATTTTCACAATCTGTTAGTAATTTTAATTTATTTTGGTAATTTTGATATTGAGTTTCAGTAATGCTTCCAATTTCATGAGCATATTTTCTTAGACGAAGATCAGCATTATCATGACGAAGAATTAAACGATATTCGGCTCGGGATGTTAACATTCGATAGGGTTCTTTGGTGCCTTTGGTTACTAAATCATCAATTAAAACTCCTATGTAAGCATCGTTTCTTTTTAAAATTAAAGGCTCCTTGTTTTCTAATTTTAAACTAGCATTTATGCCAGCCATTAGGCCTTGAGCTGCGGCTTCTTCATAGCCACTGGTGCCATTTATTTGCCCAGCTGTAAAAAGATTATTAATTATTTTTGATTCTAATGAGGGGTTTATTTCGAGAGGATCTATCGCATCGTATTCAATTGCATAAGCATATTTAGTAATTATGGCATTTTCCAAGCCTTTTAAACTGTGAACCATTTGTTCTTGAATATCTTTAGGCATCGATGTAGAAAATCCTTGGAGATACCATTCATCATAGGCTAAACTTTCTGGTTCTAAAAAAAGTTGGTGCCGTTCTTTGTCTTTAAATCTCACTAGCTTATCTTCAATACTTGGACAATATCTTGGACCGACGCCTGTAACATAGCCCCCATACATAGCAGATTTGTCAAGATTGTTTAGGACAATTTGATGAGTTTGAGCATTGGTATAAATTAAATAGCATTTTTGTTGATTGTTAATATCGTAAGATGGTTCATCGTCGCAAGAAAACGTCCAATATTGGGAATCACCCTTTTCTTCTTGCATTTGGTTAAAATCGATTGAAGAGGCTTTGATTCTTTGAGGGGTTCCCGTTTTTAAGCGTTGAATTTGATGACCGTATTTTTTTAGATTGTCGCTTAGCCTATTACTTCTTTGTTCCCCATGAGGTCCACTTGGGGTTGATGATGAGCCTATTAAAATATTAGCTTTCAGATAAGTTCCGGTTGTTAAAATAACAATTTGGCTCGTAATTTTTTCCCCATTGGCTAAAATTACGCCTTTTACTTGGTTATTTTCAATAATTAAATCTTCGACCATGCCTTCTTTAATGGTAAGATTTTTGGTATCCTTTAAGGCTTTAAGCATATTTTGACGGTATGTTACTTTATCCGCTTGAGCTCGCAAAGCACGAACAGCAGGTCCTTTAGAATTATTTAGCATTTTAATTTGAAAATGAGATTTATCAGCAATTTTTCCCATTAATCCGCCTAAGGCATCTATTTCACGAACAATAATTCCTTTGGCCGAACCGCCAATAGATGGATTACATGGCATATCGGCTATGTTTTTTTCGTTACTAGTTATTAAAAGTGTTTTATGGTTTTTAAAAGCTGAAATATGGCTAGCTTCGATGCCAGCATGACCAGCTCCTACTACTATTATTTCAAAGTCCATGTTTATTTCCTTCTTTCCTATTTTCCTAAACAAAATCTTTTAAAAATGTTGTCGACTAATTCTTCTTCATATGACTCCCCTATTACTTGGCCTAAAAGATCCCAAGCTTCTTTTAAATCAATAGCTAAAATATCAATAGGAAGATTATCTTGATTAGCTTTTATAACGTTTTCAATGCACGTGAGTGATTTTTTAATTAAGCTTATTTGGCGAGTATTGGTAATGTAGACATAGTCTTTTTCGTTTATATTTTCTAAATTTAATATTTTGATAATTTCTTTTTTTATGTTTTCGATGCCTTCATTATTAATAACGTTACCTTTTATTATTGGCAATGTCGTCGAAGGAACGGTTAAATTAGTTGGTAAATCCGTTTTATTAACAAAGATAAAGCCAGTTTTTTGTTCAATTTGTTTTAAAATTGTTTGTTCTTCTTCGGTTATTTTTTCATTATTGTTTAATACTAAAATGGCTATATCTGCTTGAGCAAGAATTTTTTTACTTTTTTCGACCCCAATTTTTTCAATTTCATCCGAAGTTTGACGAATTCCGGCGGTATCTAAAAAATTAATTAAAATACCTTGATAAATGATTTGGCCTTCGATTATATCTCTTGTAGTTCCTTGAATGTCGGTCACAATAGCTTTATCTTCTTCAATTAAAGCATTCAAAAGAGAACTTTTGCCAACATTCGGTTTTCCGATGATGGCAACATTAATTCCATTTTTAATCAACTGGCCATTTTGGGATTCTTTGATAATATTATTTAAGCGGTATTTAATTTCTTCTAACATAGGGGTGATATTTTGTTTAGTAATTTGGAGTTCATCTTGATATTCAGGATAATCAATATTAACTTCAATATTCGCTAGTAAAGAAACTATTTTTTCCCGAAGTTCGGAAATTAATTCGGTTGTTTTGCCATTTAAAGAATTTAAAGCAATTTGGGATTGACTATCTATTTTAGCTTCTAAAAGGTCATTTACAGCTTCGGCTTCCATTAAATTAATGCGGCCATTTAAGAAAGCGCGTTTAGTAAATTCGCCTGGTTCAGCTAAGCGAGCTCCATTTTTCAAAACTAATTCCAGGATTTTCTTGGTTACTGAAGTTCCCCCATGGCAATTTATTTCAACGATGTCTTCTTTTGTATAAGTTTTAGGTGCTTTCATAATCATAACTAATACTTCGTCAACAATAAGATCTTTTTCTTTAATATACCCGTAATGGATGGTATGGGAAGGCGCCTCCCCTATTTTTGAATTGCTAAAAATTTTAGTTAAAATAGCGAAAGCCTCTGTCCCACTTATGCGAATTATGTTTATTGCTCCTACTCCTATATTATTTGTTGATATTGCCGCAATTGTATCTTTCATTTAAAATCACTTCCTATATAAGGTTACAATTTCCCATTTTGATATTATCATTTTAAAAATAATTTGACAAGCATAAATTGAAAGAGGACGAAGAAATTTTTAGAAAAATAGCAAACTGTAGTTATCGACATTTTATTATTTTATAAATATGTAATAAACTTAGAATAAATTAAGCTTTTAAATAAACAATTTATCATCCAAAATTAATAGGGAAAATGTTTGAAAAAGGTGAATCGTAAATTAACAAAAGGACTAGATGAAAATTGTATTTTAATAGAATACATAAATTGTCATTTTAAAAAAAGGAATTTCTTTGTATATAGAACTGATAATTTTCTTTTATAATAAAACTGGTTAAAAAAACAAAAAATTTTAGTTTAAAAATAGGGGATTTGTTTATTTTTTTCGAGTTATCATACTTATCAACTTTTCCAATTGAAATTATTTTTTTAATGTAACTTTGAAAGTTGTTATAACAATTATAAATTTTTATTGATGGTTAGGAAGACTGATAAATTTAGATGATGAACTTTAAGTTTATTTTTATTATATAAATGTAGGTTTTTATAAAGTACGTTTTTAAAGACCTTTATGGCTAATAAATAATGGCAATTTTTTATTTTTTAAAGTTCTCATTTTTTCTTTAGGTTAATTTAAAAGGTTTGATTAATATTTTTTATTTTATATAGTTATCAACATTTTTATTCATATTTCATTTTTTGATGTTTTTTAATAAAATTTAGATAAAATTATTTCCCGGGAAATAAAATTTTTATAAAAAAAAGAGTAAAATTTTTCATTTACTCTGCTTGAACTACCACATGGCGATTAGGTTCTTCACCAACACTGTGAGTTGAAACACCTTTAAAATTAGATAACTTATTATGAATTATTCGTCGTTCATAAGAATTCATGTTTTCTAATTCCACTGAAATTTTAGTGTCTCTTACTTCTTTAGCAACTTTGATAGCTAATCTTTCTAATTGTTCAATTCTTCTTTCTTTATAATTAGCAATATCTAAAATTATTTTAGGACAAGCTTTCCATTCATTCTGTATTTTAGTTTTTACTAAAATCTCTAAAGCTTTCAAAGTTTGACCATTTTTTCCAATTAAAATTGGATTATTATTGGAATACATCACAATGTTAATTGTTTCTTCCCGAATATTGGTTTCAAAATTAACGAGAACGCCTAGAGGTTCAATTATTTCATATAAATAATCTTTAATTTTTTCAGTTAATTCTTGATAAGAAATCGCTTTAATTGCAAATTCTGAAGAATCTTCATTTTCACTTTTAATATAAATTATTTTTTCCGTTTTAAGTTCATTTTTGGCATTTTCAACTGCTTCTAGTAAAGTACTTCCTTTTGTTTCAATCATAATATCACTTCCTTTTTCTTGATTTTATATCAATTATTTTATGATGTCCATCATTTTCATTTTCTAAAATACGTTTAATGATAATATTTTGAATAAAGGCAAATCCATTTGTGACTATCCAGTAGAAAGCAATTGCGGTTGGCAATGTAAATGATGCAATGGAAATACTTATAATCATAAATTTAAACATAAAACTCATTTGTTGCATCATTTCATCGTTGGTATTATTTTGATTCATTGAATTTTTAAATGATATATAAGTTGTGGCAATGATTAAAAATATTAAAACTATATAAATATATTGCCCTTGATTAATTCCTTTCCATGGGGTCATTCCTAATTGCATTCCAAATAATGATCCTTCAAAAATCGCGGGAACTTTATTTATTGCATCAAGAAAAGCAAAAAATAAAGGGATTTGAATTAAAGCCAATAAACATCCTGATACTGGATTGATTTTATATTTTTGATAAACAAGCATCATTTCTTGACTTTTTTGCATCATGGAAGCATTATCAGTTTTATTAGCATATTTTTTTTCAATTTTTGCTAATTCAGGTTGAGCTTTTTGAATGCTAGCCGATTGCCGAACACTTTTTAACGAAAGTGGTAACATAATTAAACGAATTAATAAACCAACAATCATAACGGATAAACCAAAGTTATTGATTAAGTAACCGAGTTTTAAAACAATCAAAGCGATTGGTCGTACAAGAAGTGAATTCCATAAACCACGGTATTTATTTGATGATAAATTAAATTCATTACATTTTGGTAAATCTTCAAGTTTAACATCAAGTTGATCATTATGTTCTTGATATATTTTATATAATTGCGAATCTTCTTGCGGTTGACATAATATATTCTTTTGAACACTTTGGCCAGTTTCGGTGTTAGTAATAATATTACCATTCTCATCCTTTAAATAGTTATCACTTCCGCAGCCACTGGTTAATAACAAAATTGCTACAAGAAGAACTGCCAATGATTTCTTTTTTGTTTTCATTCATTTTCCTTTCTGTCGATTAAATTTTGAAAACTCTGTTCTAATTCATGAAATGAAATTTTACCAGAATTTTCTTTCATTATTATAATATAATCGCAGTTAGTTCTCAACTTATTTTTAGCTTTATCTAAAATCATTCGCATTCTTCTTTTAATTTTATTCCGAGAAACAGCATTTCCTAATTTTTTAGAAACGGCAATGCCAAAATGGGAATATTTGTAATTACTAGGAGTTTCATATAAAACAAAATTTTTATTTTTCCAAAATTTAGCATTGTTGATAATTTGGCTAAATTCTTGGTGAGATTTAATCATTTCGCATTTTTTCACTTTGTTCCTCCTCGCATAGAAATTAAAAAATCCACATTAATATGTGGTTATTTACATAATCTTTTGCGACCTTTTTTTCTTCTATTTTTTAAAATATTTGTTTCTTTTCTCGCAAAAAAACCATGTTTCTTTTTACATTTTCTTTTATTTGGTTGATAAGTACCGATCATGAGTATCCCTCCTTTTTTAAAATCTTCCTTATTATAATATTAAGACTGTTGAAAAGTCAACTTAAAATTAACAGAGAGCATCCTTATTTGAGAATGTGGATAACTTTTGAGTATGAAAAAGCTAATCCACAATCTTATTCACATTTTATCCACATTTATTTTGGTTATGAAGTCCCTTAAATAGGGCAATGTTTAAAAGTTATCAACATATCCACATTAAGGTGGATAAAGTTATTCACATGTTGATAAATTGTTGATTAAGCCAATGTTGATAATGTGGATAACTAGGTTTTTCCCTTTATTTAAGGCAAATGTAGTGTTGATAACTTTGGTAAAAATGTGCATAACTCGGTGGATAATTTGGGGATACCTTTTTTTAGATGTGGATAACTTTGGCTTTTTAGTGGAAAAGTGGAAAAAGTTCTTTTAAAAAAAATAAAAATGCGTTAGAATGGTTTTAGATATTTTTAAGGCAGTGGGGTGGTAGCATGACGGAGAAAAATCTTTGGCAATCTTTTTTAGATATTATAGTTAATGAAGTCAACTCTGCATCTTATCACGCTTGGTTTCATGACTTAAAACTAATCTCGATGACAAAGGATAAAATAACAATTCAAGTTCCAATGGAAATTCACAAAAAAGTTCTTAGTGATATTTATTATACTTTAATGGATGACACTTTTTACAAACTTACAAATGTTAATTATTCTTTTGAATTTTTATTAAAAGATGAAGTGGATAAACCTGATAAAAATGTGGATAACTCAGATGTTATTGAAGCTACGAATGTTGTTGATAAGCCAAAGGAAAGTGAAAAAAACAAAAATGAAGTTTGGAATAGTAACTTAAATCCAGATTTAAATTTTGATAATTATATTGTGGGGGATTCTAATCGCTTAGCAAAAGTCGCGGGTTTAGCAGTAGCTGAACAGCCCGGAAAAGTACACAATCCCTTATTTATTTATGGAAAAAGTGGAATTGGTAAAACTCACTTAATGCATGCGATTGGCAATTATATTGTTAATAACACCCATAAAAAAGTTTTATACACGACAAGTGAAATGTTTAAAGATGACTATGTCAACATTTCTAATACAAAATATGGCAATAATAACTTTGAAGCAGCGGGGGATTTTAAAAAGAAATATCGCGACATTGACGTTTTAATTATTGATGATATCCAGTATTTAGTTGGGGCCGAAAAAACTCAGCAAGAATTTTTCCACACTTTTAATGCTTTACATCAAGCAAATAAACAAATTATAATTAGTTCCGATCGAAGTCCAAACGATTTAAAATTACTGGAGGAACGGTTAAGAAGTCGGTTTACTTGGGGATTACCTGTGGATATTTATCCACCTGATTTTGAACTACGTTGTAAAATATTAAAATTGAAATTAAAAAATATGACAATATCAACTAAAATTGATGAAAATGTTATAGAATATATAGCTAATAGTTGTCAAAATGATGTTCGCTTCTTAGAAGGAGCTTTAAATCGGTTAATGGCTTATACGGCAATGATTGTTCCTGAAAAAATTGATCTTAACTTTGCCGTTGAGGCTTTAGCTGATTTTGTTAACATTAATATCTATAATAAAAATAGTATTGAGGAGATTCAAAAAGCAGTGGCCGATTATTATAAAATTACTGTGGATGATTTAAAAGGAAAAAGAAAAAGCGCTAATATTGCTTATCCACGCATGATTGGGATGTATCTTTCAAGGAGTATGTCAGAAGAAAACTATAATCGAATTGGTTTAGAGTTTGGGGGAAGAGATCATTCGACAGTTATCCACGCTTGTGACAAAATTAAGCGTGATTTAAAGAATAATGAAAGCTTAGAAAAGCAACTGGAAGAAATTAAGAATTCGATGTGAATGTGGATAACTTTATAAAAAGTGGATAACTTTGTGGATAACTTTGGCCTGTTAAAGCCCATAAATAAAGGAAAGTTAAAAGTTATCCACATTATCAACATTGTTATTATTATTAATATATATAATAAATAAAAAAGAAAGAAGGAATGGAAATGAAATTTACAATCGAAAAAGGAATATTATTAGAAAATTTAACAAATGTAATTAAAGGAGTTTCAACTAAGAATGTTATACCAGTTTTAAATGGTATTAAGTTTGATTTAACGGAAAAAGGCTTAACTTTATTAGCTAGTGATAGTGAACTAACTATTGAAACTTTTATTGATAAAGAAAGCATTGAAAAAATTGAAGAAACGGGAACAATTATTATTAATAGTAAATATATTTTAGATATTATTCGAAAAATGCCTAGTGATTTAATTAATTTTGAATTGGTGGATAACTTGAAAATTAAAATTTATTCAGACTTTAACCAATATGATTTGAATTGTTTAGATCCAAGTGATTATCCAAATATTAAACTTTCTTTACATAAAGAACCGATTGTTATTAATGGTGATTTATTAAAATCAATTATCAACCAAACATCTTTTGCAATTTCCAATCAAGAATTACGGCCAATTCTAACAGGAATAAATTTTAAAATAACTGGTGATTTACTAGAGTGTATTGCCACTGATTCTTATCGTTTAGCGAAAAAAAATGTTAAGTTATCTACTCCTGTTCAAAATGATATAAACATTGTTGTTCCAGGAAAAAATATTATCGAATTAGAAAGAATTATTGTTGATGATGATCCTGTATCAATTCACGTTTTTAATAATCGGGTGTTATTTGAATACAAAAATATTAAATTTCAATCTAATATTTTATCTGGTACTTATCCTAATACTTCGAATTTAATTCCAACTGAATTTGAAATAATTATTCAATTAAAAAGAAACGATTTTGGAGGCGCTGTGGATAGAGCTGCCTTATTAACCCAAGGAAAAGATAAAAACATTATTAAAATGAAAGTAGACCATAAACAAATGGTTATTAACTCTTATGCTTCAGAAATTGGGAAGACAGAAGAAGTGTTAACAATTGATACGGATGAAAAAGCAAGTATTGAAATTTCTTTCAGTGCCAAATTTATGCTTGAAGCTTTAAAAACAATTCATGATGATGACATCGTAATACTAGCTAATAATGATGTTAAACCATTGATAATTAAATCTTTATCAGATGAGTCATTAATTCAATTAATATTACCAATTAAAACATTCTAACAAGGATGTTTTTTTTCGACAATTTTTTTAAAATGATTGTGCTATATTAAAGACAATTTCATACATTTGGGGGGGTGAAATAATGAAAAGTTATGAAATTAACGAATCTACTTTGGCTGTTGTGGCTTGTAGTGATAAGTTATCTAAAGTTTATGAAGAAGATCAAAGTTTTTATATTGAACAAAATGCTAATAAAATTTTAGAAGAAAGCTGTGAGTATTTTGGAAGTAGTTTAGAAGGTCGTTTAAAAGGTACAGAATCAATGATAGGGGTTTGTTATAAAGCACCAATTATTGTTGAAGAATCCCGCGAAATTATTTTTTTTCCTACGTCATCGCTTCGAAATAAAGAAAATAGCTGGATTTGTTTAGGACATATTGATAAATACGTTAAAAAAGATAATAGTATTGAAATTCAATTTAAAAATGGTACGAAGTTATCTTTAGATTTATCATATGGTTCTTTGGATAATCAAGTGTTACGTTCGGCGCGATTAGAAAGTGCTCTAAGAAGTCGAAAAAAGAGTAAAAAGGCTTTTAATGAAAACTAGATTTGTGATATAATTGTAATAGGTATAGGAGTATTAATATACCTATTATTTTTCTGTATGACAAAATTAAGGGGCAATAACAATATGCAAATTGAAAATTTAAAGTTACTTCATTTTCGAAATTATGAACACTTAAATGTTTCGTTTCATCCAAACTTAAATATAATATATGGACCAAATGGAAGTGGAAAAACCAATATTGTTGAGGCCATTTATTTACTTTCTTTAACGAGAAGTTTTCGCAATGTTAGCGACAATGTTTTAATCCGGATGGGAGCAACTTTAAGTAAAATTGAGGGTGATTTCATCCGAGGCGATTTTAAAAATAATTTTCGAATTTATCTAAGTAAAGAAGGTAAAAAAGTTAAAATTGATAATAACAAAGTTACTAAGTTAAGTGATTATATTATGAAAATATCTGTTGTGTTATTTCACCCTTTAGATTTACGGATGATAAAAGATACTCCAAGTACCCGTAGAAAACAATTAAATATTTCGATTTCGCAATATAGCTTAGCTTATTTACAAAATTTAAGTAATTATAATAAGCTGATGAAGCAACGTAATTCTTATTTAAAAAAGCTAGTTGTAAACGCTAATCAATCGATGGATTATTTAGATATTTTGACCGATAAATTAATTTCCTACGGGCAAAAAATATATAATGCTCGGCAGGATTTTATTACACGTCTTAATAAATTATTACCATCATTTTATAAGGCTATAACGGGTTGGGAAAATTTAGAAATTGTTTATAAGTCAGATTATGAAGATTTAAGTGAAGAGCAAATTAAAGCAAAACATCATAATTTATATAAAAAGGACTTAATGTTTGGAAAAACAAATTTAGGAATTCATATGGACGATTTTAAATTTTTGCTAAACGGTTACGATTTGAAAGATTATGGAAGTGAAGGTCAGCAAAAAAATGCGATAATTGCTTTTAAATTTTGCGAATTAGAAATTTTGAAAGATTGTTTAGGAGATTATCCTATATTTATTTTGGACGATTTATTTAGTGAACTTGATCCAGAAAAGATTACAAATATTTTAAGTTTATTAAAAAAAGAAATTCAGACTTTTATTACAACAACAAATTTCGAACAGTTTGCGAGGGCAAATTTAGGTCGTTTTAAAAGTTTTAAGGTTTCGTTAGGTGAAATAGTAGAGGAGGAAAGTTATGAAGAATGAAAATGGTCATTACAATGATAGCGATATTCAAGTTTTAGAAGGTTTAGAGGCCGTTCGGAAACGTCCTGGTATGTACATCGGTAATACTAATGAAGCTGGATTACATCATTTGGTTTGGGAAATTGTGGATAATGCCGTTGATGAGGCTTTAGCTGGATATTGTGATGATATTGAAGTCGAAATTGGTAAAGGAAATATTATTACAGTAAAAGATGATGGTCGAGGAATGCCGACTGGGATGAATGCTAAAACAGGCAAATCAACAATCGAAACGATTTTTACGGTCTTGCACGCTGGTGGAAAGTTTGGTGGCGGTGGCTATAAAGTTTCAGGAGGACTTCATGGAGTAGGTGCTTCAGTTGTCAACGCCTTATCCGATTGGTTAGAAGTTCGGGTTTATCGCGAAGGAAAAGTTTATTATCAACGTTTTGAAAATGGTGGAAAACCAGTTGAAAATTTAAAAGTTATTGATGAATGCAGTGAAGAACGGACAGGAACAACAGTTACATTTCACGCGGATGCGACTTTGTTTGAAACGACTGTTTATAACTGGGATATTTTGTATAAACGTTTACAGGAAATGGCTTTTTTAAATAAAGGAATTCGGATTACTTTGATTGATGAACGTGAGGATGAAAGAAAAGTTAGTTTTCATTATAATGGGGGAATTATTGAGTATGTTACAATGCTTAATAAAAATAAAACCCCGTTGTTTGACGATGTAGTTTATGTTGAAGGTCGGGAAAATGATATTTTAATCGAAGTGGCTTTACAATATAATGATACGTATAATTCTAATATTTATTCGTTTACTAATAATATTCATACTACCGAAGGTGGAACTCATGAGGAAGGTGTTAAACAGGCTTTAACTAGAGTTATCAACAATTACGGAAAGAATGCTAAAATTTTAAAAGAAAATGATGATTCGTTAACTGGTGAAGATGTTAGGGAAGGTTTAGTTATGATTGTTTCTTGCAAACATCCAAATCCTCAATTTGAAGGGCAAACGAAAACGAAATTAGGAAATAGTGAAGTTAAAAAAATCGCCAGTGATGTTTTTGCTAATGGTTTTGAACGGTTTTTAATGGAAAATCCGGAGGCAGCAAGAATGATTATTGATAAGTGTATGACTGCTTCAAGAGCGCGAATTGCCGCGAAGAAAGCGAGAGAATTAACAAGAAGAAAGACGGCTTTGGATGGTTTTAATACGATTGGTAAATTGGCTGATTGTACAAGTAAAGACCCTAGTATTTCGGAAATCTTTTTGGTCGAGGGTGATAGTGCAGGTGGTTCTGCTAAAGATGCTCGTATTCCTAAAACGCAAGCTATTTTGCCATTGCGTGGTAAAGTTTTAAATGTTGAGAAGGCCCGTCTTGATAAAGCTTTGGCTAATGAGGAAATAAGGACAATTATAACAGCTTTTGGAACTGGAATTGGGGATGAGTTTGATTTATCAAAATTACGTTATGATAAAATTATAATAATGACCGATGCGGATGTAGATGGTGATCATATTAGAATTTTGTTATTAACTTTGTTTTATCGCTTTTTTCGACCTATTGTAGAAGCTGGTCATGTTTATGCGGCTCAACCTCCATTGTATAGTGTGACTTATGGAAAAACGATTAAATATGTTCAATCAGATGAAGAACTTGCTGCATATCGGGCGACATTACCTGCAAATGCTAAACCTTTAGTTCAACGTTTTAAGGGTCTTGGCGAAATGGATGCAATAGATTTACGTGAAACTACAATGCATATTGAAAATCGGGTTTTAAAACGAATTACGGTTGAAGATACTATGGAAGCTGATAAAATTTTTGCTGATTTGATGGGTGAAGAAGTCCAACCACGCCGAGATTTTATTGAAGCTAATGGTCGGTTTGCAGAGTATATTGATGCGTAGGGAGGGTTGTTTATGGATAAGATTATAGAGAATAATATTGTTAAAGAAGTTAAAGATAGTTTTACTAATTATTCAATGAGTGTTATAGTCGCAAGAGCTTTACCTGATTTACGAGATGGTTTAAAGCCTGTTCATCGTCGGATTTTGTATTCAATGTATGAATCTGGTTATACACCTGATAAACCTCATCGGAAAAGTGCGAGAATTGTCGGGGATGTCATGGGTAAATATCATCCACACGGTGATAGTTCGATTTATGATGCTATGGTGCGAATGGCTCAGCCTTTTAGCTTTCGACATATGTTAGTCGATGGTCATGGAAACTTTGGTAATTTAGATGGTGATGGGGCAGCTGCCATGCGTTATACGGAGGCTCGTTTATCAAAACTAGCCTTAGAAATGGTTCGAGATATTAATAAAGATACTATTGATTTTCGAGATAATTTTGATGAAACGGAAAAAGAACCGATTATTTTACCAAGTAGGTTCCCTAATATTTTAGTTAATGGAACAATGGGGATTGCTGTTGGAATGGCTACGAATATTCCACCTCATAATTTGGGTGAGGTTATAGATGGATGTGTTGCTTATATTGATAATCCGGATATTGATACGGATGGGTTAATGCAGTATATAAAAGGTCCTGATTTTCCAACTGGAGCTTCAATTTTAGGTAACAGTGGGATTAGAAAAGCCTATGATACCGGCAAAGGAACAATTACAATCCGTGGTAAAGTAGAGATTGAGGAAACTAGTAATGGTCGTTCACGGATAATCGTTACAGAGCTTCCTTATCAAGTAAATAAGGCGGAATTTCAAACGAGAATAGGGCAATTAGTTCGAGATAAAATTATTGATGGTATAGCTGATTTACATGAAGAGTCGAATTTAGAGCATCCTGTTCGGGTAGTTATTTATTTGAAAAAAGAGGCCAATGCTAATGTTGTTTTAAATAATTTATATAAGCATACTCAATTACAAGTTTCTTATGGGATAAATTTCTTAATGTTGGATAATAAACAACCAGTAATTTTACCTTTAAAAAGTATTATTTCTAAATATATTGATTATCAAAAGGAAATTATTATTAGGCGAACAAGATTTGATTTGAAGAAAGCTCAAGATCGTGTTCATATTTTGGAAGGTTTTAAAATAGCTTTAGATCATATTGATGAAGTTATTAACATAATTCGTAGTAGTGAAACGGATGTAATTGCTAAGAATACGTTGATGGAACGTTTTGGATTAGATGAAATTCAAGCGGAAGCTATTTTGGAGATGAGATTACGTCGTTTAACAGGTTTAGAGCGAGAAAAGATTGAAAATGAATTAAATGACTTGTTGAAGGAAATTGACCGCTTAAAAGCGATTTTAGCTAGTGATGAGCTTGTATTAGCCATTATTCGAGAAGAGTTGTTGGAGATTAAGAGAAAATATGCTGATGAACGTAGAACTGATATTGATATGACGGCTATTGAGTATATTGAAGATGAATCTTTGATACCAGAGGAAAATATTATGATTGCTTTGACTAGCAAGGGTTATATTAAACGGATGAGTGTTGATGCCTTTAAATCGCAAAATCGTGGTGGTGTTGGTGTTAAGGGTATGAATACTAATGAAGAGGATTTTGTTAGTCATTTGCTTAATTTATCAACGCATGATTATATTTTATTCTTTACGAATAAAGGTAAGGTTTATCGTTTAAAAGGCTATGAAATTCCGGAATTTAGTCGTCAATCTAAAGGGTTACCTGTTATTAATTTATTGCAGATTGAGAAGGATGAGTCGATTAATTCTTTAGTTAAAATTAGTCGTGAAGAAAGCAGTAAGTATTTGTTGTTTGCAACGAAGAAAGGTATTGTTAAGAAAACTTCTATAAGCGAATTTGATTCAATTAGAACTAATGGTAAGGTTTGTATTACTTTAAGAGAAAATGATGAGTTAATTGGTGTTCGGAAAACCACAGGCGATGATATGGTGTTATTGGGTTCAAGTTCGGGTCGAATGGTTAAATTTAAAGAAACCGAAATCCGAGTAATGGGACGTACGGCTAGTGGTGTTCGAGGAATTAATTTAGATGGTAATGATTGTATTGGTGCTGAGATTGCAAATGATGATGCTAAGATTTTAATAGTCACTGAGAAGGGTTACGGTAAGCAAACAAATGTTCGTGACTATCGAGTAACAAGTCGAGGCAGTAAGGGCGTTAAAGCATTGAATATTACAGAGAAAAATGGGTCAATAGCATCGTTTAAATTAGTAGAAGATAATGCCGATGTAGTGGTTATTACAAATACTGGTATGACTATTAGGTTACCTTTAAATCAAGTATCAACGTTGGGTAGAGTAACTCAAGGGGTTCGATTAATTAATTTAAAGGAAAATCAATCAGTATCGACTATAAGTATAGTTGAACATATTGAAAAAAATACTGAAGAAGAAACAAATGATAATGAAGAGGAATAGAAAATTTCTCTTTTTTTATGTTTCACGTGAAACATAAAAGTTAATAACAAAAAACTAATTGATATATATAAAGCAAAATTTAAAAAGTATTTTATTAAATTACGAAAGCAAAATAGTAAGTGATAAAAAAATTGATGTTCCACGTGGAACATTGAATAATAATTAGAAGTGGTTTATAAAGTTTTTAATGAAATTGATGGTATAAAAAATATTATAAAGAAATGAAGTAAAATGGTTTTTAAATTAATATTTACAAATTTTTTATTATAACCAAAACGAT
This sequence comes from uncultured Bacilli bacterium, assembly GCA_947626425.1. Lineage (GTDB taxonomy): Bacteria > Bacillota_I > Bacilli_A > RF39 > UBA660 > Ventrenecus. The sequence continues at coordinate 53,273 of CANQRX010000001.1, read as the reverse complement.
GTTTCACGTGAAACGTTGGGAGATTTTAGTATAAATTTAATTATGAATTTTAAACATTAAAATTATATTGTGCTTTAAAAAAGTAAACAATAAAATATTTTGCAATGAAAAACTTTTAAATGGATAGTAATGCAAGTTGATTCAAAATATAAAGGTTTAAAAATAAGATAAGAGGAGGTAGTTGGGATTCAGCAAATATATCGGGTTAGTTTTTTTTTATAGATTTAGTTGATATTTAAGAAAGTTCCACGTGAAACAATTTAAAATGTAATTGATAACTTATCAAAGAATTATGTAAATAAATTAAAAGATCCAATAGAGTAAATATAAAATTGTTATATATTTAAAGTAGAAAGTTAATAATTAAATATTAAAAAAATAAAAGTTAAGTTTATGTTTCACGTGAAACATATGTTAATAACAAAAAACTAATTGATATATACAAAGCAAAAATTAAAAAATATCTTATTATAAATTACGAAAGTAAAATAGTAAATGATTAAAAAAATTGATGTTCCACGTGGAACATTAAAGAACAGTTGAAAGTAAGTTTGTGAAATTTTAATAATTGATAGTAAAAATGTATTATAAAAAAATGAAGTTAACTAAAAAATAGTTTTAAATTAAGTTACAATTTTTTATTATAAACAAAACAATGTTTCACGTGAAACGTTGGGAATTTTAATGCAATAATTTATCAAATAATTATAAAAAGATAACAGTGTAACAAAAATAATTAGTGATTAATAATTTTGCAATGAAAAATTTTTAAATATGAATAGTAATGCAAGTTAATTCAAAATATAAAGGTTTAAAAATAAGATATGATAAGGTAGTTGATTCAGAAATAATCTGATCAATTGTGTATATTTTTATATATTTATGTTATTGATAATTTAAAAAAAGTTCCACGTAAAACAATCTAAAATGTAATTGATAACTTATTAAAGAAATTATAAAACATATTAGGATCCAATAAAGTAATTATAAGATAGTTATATAGCATCTAAAGCGTTAATAATTAAAATTTAAAAAATAAAAGTTAATCTATGTTTCACGTGAAACATATGTTAATAACATAAAATTTATTGATAAATATAAAGCAAAATTTAGAAAATATTTTGTTAAATTACGAAAGTAAAATGGTAAGCGATTAAAAAAAATTGATGTTCCACGTGGAACATTGAAGAATAGTTGAAAGAAAATTTTTAAAGAATAGATGATATAAAAATATAGATAAAAATAAATGAATAAACTAAAGAAGTAGTTTTAAATTATAATTATATATACTTTTATTATAACCAAAACGATGTTTCATGTGAAACGTTGGGAGATTTTAGTATATTTTAATTATGAATTTCAACCATTAAAATTATAATGTGTTTAAAAAAAAATAATAAAGTATTTTGCAATAAAAAAACTTTAAATGAATAGTAATGCAAGTTAATTCAAAATATAAGGTTTAAAAATAATATGAAAAGATAGTGGATTCAGCAAATATATATAAATCTGATTAGTTTTTTTATAGATTTATGTTAATAATTTAAAAAGTTCCACGTGAAACAATTTGAAATGTAATTAAACTTATCTAAGAATTATGTAAATAAATTAAAATCCAATAGAGTAAATATAAAATTGTTATATATTTAAAGTAGAAAGTTAATAATTAAAAATTAAATGTTAATTTTAATGATATTATAACCAACGATTTAAAAAATAAATTAGTCTAAAAAAAACTTAAAAACAAAATATTTAAAAATTATAATAACTAATATTTAAAGATTATTTTCACTAAATTTTAATTTCCTTTTGGAAACAGGAACCCAATAGTATGAATTTAATGGCTTGAGCCAGTTAGCATTTAAGCCAACTGGCAAATCTAAGCCTATCATACCATTGCCTATTTCCAAAAGTTTGCTCAAAATTTAGATGAAAATAAATATTAAACAATTTTCAAAATTATTTTATTATCTTAACTAATTTAATTTTTTCAAAATCACAAAAAATTGATGAAAATAAATTAAAAATTAACAATTAAAAAAATAAAAGTTAAGTTTATGTTTCACGTGAAACATATGTTAATAACAAAAAACTAATTGATATATACAAAGCAAAAATTAAAAAATATCTTATTATAAATTACGAAAGTAAAATAGTAAATGATTAAAAAAATTGATGTTCCACGTGGAACATTAAAGAACAGTTGAAAGTAAGTTTGTGAAATTTTAATAATTGATAGTAAAAATGTATTATAAAAAAATGAAGTTAACTAAAAAATAGTTTTAAATTAAGTTACAATTTTTTATTATAAACAAAACAATGTTTCACGTGAAACGTTGGGAATTTTAATGCAATAATTTATCAAATAATTATAAAAAGATAACAGTGTAACAAAAATAATTAGTGATTAATAATTTTGCAATGAAAAATTTTTAAATATGAATAGTAATGCAAGTTAATTCAAAATATAAAGGTTTAAAAATAAGATATGATAAGGTAGTTGATTCAGAAATAATCTGATCAATTGTGTATATTTTTATATATTTATGTTGTTGATAATTTAAAAAAAGTTCCACGTGAAACAATTTGAAATGTAATTGATAACTTATCAGAGAATTATGTAAATAAATTAAAATCCAATAGAGTAAATATAAAATTGTTATATAACATTTAAAGTAGAAGTTAATAAATAAAAATTTTAAAAAATAAAAGTTAATCTATGTTTCACGTGAAACATATGTTAATAACATAAAATTTATTGATAAATAATAAAGCAAAATTTAAAAAATATTTTATTAAATTACGAAAGTAAAATGGTAAGCGATTAAAAAAATTGATGTTCCACGTGGAACATTTGTGATATATTTAATGTTATTGATTTTTAATAAGGCATCTGTTATAATTTATTTGTGCAACAAATATACTGTAATCTGGTCAGGATCGGAAGATAGCAGCCACGTCAGCCTCTGTTTGTGTGCACTTTTTTTATGTAATGGAGTGAGGAAAATGAATGAGATAGAAATATGGGATGCTTGTATAGAAAAGGCAAAGGCATCGTTATTAACTGATGATGTTCCGATTGGAGCCGTATTAATACGAGACGGAAAGATAATTTCTAGTGGTTGCAATACTAGAGAAAGGGATAAGTCAATACTAGGGCATGCTGAGATAAATACGATAGCTGAAGCTTCCCGTGCTTTGGGACGGTGGAATTTAGCTGATTGTACTTTATATGTTACGTTAAAGCCGTGCAGTATGTGTCTAGAAGTTATAAAGCAGTCAAGGATTTCCAAGGTATACTATTTGCTAGATAAATTGACTTATAAGAAGGAATATAATAAAACGAACATATGTATGCATTCAGATGCTATTGACAAAGAATACGAACTAATGTATAATAATATATTGAAAGATTTTTTTAAGGATAAAAGAAAATAGATTTATTATTTTTTGATGATAGACTTTTTTTTAGGGTTTTGATAAAATCCTTATTAAAGGAGGGTTGAATTATATGGATTATAAAGTTTTGTATAGAAAATATCGTCCCAGTGATTTTTCTAATGTTGTTGGGCAAGATTATACTGTAAAAATGTTAAAAAATGCTATTATGAATGATAAAATTTCTCATGCTTATTTATTTACGGGACCTCGGGGAACTGGGAAAACTAGTACAGCTAAGATTTTTGCTAAGACTATCAACTGTGAAAATTTAGTAAATGGTGAAGCATGTGGAAAGTGTAATAGTTGTTTAAATTTTAACTCAAGTGCGGATATTATTGAAATTGATGCAGCCTCAAATAATGGTGTTGATGATATTAGAGAGTTGATAAATAATGTTAAAATTGCTCCTTCGGAAGGCCGTTACAAAATTTACATTATTGATGAAGTCCACATGATGACTCAAAATGCTTTTAATGCGTTGTTATTAACATTGGAGGAACCTCCAGCACATGCAATTTTTATTATGGCTACGACGAATGTAGAAAGTGTTCCTATAACAATTTTATCTCGGTGTCAAAGGTTTAATTTTAAAAAAATCGCTTTAGAAGATATTAAAAATAGACTAGCTTTTGTTTGTCAAAATGAAGGAATTAAAATTACAGATGAAGCTTTAAGTGAGGTAAGTTATTTAGCTGAAGGTGGTTTACGGGATGCATTATCTTTAATAGATCAGCTTTCTAGTGATGGCACAGAAATAACTTTGGATAAAATTTTAGTTAATTATGGTTCTATCTCATCTGTATTTATCAATAAAATGGTCGAAGCATTGGAAAATAATGATGCGATGGCTATAGTTGAAGCTATTAAAGAATTAGAAAATAATGCAACTGATTATAAAGTGTTTGTAAAAAAATTAATAGCTCAATTAGTTCAAAAAGCGATTAAAATTAAGAATGATCCTTATTCGCAAAAATTAAGTTATGAACAAATAAAAAATTTAATTTTTGATTTAAATGATTGTTTAAACAAAGTTAATGTCTATATAAGTCCTTTTGTTTTAATTCAGTTAATTTTGTTAAAATATATAAATAAAGATGAATTAAAAAATCAAGAAAGGATGCCTAAAAACGAGATAAATGGGGAATCAAAAAATAAAGAAAGCCAAGTTATTTTAGAACAAAACTTTGGAAATGAAATAAAAAATAGTGATATTCAAACAACGACAGCCGAAACTTTTAGTAATGATTATGAAGAAGAAATGATTGAGTATTTAAATGAATTAAAAATGGTTAGAATAAATAACTGTTTTGTCAATGCACATAAAAAGTATTTAACTTATTTTCAAAATAAGTTTCAAGAATTTGCGACAAGTGATATTAAACCTGAAATAAAATCTTTATTAATAGATGCCAAAATTGTATTAGCTAGCCCAGAAATTGTGGTTATGGCAGTTAGTTTAGAAAGTACGGTTTTATTAATTAATCGAAAAATTTTAGAAATTGAAAAATCTTTGGCGAATATTTTAGGTGAAAATATAAAGTTAATTGCAGTATCTGAGAAAGATTGGAATGAAATGAAGGAAGAATATATTAAAAATTTAAAAAATGGTATAAAATATGAGATAATAGATGAAGATAGCTTAAATGAGTTGAAGCCGACTGAGGAAAATGCTTTAGAAGAAATAGCAAAAGATTTATTTTCGGAAGAAAAAATAGAAATAATAGATTAGATCGTCAATGAAGACGTTAAAATAAAATTGTATATTTATAAATTATATATAACGAAAGGTGGAGATTTTTAAAAATGAATATGCAAAAATTGATGCAACAAGCTCAAAGGATGCAACGTGATTTAGAAAGTAAAAAAAAGGAAATAGCCCAAGAAGAATTTGTTGGAAAATATGAGTGGGTAGAAGTAAAATTAAACGGTAATAAAGATATGGTTTCTTGTAAAATTAATCAAGAAAGTTTAGATGAAGATGATATTGAAATGCTTGAAGACTTTATAGTTTTAGCAATGAAAGATGCTTTAGAAAAAGTAAATAAAGAATATGAAGATAAAATGGGACAATATGCTGGAATGTTTGATGGATTGATGTAAGATGAAATTATATCCACCAGAATTGGAGCATATTATTGATTTTTTTAAAAAGTTACCAGGAATAGGCGAAAAAAGTGCTGAGCGATTGGCGCTTGCTTTAATTGAAATGCCTGAGGATTTTTTAGAAAGTGTAAGTGTAAATATATTAAATGCTAAAAATGTTTTAAAGCCTTGCAAAATATGTGGGCATTTAACTAACAATGAAATTTGTAATATATGTGATAGTTCTTATCGTGATAAAAATGTAATATGTGTAATTGAAGATTATAAAAGCGTTTTTGCAATAGAAAAAGCTGGCAAATATCAGGGAACTTATCATGTTTTAAATGGTTTGCTATCGCCAATCGATGATATTAATGTTGAAGATATTAATTTAAAATCGTTGGTGGAAAGAGTGGAAAATTTAGAAAATCCAGAATTGATATTAGCTTTAAAATCGTCATTAGAAGGGGAAACTACCACTTTATATATTAAAAAAATTTTTGAAAATAAGAAGGTAAAAATATCCCGTCTTTCTTATGGTTTACCTATGGGAGCAGAGATTGATTATTTAGATATGGCAACTTTAGATCGGGCTTTAGAAGATCGAAAAATTATATCTGAATAAATTCTTTGTTTTTTTCATATGGTTAATTAGGGAATTATCTTTTTAAAGGGAATGGTGAATAATGGTTAGGTCTTTAATTAAATTTTTTAAAAAAATTGTAGTTTCTTTTTTTCTATTGTATGGTTTAAACTGTTTAATAAGTTCCTTACATATTTATATTCCAATTAATATTTTTACTTTAGGATTAACAACTTTTCTTGGTTTTCCAGGGCTTACCTCTTTAATTATCATGTTTTTTATAGTACAATAAATTTAGGTGAGAGATGTGCAATCACATGAAAATACAGTATTTAAACAATTGGAAAGTCAGTATCATGACAAGCGGTTAGGTCATGCTTTTTTGCTTGAATCAAATAATAGTGAAAAATCATTGGAGCAAATTTTAAATTTTTTAAAAAAGATTAATTGTGAAGAGAATTATAGCGACAATTGTGTTAATTGCAATTTATGTCATTTGATTGAAACTAAACATATTCCATCTTTAATGATTATTAGTCCTGATGGCCAACAGATTAAAAGGGAACAGATTCAAGAATTGAAACGGAATTTTCAAACCAAACCGATATTTTCCAAATATAATATGTATGTTATTTTAAATGCGGAGTTACTTAATTCATCTTCGGCGAATGCAATGTTAAAGTTTTTGGAAGAACCAGATGATAATATAATAGGCTTTTTTGTAACTGATAATAAAGAAAATGTTATTGATACAATCCGAAGTCGGTGTCAAATTTTTTTAGATTATTATAATGAAATTGATGTTCAAATGGATAGCAAAATTGATGATTTGGCAATATCTTTTATTAAAGAAAGTGAAATAGCAAAGGAAGCAACTTTGTTGTTTATAAAAAATGAAGTTTTGCCAGTTATTACGGATAAAGCAATGTTAACTTTATTTTTTCAAAAATTATTAAGTACTTATCAACAATTATATTTAGCTAAAATTTTAAATAGAAAATTGGATATTAAATATAAAGAGATAGAATTTTTATTAAAAAGAGATGTTGAAGATTTATCTTTTAAACTTAATTTAGTTAAAGAATTACTTGATAGTTTAGAGTATAACGTCAATGGTCAATTAGTTTTAGAAAGGTTTGTATTAGAAAGTAGGTGTTAAAGTATGAATGCATACGCAGTTGTCTTTAAAGATAATGGTAAAAGATATTTTTTTGAAGCTGGTAATTTAGTTATTCCGATTAATGTAACTGTTATTGTTGAAACTAATAAGGGTTTGCAATTTGGGAAGGCTGTCAGTAAATTAACGGCTGATGAATTAAAAGATATTCATGAAGATTTAAAACCTATTTTACGAATTGCTACTAAAAAGGATTATGAACAATATTTGAAAAATTGTAAAGATGTTGATGAAGCTATCAAAAAAGCTCAAGAAATAAGTGATGAGTTAAATTTAGATATGCGTTTTTTGAATGGAGAATTTACGTTTGATCGAAAACAATTATATTTGAATTTTTATGCTGATGAAAGGGTTGATTTCCGAGAATTGGCTAAGAGACTTGCAGGTATATATCGGACACGGATTGAATTAAGACAGATTGGGGCTCGAGATAAGGCCGCTAATGTTGGTGGTGTTGGTATGTGTGGACGCGCTTTGTGTTGTTCTTCGTTTTTAAATAAAATGGATACGGTTTCTATAAATATGGCAAAAGATCAAAATTTGTCTTTAAATCCTGCCAAAATTAATGGTTGCTGTGGTCGTTTATTATGTTGTTTGGCTTATGAAGAAGATGGATATATTGAATGTAGTAAAGGAATGCCTAATGTTGGTGATAATGTGATGTATGAGGGAGAACCTGCAACAGTGATGAGTGTGGATATTTTACAACGAAAATATAAGGTTTTAGTTCAAAATGAAATAAAGGAAGTAAATTTAAAAAATGAAAAAAACTCTTAATTGGTTATTTGATTATCCCAATTTGCAAATATATCAGTTTGAAGATGGTTTTAAATTTTCTTTGGATTCTCTTTTACTAGCCGAATTTGCCGAAATAAAGAAAAATGAAGAGCGAATTTTAGATTTATGTACAGGAAATGGAGTAATTCCGACTATTTTAGCTTATAAATATCATAAAAAAATAATTGGCATAGAATTACAAAAGGAAATTTATAATTTGGCGGTTGAATCAATAAAATTGAATAAATTAGAAGAGTTGGCCGAATTTATTTGCGATGATGTTAAAAATATTGATAAACATTTTCCACGGGAAAGTTTTGATGTTATTTTATGTAATCCACCTTATTTTCCTTATCATAATGAAAATCACGTGAATGATTGTGAACTGAAAAAAATCGCGCGTCATGAAATATATATTAATTTGGCAACTGTTTTTAAAATAGCAGGTGCGATGTTAAAAAATAAAGGGCGCTTTTATTTGGTGCATTTACCTGAAAGATTATCGGAAATCGTCATTTATGCTCATGAAAATCATTTGTTTTTAAAAAAGATTCAATTTATTTATTCAAAAGATAATGAAAATGCGAAAATTGTTTTATGTATGTTTACAAAAAACGGAAGAATGGGAACGAAAGTTTTGCCAAATATAAATATTAGTAAAGTTGATACTTATCAAAATTTATTTAAAGAAAGAAGTGAAGAAAAATGAAATTAATTGTTGCTTTAGGAAATGTTGGAAAAGAATATGATAAAACCCGTCATAATATTGGTTTTATGGTAGTCGATAGTTTTTATAATAACTTTCATTTAGAAAAAAAATTTCAAGCTTATATTGGTGAAGATAGTTATGAACATGAAAAATATTTGTTAATAAAACCCATAACAATGATGAATTTATCAGGAATAAGTGTTGCAAAAGTTGTTAATTTTTATCATATTGATCCTCAAGATATATTAGTAATTCAAGATGATATGGATTTACCTTTAGGTAGTTATAAATTAAAACGGAATAGTTCATCAGGTGGTCACAATGGTATTAAATCAATTATTGCATCTTTGCAAACGGAAAGTTTTTTACGTTTAAAAGTTGGGATTGGTAAATCAAGAGGAGATACGATTGATTGGGTTTTAGGTAAGTTTAGTAAAGGTGAATTGGAAACTATAAATTCAAACTTATCTACTTATCAACAAATAATTTATAATTTTGTAAAATATGGAACTGAAGATACTTTGCAAAAATTCAGTAAGAAAAGGTGATTGTGATGAATGAAATTTTCCAAACATTTACGTATGAAGATGGAGTTATAGTCGAAGGTTTAACAAATGAATTGACTATTTTTTATGTTTTAAATTATTTTAAAACTCAAGATAAAAGCGTGATAGTTTTAGCTAATACTCTTTATGAAGCTAATCAGCTTTATAATTTTTTGCAAACTCATACAGAAAATGTTTTATTTTTTCCAATGGATGATTTTTTAACAAGTGTAGCAGTAGCAACTTCACCTGAGTTAAAATTAAAAAGACTGGAAACTTTAGAAAAGATAAAAGACGGTAAGCAGATTGTTGTGACGAATTTAATGGGTTACTTAAAATACAATCCAAGTGTCAAAGATAAAATGAGTAGTAATTTAATCTTAAAAAAAGACCAAAATATTTCCCGGGAAATAATTTTGGAAACATTAGAAAAGTTTGGGTACCATCGTGATTCTTTAGTTACAACGACCGGTGAGTATGCGGTTCGTGGTTTTGTCTTGGATATTTTTCCTATCCAAAGTGATCATCCTATAAGAATTGAATTTTTTGGTGATAATATTGAGTCGATCCGTTATTTTGATGAAGAAAGTCAACGGACCATTTTAGCAGTCGAAGAAGTTAATATCAAAGTTATTGATGAAATTATAACTAATGATGTAAGTTCTTTACTAGATTATATGCCTGAAGCGACAGTGATTATTTTTAATAATCAACAAGTACAAGTTGGTTATAACAAGTTATTTGCGGAGATGGTGGCTTATAATGAACGCGAAGATAAAGTTGGAACTAAATACTTTTTTGAGTGGGAAGAATTACATCCGAAAAAAACTTTGTATATAAATACGATTGCGACTGATTTAAATAAGAAAAATGTTAAAAAGTATGTTAGTAAAGAAATGGATTTATTTCATGGACATTATGAAAAGTTAAAAGAAGTGGTAGAAGGATTCTTATATCATCATAAAACGGTTGTTTTTGCGTTATCAAGGCAATCAGAAATTAAAGTGATTAAAGAATTATTTGCCCAGAAGGTCCATTTGGTGCGTGAAGAAAATTTTATAAATAATGTTATCAACATTTGGTCTTATAAAATTAATCATGGTTTTATTTTTGGTGATTATGTTTTTATTAGTGAGTTTGATATTGAAGATATCCAAAAGGAGATTAAGTATAAAAACAATTTAAAGATAGGTCGGAAGATTCATTCTTTAAATGCTTTGCAACCTGGTGATTATGTGGTTCATGCAAGTCATGGGATTGGGATTTATTATGGAGTTGTTGCTTTAGAAACTAATGGTTTGAAAAAAGATTATCTACAAATTAATTATCAAGGCAATGATAAAATTTATGTTCCAGTGGAAAAAATTGATATTATTTACAAATATAGTGATAAAGATGGAATGAAACCCCAAATTAATAAATTGGGTTCAACGGCATGGTTAAAGAAGAAAAGAAGTATTCAAAAGAAAATTAAAGATATTTCAGGAGAATTGATTAAATTATATGCTGAACGAAAAACGGTTAAGTCGGATGCTTATATTGATTATCCCGAAGAAGATGTTTTTGCTTCGTATTTTCCTTATGAAGAAACGAAAGACCAATTAAGAGCGATTGATGATATTGCTAAAGATTTAGATAGTGAAGTGCCAATGGATCGATTACTTTGTGGAGATGTTGGGTTTGGTAAAACGGAAGTAGCTTTTCGAGGAATTTTCAAAACGATTTTAAATAATAAACAAGTTTTTTATTTGTGTCCGACCACTATTTTATCAAAGCAACAATATGAATCAGCTTTAGAAAGATTTAAAAATTATCCGATTGAAATTGCTTTATTAAATCGGTTTACTTCATATAAAGAAACAAAACGAATTTTAGAAGATTTAAGTTCGGGAAAAATTGATTTAGTTTTTGGAACGCATCGTTTGTTAAGTAATGATGTTAAGTTCAAAAGATTGGGACTTTTAATAATTGATGAGGAGCAACGGTTTGGAGTAACGCATAAGGAAAAGATTAAACAATATAAAAATGATGTTAATGTTTTGACTTTATCGGCGACACCTATCCCACGAACTTTAAAGATGGCTTTGTCAGGTTTAAGGGATTTATCGATTATCGATACACCTCCTGTTAATCGTTATCCAGTTCAAACTTACGTAATCGCGGAAAATGATTTAATAATTAAAGATGCAATTTATAAAGAATTAGCAAGGGATGGTCAAGTTTTCTTGTTGTATAATCGGGTTGAAACTATTGAAGAAAAAATGTTTGAATTAAAAAGATTAATTCCGGAAGCTCGGATAAGGTTTGCTCATGGTCGAATGACAAAGGCGGATCTTGAAAATATTATGGATGATTTTATTAATCATGAGTTTGATTTACTAATTAGCACGACTATTATTGAAACGGGTATTGATATTCCTAATGCTAATACTTTGATTATTTATGATGCTGACCGGTTTGGTTTAAGTCAGTTATATCAGCTTCGTGGTCGAGTTGGTCGAAGTGATCGAATAGCTTATGCCTATTTTATGTATCATAAAGATAAGATGTTAAATGATATTGCCGTTAAAAGGTTAAATGCTATTAGAGATTTTACCGAATTAGGAAGTGGGTATAAAATTGCGATGCGTGATTTATCCATTCGGGGAGCTGGCGATTTATTAGGAAGTGAACAGGCTGGTTTTGTGGACAGTGTGGGAATTAATTTATATATGAAAATGGTTGAGGAAGAAATGAAAAAATTAAAGGGTGAGTTTGTGGAAGAAGAAACGACCGATAATAGTAATCCGCTTATTAAAGTGCAAACGCATATTGATGATTCTTATGTTTCTGATGAAGATATTAAAATTGCTATTCATCAACGAATTAATGAAATTGATAGCGAAAAGAAGTTATTGGATGTTAAAGCTGAACTAATTGACCGTTTTGGTACTTTACCAAAAGAATTAGACGTTTATATGTATGAAGAATGGTTTGAAAAAATAGCTCAATCATTACAAATTACCAAAATTGTTCAAAATCAACAATACGTTATGATTTATTTGCCTAGAGAAATTTCTTTAAAAGTTAAAGGTGATAAATTATTTTTGGAAGCTTATAATATAAATATTAATTTCAATATTTCGTTTGTTAATAATGAAATATTAATAAAATTGCCGTTGTTAAAATTAGAAAAACATTTTTTGTATTATATGGTGCCATTATTAAATAAAATTAAAGAAGATTTAGAAGTATAATTTTAAAAGGTTTACGCAGACTAAAGGTGGATAGGAGTGAACCTTTTTTTATGAAACAAACTGGTGTTGTAAGAAAAATTGACGAGTTAGGAAGAATTGTTTTGCCAAAAGAAATAAGAAGAAATTTAGGTATTAAAGATGGCGAAAATTTAGAAATTTTTGTTGATGAAAATGGTGTTTATTTACAGAAGTATTCGAAAATTTTAGATTTAAAAAAATTAGGTGATGTTTTAGTTACAGAAATTGGGGATTGTTTAGGAATAAATGCTATAATTGTTGATCGCGATAAAGTCGTTTCGGCGAGTGTTAAAAATTATGATAATAATCTTTCATCAGAAATTGACCATTTAATGAATGAACGAGAAGAATATGCTTCTAAGCAAGAAGAAAGTTTTTTAGGTTTAACAGGCTATTTTTTAATGAAACCAATTATTGTTTCGACTGATTGTTTAGGAATGATTATTTTAATGAAAGATAAAGCATTCGATGGATGGGAAAATAAATTTTTGAAATTTTTGACCATGTTATTTGTTAGGAAGATTGAGCTTTAATATTTTAAATAAGTTATCAACTTCTTTTTTCTTGAAATTTTATTATTTTTTGCTATACTAACATTTATTAAATTAGAAAGGGAAAGAAAAAATGTGGATATTAAGTAGTCAAAAAAGAAAAATTGAAGAGAAATTAGAAGAAGTTAATATTGATCGTCAAAATACATATAATTTGTTTGTTGTTGAAAATGTTTTGTATCAACAATGTTTGCAATATGACGAAGTTGTCGATGAATATGTAAAAGAAAGATATAAAAAAGCTTGGGAATTACGAAGAACAAAAGTAAATTATTGGCTCATGTGTACATCGTTATATGATAAAATACTTTCCATAGCTAACTATGATTATGCTGGTTTAAAAGATGATGCAATTTATGTTATCAACTCTCAATTTTATGAAAAATACATTGAATATTATGCAATATATCAAGAAATAATAAAATGTTTAACAGCCGAGAAAAGTTTTACAGATTTGGATATTAAATCTTTTTATACAATAATTAGGGAGATTGATTTGTTAAATAAAAGTTTAGGACCAAAGAAAAGAGAGTTTGTATTTGCTTCTTTAGTTGATGTTAATGAAGAAGAAATTGAAGAGTTTTCTTCGGCTAATGAAATAACGCAGGTAGCATTAAAAGAACAATGGCCTTGGGAAAAATATGCTTCGTATTGTTATGAATTTTTAATAAGAAAATTAAATGAAGAAAGAAAGCAAAAAGAAGATAAAGAATTAAGTTTAATTCGTAAATAAAGTTAAAATTGAAAAATATTTTATTAAATAAGGATTAAAAATTGGTTTATTTAGCTGTTTTTTAGTTCTTTTTTTGTTTTTTAGTGTATTTAGGCTAGGACTTCGAAAAAAAGTATTTGACAAGGGAGGTTCAATCGAATATAATTTTTAATGGTACATTTTATTTATCTTGATGGTTTTTTGCCTTGGGAAAGCAAAATAATCTAAAAGAAGTTAATGAAAGGAAATATTTATGAAAACATTTATGCAAACAAAAGAAAACGTTGAACGTGTATGGTATGTGATTGATGCGACTGATATTCCATTAGGTCGTGTTGCTTCAAAGGCTGCTAGTGTTTTAAGGGGAAAACATAAAGCTACTTATACTCCTAGTGTTGATTGTGGAGATTATGTTATAATTGTGAATGCTGATAAAGTTAAATTAACAGGAAATAAGCTTCAAGATAAGATGTATTATAATCATAGTGGATACCCAGGTGGACTTAGAGAAAGAAATGCCAAAGTTATGATCGAAAGTTATCCAGAAGAAATGATGGAACGAGCAGTTAAGGGTATGCTTCCACATGGACCATTAGGCCGAGCAATGGGTAAAAAGTTATTTGTTTATAGAGATGCCAATCATAAACATGAAGCTCAAAAACCTATTGAACTAAAGGTAGATTAGGAGGTTAGTTATGGCAAAATTAGTATGGACGGCAACAGGAAGAAGAAAAAGAGCTGTTGCGCAGGTTACTCTTACAAGTGGGACAGGAAATATTACAGTTAATGGTGTAGATGTTAATGAGTATATGCCAGATGCAATTTTAGTTTTAGATTTAAAACAACCTTTAACTTTAACTAACAATGAAAATCGTTTTGATATTACAGTTAATGTTAAAGGAGGCGGATATGCTGGTCAAGCTGGAGCAATTCGTTTAGGTATTGCAAGAGCTTTATTGAAATTTGATAGTAATACTGATCAAACAAGTGATACAGCATATAGAAAAATTTTAAAACCAGCTGGAATGATTACTAGAGATCCACGTGTAAAAGAACGTAAGAAATATGGTCTTAAAAAAGCTCGTCGTGCCCCTCAATTTAGTAAACGTTAATATGTTTCAATGTTTTTGAAAAGTCCTAATTTAGGGCTTTTTTTGTATGGGATTTTTGTAAATATGTTATAAACATTTTAAAAGATAATATATTTTAGTAAAATGAATTGCTAATTTTAATGATATTAAAAATTTTGGTTAGGCCAATTTAAAATTTTAAGGATAAAAACTAAAGAGATAAAGAAAATTAGTTATTTGAACTATAGGAAACTTTATGATTAAATCATCTTGGAAAGGAGGTATTATGCAAGAACAACTTGGAAACCATATTCATTTATTTTTTAATGAAAAACTCTTTGTAGATTATTATGTTTCTAATAAATTAAAACCTATTAAAAATAAGACTGTTGGCAAAGAAAATTTTGTTGATATAGTTGTCAACTATGATTTAAAAAATAATAGTCCGGTATGTGTGCAAAGAGTTAATTTAAGACAAGGCTTTTATTATGAAATAAATTTTGAAAATGCGTATCAATATTTATATTATCCTAATGCTAATAATTTTTCAAAAATGGAACTTTATTTGTTAAGTATAGTAAAATTATTTTTTAAAGATACAGCCCAAGATTTAGTAGAATTTTTAAAAGAATTAAAATGTATGTCAGATGATTCATTAAAAGATTTGGAGTTGTGTTTTAATAGTTGTAAAAAGAATCTTTTAAAAAAGAAATTAAAAGCAAAGAAAACTACTTAAACAGTAGTTTTTTGCATATAGTATATAAAGTTGTTTATGTTTTTTTAAAATCACTACCTAATATTATGGTTATTTCAAAGTAAAGTTTAAAATGCTTGATATTTGTATTTTCTTAAATTATCCTATATTTAGTTTATGAAAAATCGTAAAGGATTTTATAGGGGGTTGAGTAAAAACCTCTCTAGCAAAAAAGTTTTATTCCCATTTAATCTAAGTTAAATTTTTTTAAGAATAGGTTTTGTCGCAACCCCCTATAGAAAAATGGGAATAAAAATTAATAGTTATTAGTATCTTTAGTTTTGTAGTTAATTAAAAAACGTGTAATTAAGTTATCAACTTTTCGTTCAATAAGTCGGTTTAAAATAATTTTAAAATCTTAATTTAAGAAGTTAAATTTTTAAAATTTTAATGTAAAATAAAAAAAGTAACGTTATTTGAATTTAAAAATGATATATTTTTAGCAAATAATAGTTATCAACATCAGTTAATTTGTATAAAAAAGATGAGAGTTCGCTTTAAATGCTTTTACTATGTGAATTTTTATCATATAATTTAAGTAGGATGTGATTTTGTTGATTAAAATTGAAACTTGCATTGATGAAAAAAAATATTGGGAAACCACAATAATTGATGAAAATAATCGAGCTGATGATATTGAATTTAATGTTGTTAGAATATATCCAGAAATAGCTAAACAACAATGGTTAGGAATGGGTGGGGCTTTAACGGAAGCAAGCATTCATAATTTTACGAAACTAAGTTATGAACAACAAGATGCTTTTTTAAATTCATATTATAGTAAAGAAGGTTTAAATTATAATTGGGGAAGAATTAGTATTGGAAGCAATGATTTTTCTTTAGCAAGTCACGAATTTTCAAAAAGTTATGATAAAAAAACAATAATTCCTTTTATTCAAAAAATTTACAAAATTAAAGACCTTACTTTAGTTGCCGTTCCATGGACTCCGCCGGTTAAATTTAAAGATAATCAAAGTTTGGTTGGTGGTAAATTACGAAAAGAATGTTACGATGAATACGCTGAGTATTTAATAGACTTTTTAAATTTTTATAAAGAGAATGGTATTAAAATTCAATATTTGTCAATTCAAAATGAACCTTTTGCTAATCAGTCTTGGGAATCTTGTGTTTATACGGAAGAAGAATTAAAAAATTTCACTTATCAACATCTTTTATCAAAATTAACTTTGCCAGTAAAAGTTTTAGTTTGGGATCATAATAAAGAAAATTTATTTGATGTATCAACGAAATTGGTTAGTCAAAATAAACAGATTGGGGGAATTGCTTATCATTGGTATACTGGTTTGCATAGTCAAAATGTTAACTTAGTTCATCAAAAATATCCTGATAAATTGTTAATTCATACCGAAGGGTGTTGTGGATTTTCTAAATATAATGAAAAGGAATGGGTTCATGATGCTGAACTTCTATTAGAAGATTTAATAAGTGATATGAATAATGGCATGAATGCGTATATTGATTGGAATATTCTCTTAGATTATGAAGGTGGACCTAATCATCAAAACAATTTTTGTAAAAGTCCTATTATATTAAATAAAAAAAGCAATGATTATCTTAAAACACCAATTTATTATTATTTTGGTCATGTTTCCAAGTTTATTAGTCCAAACTCGAAGATTGTTGAAAGTTCTTCATATACATCGCAATTATTTGTCACGGCGGCAGTTAAAAATCATGATTTAACGATTGTATTTATGAATAAAAGTACAGATTTAATGCCAATAAATGTTGTAATTGGTAAATATAGTTTTACAGATTTATTAAAACCGCACTCTATAGTTACATATTTATTATATTTGGAATAAAGAAATGTTTTTTTGAAGAAAAAAAATAAAAAATTTTTTGTTGATTAAATCAAGGAATAGCTAGGAAGTGTTTAAAAAAATTAAGTTCTTTAATTTACTTATTTTATTATACGTGTTAAAATGTCTTTAGTGTTAAGGAGATTAAAAGGTGGTATTATGGCAAAGATTATTTCATTAGTAAATCAAAAAGGTGGAGTAGGAAAAACGACAACAAGTATTAATCTTGCAGCAGCTTTAGGAAAAGAAGGAAAAAAAACTTTACTTATTGATTTAGACCCTCAAGGTAATGCTTCAAATGGGTTAGGATTGAATACCAACGATTTTGAACATGATATATATGATGTAATAACGAAGTCTTGTCCAATCGAACAGGCAATAATAAAAACAAAATTTAAAAATTTGTCAATAATTCCTGCGACAATTAATTTGGCTGGGGTTGATGTAGAATTTGTTAAAAAAATGCTTGAAGATAATTCTTTTAAACAAAATGAACAATTAAAAGAGGCTTTAAATGAAGTAAAAGATAAGTTTGATTATATTATTATAGATTGTCAACCAAGTTTAGGTATTTCCACCATGAATGCTTTGGTGGCAAGTAATTCAGTTATTATTCCTGTTCAATGTGAATATTTTGCATTAGAGGGAATTGCCCAATTATTAAATTCCATAATTTTAGTTCAAAATAAAATGAATACAGAATTAAGAATAGAAGGGGTTCTATTAACAATGTTAGATGGAAGAACAAATATTGGTTTAGAAATTATTGAAGAAGTAAGAAAATGTTTTAAATCAAAAGTGTTTAATACAATCATTCCGAGATTAGTAAGATTAGTCGAGGCACCTAGTCATGGAAAGCCTATTAGCGATTATGATCCTACTTCAAGAGCAACCCTTGCCTATGAAAATTTAGCAAAGGAAGTGATTAGTAGAAATGGAGACTAAAAGAAAAGCATTAGGAAAAGGTTTAGAACAGTTGTTTTCAAACGAAGTTATCAATTTTGAAAATTATACAAAAGAAGAACACTCTGAATCTAGTGATTTGGGAGTAAAAAGTATTAAATTAGAAGAGATTCGAAGTAATCCGTATCAACCTCGAAAAAAATTTGATGAAGATACATTAAGAGAATTATCAGATTCGATTAAGGAACATGGTATCATTGAACCAGTTTTAGTTAAAAAAAGTATTAAAGGATATGAATTAGTAGCTGGTGAAAGAAGATGTAAAGCTGCTCGTTTAGCTGGGTTAACGGAAATTCAGGCGATTGTTAAAGACTATAATGATCAACAAATGATGGAAGTGGCGTTATTAGAAAATATCCAAAGAGAAGATTTGAATCCTATTGAAGAAGCTACAGCTATTCAAAATATTATTCATTATGCAAGTATGACTCAGGAAGATTTTGCAAAAAAATTTGGAAAAAGTCGAAGTCATGTTACAAATATTTTAGGCCTTTTAACTTTACCAGAAATAACAAAACAATATGTTTTAGATAAAAAAATTAGTATGGGACATGCGAGAGCTTTAAGTAAAATTAAAGATGAAGCTAAAATAAATGAATTAGCGGAAAGAATTATTAATGAATCAATGAGTGTCCGAGGCTTAGAAAATTTAATAAATGAAGAAAATTTGCCAAAACGACAAAAACAAGAACGAGCTACTAAAACTCAAAATATTAGAAATTCAATTTATGAAAGTTTATTAAGAGAAAAATTAGGGGTTAAAGTAAAAGTAACTGATAAAAAAATTGAAATTCCTTATACCAAAGAAGAAGATTTAGGGGCTATTTTGGAAATGCTAGGAGTTAGAATTGAGGGCGTTTAATGGATAAAATAATGAATTTTCTTTTTAGTAGAAAAGTAATGGGACCTTTTTTAGTAGTTGTAGTAGGTTATATTATTTATAAAATTGCTGAAACATTTGTTGATAAAGTTTTTAATCATGGAATTAATACCTATGAACAAAAGAAAAGAACAACGATTATTGAATTGGTAATGAATATTTTTAAATTTTTTATCATTGTGATAATGATTGTTTTTATTTTGAATTTATATGGCGTTGATACAAGAAGTATTGTGGCTTCATTAGGTATTGCTGGAGCTTTTTTAGGTTTAGCTTTGCAAGAAACAGCCCAAGATTTTATTAGTGGAATAGCGATTATAACTGATAATTATTATGTTATTGGGGATATGGTTACAATTAACGGATTTACGGGCGAAGTTATTGAACTAAGTTTAAAAAGTACAAAAATTCGTCGTTTTAATGGTGAAGTTATGGTTTTACCGAACCACAGTGTTACGTCAGTTATAAATATAAGTCAAGAACGCGCGGGTGTTAAAATTGACATTCCGACAAGATATGAAGAAAGCGTGGAACGAGTAGAAACCGTAATTAAAAAAATATTAGATCAGATTAAAAAAATTCCCAATGTTTATGCAGACACGAAATATTTAGGAATTGATGCTTTTGAAGGTTCTTCAATAACTTATTCGATTTTAATTTATTGTAAGCAAAGTGAACAATGGGATATTAAAAGAAGAGCTTTACGAATTATTAAAAAAACATATGATGAAGAGAATTTATCAATTCCTTATAGTCAGATAGAGGTACATTATGGAGCAAATGAAGAAATATAGTTTAGGAAATCATGTCATAATGAAAAAAATGCATGCTTGTAAAACTAATGATTGGATAATTACCAGAATTGGTGTTGATATAAAGTTAAAATGTTGTAATTGTGGACGAGAAATTATGATGGATCGTTTAGAATTTGAACGAAAATTAAAAAAAGTGATTGGTGATAGTAATGAATCAAAAAATTAAAGATAAATTAAATTTACATCCGATTATGACTTATTTGGTTTTTATTGGGGTTATAATAGTCCTAAGTGGTTTTTTACAATTATTAGGAATTGGCCAAGAAGTTTATAAAATTAATAGTACAACTTTAGAATATAACCAAAATTTAGTCAATGTTAAATCATTATTTAATATGTCGGGTTTAAAATATATTTTTAGTTCGGCAATGGCAAACTTTATGAATTTTGCTCCTTTAAGTAATTTTATCATTATTTTAATTGGTTTAGGAGTAATGGAAAAAAGTGGTTTTTTAAAAACGGCTGTTATTTGTTTGGCCAAAAAGCTTAAGAAAAATACAGTTACTTTTTTAGTGGTTTTTTTAAGTGTTATTGCTAGTATTATGGGAGACATTTCTTATATTATAATGTTACCATTAAGTGCTTATATTTTTAAATATGGAAAAAGAAATCCGCGTTTAGGGATAGTAGCTTCTTTTGCAGGCTTGACGTGTGGTCAAGGTTTATCGGTAATTTTTACGAGTGTAGATTCATCACTGTTAACGGAAACATCTTTAGCAGCCCGAGTTATTGATGCTGGTTATCGTTTAGCAACTGTTAGTTCGATTTTTATTATGTTGGTGGCGGTTATTTTAGTTTCGATTTTAATTACCGTTGTAACTGAAAAAGTTATGGCTAACAAAATGGGAAAATATGATTTAGAAGAAAGTGAAGAAGAAAAAACAGTAATTGCTAGAAGAGATATCCGAGGTTTAGTTTTTGCAATTGGGGCTGGAATATTATATGTTTTATTTTTCTTATATAATATTATTCCTGGCTTACCATTTTCGGGAGCTTTACTTGATAATTCGCAAGGATTTTTTATCGATAAATTATTTAGTTATGATTCATTTTTTGCCACTGGTTTTGTGTTTGTTGTAACCATTTTCTTTGTTATTTTAGGTTTATTTTATGGAATTGGTTCGAAAACAATTAAAAATCATCAAGATTTTATTAATACTTTAGGACATTCTTTAGATGGAACAGGTAAAACTTTGGTTTTGATATTCTTTGCTTCTTTATTACTTAGTTTATTTAAAGAAACTAATATGGGAACAGTTGTCGCCGCGGGATTAGCTAATTTATTTAGTAGTGTTTCGTTTCAAGGGTTACCTTTAATTATTTTGATGTTTATTATTGTTGTTTTAGCTACGATATTGTTGCCGACTTCAATTACAAAATGGAGTGTTTTAGCGCCCGTGATGGTTCCAGTGATGATGAATGCTGGAATTACTCCGGAATTTACTCAAGTTATATTTCGGTTTGGAGAATCGATTTCGATGGGATTAACCCCATTCATGGCTTATTTTGTTATTTATTTAGCTTTATTAAATGATTACTCACGGGAAGATAAGTCGATTGGTTTTTATGAAGCCATAAAGTATCAAATTCCTTATAGTTTGGTGACATTCTTTATTCTTTTAGTTTTAATTATAATGTGGTATATTATTGGTCTACCTTTAGGTATTAATGGTGGCGTAGTATTGTAGGGAGGTATTGATTATGGGTTTAAAAGCAGGTATAGTTGGTTTGCCAAATGTGGGTAAATCAACTTTATTTAATGCAATTACCAAAAAACATATTTTGGCGGCCAATTATCCTTTTGCAACGATTGATCCAAATGTAGGAGTGGTAACAGTGCCAGATTCACGGCTTGATTTTTTAGAAGATTTGTATGTTCCAAAAAGAACGGTACCAACTAGTTTTGAATTTACGGACATTGCGGGGTTAGTTAAAGGAGCTAGTAAGGGTGAAGGCTTAGGCAATAAGTTTTTGGCGCATATCAGAGAAGTTGATGCCATTGTTGAAGTGGTGCGTTGTTTTGATGATGATAATGTAATTCATGTATCAGGGGGCGTAAATCCAGTTGATGATATGGATGTTATTAATGTTGAACTTATTTTAGCCGATTTAGAAATTGTGGAAAATCGAATTGGCAAAATTGAGAAAAAAGCTGTGACAACGAAAGATAAAGATAGTTTGTTGGAACTTGATGTTTTAAAAAAATGTCAAGAGGCTTTAATTAATAATAAACCGATTCGCCAGCTTAGTTTTTCTGAAGATGAATCGGTAGTTTTAAAAAATTTTAATTTTATTACCGCCAAACCAATCATTTATGTTGCGAATGTTGGTGAAGATGATGTTGTTTTAGGTGAGAATGAATATACAAAAAAAGTTTATGAGTATGCAGCCAATGAAGAAGCTTCGGTTATCGTTATGTGTGCGAAGATGGAGTCTGAACTTGCGGAATTAGAAGAGTCTGACAAAAAGAACTTTTTAAATGATTTAGGTATTTCCAGTAGTGGGTTGGATAAATTAATTTTTGCAACTTATAATTTATTAGGTTTAGAAACTTTTTTTACAGTTGGACCTGATGAATGTCGGGCTTGGACTTTTAAAAAGGGAACGATTGCTAAGAAAGCCGCAGGATTAATTCATTCGGATATTGAACGAGGTTTTATTAAAGCGGAGATAATGAAATTTCCGGATTTAGAAGATTTAAAAGATGAAAAAAAAGTTCAAGAAGCTGGCAAATTATATTTAGAAGGCAAAGATTATGTTATGCAAGATGGGGATATTGTTTATTTCCGATTTAATGTCTAGTGTAAAGCTAGATTTTTTTAATAAATAAAACACGACATATTATGTCATAAATGAGTTATTTTGGATTAATATATGTTAAGAATAAAAATGATGAAATTGAAGAGGAAAATATTAAAAAATGTACAAAATGTCCGAAATTTTTAATTAAAAACGTGCAAAAGTAACAAAATAATGTTTAAATGTTTTTAGAAGGTGAATTTCATGTATCGAAAAATTGAAGAGGTTTTGGAAAAATGGAAAATTGATTATAAAATGCCTTTGATGTTAGCTGGAGCAAAACAAACTGGTAAGACTTATATAATTGATGAATTTTGTAAAAAGAATTTTAGTAATTACATTTATATTAATTTAGATAAAGAAGATGATATTGCTAAAGTATTTGAAAAGACTATTGATCCTGATACTATTATTGAAAAAATTGAAATTATAAAAAATACAGTTTTTCAACCTGATAACGGAATAATTTTTTTGGATGAAATCCAAGTAAGTGAAAGAGCTATTTCGTCTTTAAAATATTTTTGTGAAAGTTCCAAACCATATAAAATTATTTGTGCTGGTTCTTTATTAGGGGTCAAAATCAATCGGTTTCATTCTTCATTTCCGGTAGGTAAAGTTGTTATTAAATATTTATATCCAATGGATTTTGAGGAATTTTTAAAAGCTTTAGGTGAAGAAAAATTAATTGAAGAAATTAAAAAGCATTATGAATCTAACGAAGCTTTAATGACTGCAATTCATGACAAAGCTCTTGATTTGTATAAAAAATATTTAGTACTAGGAGGAATGCCGGCGGTTATTAAAAATTTTATTGAAAATGATTGCCACATCGCACATGTTAATTTTGAGTTACAAGAACAAATTATAACTTCTTATCTTGCTGATATGAGTAAATATACTGAAAATAGTGAAGGAATAAAAAATGCTCAAATATACAAGGCAATGCCGAGAGAGTTAGCGCGGGAAAATAATGTTTTTAAATATAGTTTAGTTGATAAAGATGCTCGAAAAGTAAGATATGAAAGTAGTTTAGAGTGGTTATTAGCCAGTAATATGATTTTAAAATGCGATTTAGTGCAAAAAAATGAATCGCCTTTAAAAGCTTTCGCAGATATTAGCAAATTTAAACTTTATTTAAGTGATGTTGGTTTATTAAGAAGTCTTTCTAACTTAGATTATGGAGAAATATTATTGGATAAAAATGAAATGTACAAAGGAGTTTTAACTGAAAACTATGTGGCTTGTGAATTTATTTTAAATTTAAAAGAATTGTATTATTATACTTTTGATAAATACGAAATTGATTTTTTAATTAAAATAAATGGGGATATTATTCCTGTGGAAGTTAAGAGTGGAAGAAGAACGAGTAGTAAAAGTTTAAATGAGTATATTAAGCTGTATCATCCCAAATATAGTATAAGAATATCTACTAAAAATTTTGGTTGGGAAAATAACATAAAGTCAGTTCCTTTATATGCTGTTTTTTGTATTAAAAATAAATGATGTTGCTATTTTGGTTTTTAATTTAATTTCTTTCATCAATTTATTAGTTGCATTTACTATGAGAATTAATTAAAATAAAGAAGAAATATAAAGGGGTTAATTGATTTTTAGGAGGTAATGATTATGGCAAAATTATATTTTCGATATGGAGCAATGAATTGTGGAAAAAGTACGCATTTAATTCAAGTGGCTTATAATTATCAAGAACGGGGAATGAAAACTTTGATTTTAAAACCGGCGATTGATACAAAAGGAAATGATGAAGTTGTTTCTAGACTTGGTTCTTCAAGAAAGGCTGATTTTTTAATTACTAAAGATGATAAAATTTTGGATCTTTCTTTTGAAGGAATTTCTTGTGTCTTAGTTGATGAAGTCCAATTTTTAACGGTTAGGCAAATTGATGAGTTATTAGAAATTTCTAAATTGTTAGATATACCAGTAATTTGTTATGGTCTTCGAACTGATTTTTTAATGAATGGTTTTTCCGCTTCGCAAAGACTTTTAGCTATCGCGGATGATATTGAAGAAATGAAAACTATATGTCGGTGTGGAAAAAAAGCAACTTTTAATATGCGTTTAAAAAATGCTAAACCGATTTTTGAAGGTGACCAAGTAGCGATAGATGGGGCAAATGAGGCCATTACCTATGAATCGGTATGTGGAAGTTGTTATTTGAAACGAAAAAAGGGAATATCTAACTATTAGATTAGTTTATTATTTTTCCTTTTAGTGATATAATATTAATACAAAGGAGGGAATATGGAAAGTAAAATAATACCTAAAGTATTTGGTTGGATGTTTATTGGCTTAATCGTTACTTTTTTAACGGGATATGTTGTTTATAGTAGTCCCCAGATGATAGCAACTGTATTTTCATCAGGTTGGTTTATTGGCATTATTATTGCCGAACTTGCTTTAGTCATCTTTTTATCAGCACGAATTACGAAAATGAGTCCAACAACCGCCAAAATTGCTTTTTTGCTTTATTCATTTGTAAGTGGATTAACATTTTCAACAATTTTTATTACTTATAATTTGATGTCAATTATGTTTATTTTTTTAATTACCGCAGCTCTTTTTGGAATGTTTGCAGCCTATGGATATATAACGAAAAAAGATTTAAGTGGAATTGGTAGCTTTTTGATAATGGCTATTCTAGGGACATTTTTATGTATTTTGTTAAATTTATTTTTTCAAAATGAAACATTTGATTTAATTATATCCATTGTCACAGTTTTAATTTTTGTAGGTTTTACGGCTTATGATATTCAAAGAATTAAAAAAATGAATGAATTAGCGGCTCTTCCGGAAGATAATTTAGCAATTTATGGTGCTTTAGAATTGTATCTAGACTTTATTAATATTTTCATTGAATTGTTAAATCTATTTGGTAGATCGTCAGATAATTAACACCTTCGGGTGTTTTTTTGATATAATTTTGAGTGGGAAGTGATTTAAGGTGATATATGCTCTTTTATTATTAATTATCTTTTTAATTTGGGAAGTTTTAGATTTAAAAAAGAAAAAATTAAAGAAATCGATGTTTCAAGTATTATTCTTAACATTTATATTGGTGATTGTTAATTTATTATATTTAATACCATCTTTAAATAAAGATTATTCAAGCGTTATCTACTTGTTGAATTTTAAAAAAGAACATATGTTATTATTTATTATTTGGTTTTTAATAAATGGTGGTTGTTTTGGTTATTTATTGCTGATTTTAATGACTTTACGAAAAAAACATAAACAAAATAAACCGATTATGATGGGAATTAGTTTGGGACTTTTTTTAATGTTATTCTTTTTTATCTTTTATCTTTTTAATAATATAAGTGTCTACTTGATTTTAGGTCTTAGTATAATAATTTGTTATTTTTTAATTAAAATTTTTATGCAAAAGAATAATATTTTTCTTTTATTACCATTATTTGTTTTATTTATCTTGATATACCAAAATTATTTTAATTATGAAGGAGCTGTGCGTTTTAAGATTGCTTTAATGGGTTATCCTCTTAAAGCTTATAAATGTGAATTAGAAAATATGGAATATTTACAAGAAAAAAATGTTCAACGATTTTATCCAATTGAAGAAATTAAATTAATTGATGGTAATATGGGAATGTTTGTTGTATATAATTACAGTGGTTTGAAAATTGCTAAATACGTTAATTTTTAAGGAAAGTGGGTTAAAAATATGATTTTAAATATGGTTATTTTAATTGTGGGTTTTATTTTATTAATAAAAGGAGCTGATTTTTTTGTTGATGGGGCTAGTTCAACGGCTTTAAATTTTAAGGTTTCAAAAATGCTAGTTGGTTTAACCATTGTGGCTTTTGGAACTAGTGCTCCTGAGTTTGCGGTATCAATGAGTGCTTTGGCTTCGGGTAATAGTGATATGGTTTTAGGGAATGTTATCGGAAGTTGCATCTTAAATATTTTGCTTATTTTAGGAATTGCGGCGGTTATTAAACCAATTAAGATGAAAGATAATACAGTTACGAAAGAATTACCAATGGCTTTATTGATTACCGTTTTGTTAGCAGTTTTAATGTGGGATTCAGCTTTGGGTAATGGAATTAACCAAATAACGCGGTCCGATGGAATTGTTATTCTCTTATTTTTTACGGTTTTTGTTTATTATTTAATTAGTTTAGCTAAGCAAAAAAAGGAAAAAGCGGATGATGAGGAAATGTTTGGCTTAGGAAAATCTTTATTATTTGTGGGTATAGGCTTATTAGGTATTATTTATGGTAGTGATTTAGTTGTGGATAGTGCGTCTGCGATTGCTAAATTATTGGGAATAAGTGAAAGAGTTATTTCTTTATCAATTGTAGCTTTTGGAACTTCTTTGCCTGAATTGGTAACAACGGTTGTTTCTTCCAAAAAGGGTGAACAAGATTTATTGCTTGGAAATATAATTGGCAGTAATATTTTTAACATATGTGTCGTTTTAGGAGTACCAGTTGTAATTTATGGGGGGATTATTCCAAGTAGTTTTCAAGGTTTAGATTTAATTGTGATGGTTTTAGCAGCTTTATTGTTATATGTTTTCGCGAAAAGTAATAAAAGTGTTTTGTTAAAGTGGCAAGGAATATTTATGTTAGCAGTTTTTGTTATTTATTATACGGTTGTTTTTGTAATTTAAAATTAAATTTGATACACTTAATATACGAGGAGGAATTTTTATGGAGAAGTATTATATTTCAACGGCAATTGCTTATGCTTCGGGAAAACCCCATATTGGAAATACTTATGAAATTGTTCTAGCTGATGCTATTGCCCGTTATAAAAGAAGAAAAGGTTTTGATGTTTATTTTCAAACGGGAACTGATGAACATGGGGAGAAAATTGAGAAAAAGGCTATGGAAGCTGGTTTAACGCCTCAAGAGTTTGTTGATAAAGAGTATCAAACAATTAAAGATATATGGGATGTCATGAATACAAGTTATGATAATTTCGTACGAACTACGGATGAACATCATAAAAAAATTGTCCAAAATATTTTTCAAAAATTGTATGATCAAGGGGATATTTATTTGGGAAAATATGAAGGATTGTATTGTACACCTTGTGAATCTTTTTGGACCGAGTCCCAGCTAGTGGATGGAAAATGTCCTGATTGTCATCGTGAGGTTGAACATCGAGAAGAAGAAGCTTACTTTTTTAAAATGTCAAAGTATCAACAACAATTAAGAGAATATATTGATAGTCATCCTGATTTTATTCAGCCTCCATCACGGAAAAATGAAATGATTCATAATTTTTTGGAACCTGGGTTACAAGATTTATGTGTTTCGCGAACGACTTTTGATTGGGGTGTTAAAGTTCCTTTTAATGATAAACATGTTGTTTATGTTTGGATTGATGCTTTGTCAAATTATATTACGAATATTGGTTATGATGTTGATGGCGGAAATACCAATTTTCAAAAATGGTGGCCAGCTGATTTACATTTGATTGGAAAGGATATTGTCCGTTTTCATACGATTTATTGGCCAATTTTATTGATGGCTTTAGGTTTACCTTTACCTAAGCAAATTTTTGGTCATCCTTGGTTATTGATGGGTAATGACAAAATGAGTAAAAGTAAGGGTAACATTATGTATGCTGATGATTTAGTTAATTTATTTGGAGTCGATGCAATTCGTTATTATGTCTTGCATGAAATTCCTTTTGCAAATGACGGGACAATTACTTATGAATTAATTATGGAACGAATTAATACGGATTTAGTTAATATTTTAGGTAATTTAGTTAATCGAACTATTACTATGGCTCATAAATATTTTAATGGGGCTATAACGAATGAAAAGGTTGTTAATAATGCAATAAATCATAATTATATTGCTGCGATTGTCGAAACTTCAAAATTATTAGATGAGAAAATGACAAAATTGGAAGTTGGAGCATCTTTAGACGTTATTTTTGATTTATTACGCAAGAGCAATAAATATATTGATGAAACAGCGCCATGGGTTTTAGCAAAAGATGAAAATTCGCGGGATTTGTTAGAATGTGTTCTTTATAATTTATTAGAAGGAATTCGTGTGAGTGCCGTGTTATTATCATCATTTTTACCAGATACCTCAAAAGAAATATTAAGACAATTAAATACTGATGATGAAACAGATACTTTTAATTTTGAAGGTCGTTATCAACTTAATGAAGCGAAAATTTTATTTCAAAGATTAGATATTGATGCCAAAATGAAAGAAATAAATAGTAATGCTAACTGATAGTCATTGTCATTTGTTTAAAGAATATTATAATGATTTACCTTCAATTATTGATAATGCCCAAAAAAATGGAGTTAATCGGTTCATTGTCGATGGTTGTGATAAGACTAGCAATCAAGAAGTTTTAGAATTAGTCAAAGAGTACGATTGTATTTATGGCTGTTTAGGAA
This sequence comes from uncultured Bacilli bacterium, assembly GCA_947626425.1. Classification (GTDB taxonomy): domain Bacteria; phylum Bacillota_I; class Bacilli_A; order RF39; family UBA660; genus Ventrenecus. The sequence continues at coordinate 23,926 of CANQRX010000001.1, read as the reverse complement.
TTCATCCCGAGAATATATTAGAATATAAGGAAGAAGATTTAGATTTTATAAAGGAAAACTTAGCTTCCAAAAAAATCGTTGGTATAGGGGAAATTGGTTTAGATTATCATTACGGAAAAGAAAATAAAGAAGCTCAAAAAAAGCTTTTTCGAAAACAAATGCAGATAGCTTGCGAATGGGGCTTGCCAGTCGTTATTCATAGTCGAGAAGCAACAGAGGATACAATTAATATTTTAAAAGAGTTTCCAAAAGTTACGGGAGTTATTCATTCGTTTTCGTTAAGCAAAGAAGTCGCGGATATTTATCTTAAATTAGGTTATAAGTTAGGAATAAATGGTGTTGTAACTTTTAAAAATTGCAATTTAAAAGAAATTTTGCCAGATATTTTACCTAATATTATTTTAGAAACTGATAGTCCTTATTTAACACCGCATCCTTTTCGTGGGACAACAAATGAACCAAAGTATATTAAAAATATCGCGGATTTTATTTGTCAAGAAACCAATATTTCTTTAGAAGAATTAGAAAAGATTACGAATCAAAATATTAAAGAAGTTTTTCGAATTTAAAAAGAACTTAGTTGATAAGTTCTTTTTTTATGTCGGTAATTAAATTTTGAATTTTAGATTCTTGTTTTAAAATGTCATCGGGATTTAAGCAATTATTAAATTCATAGCGAATTACGGGGTCCATTTGGAAGGCATCAGCAATGCTTAAAAAGTTATTTACGACTTGTTCCGTGCTGTAAATATCGGCTTCTTTTGCTCCGATGGCAACAATTATCATTTTTTTCATTTTTAATTCTTGTCTTGGATAAAGCGGATTTAAACGATCAATCATTACTTTTAAATCACTTGAAATGGCATTAAAACGAGCAGGTGTTATAAATAATAAAACTTTTTCTTCTTTAATTTTGGGAATAATTTTTTGCATGTCGTCTTTAAAATCACAAATACCACTTACTTCACAGTCGCGACAGCCAGTACAAAGGAAAATTCTTTGATTACCCGGAATAATAATTTCACTTTCTAAATGATCATTATTTAATTCTTTTTGAATTTTATGGGCTAAGTTATAACAATTACCTTTTCTTCTAGAACCAACAAAGATTAACATTTTATCACCTCTTTGTTTTTAGTATGGTTTGATTTATTAATTTTATGCTTTCTAATTATGAAATTTTTCTTAAAAAATAATTAAAGAATTTAAAAAAATACTTTCGATAAACTACGCCATAAAAAATTATATTTCGTCTTGAAAAAAGAAGGGTATTAACTTATAATTTTAGTAGAAAATAGGAAGGAAAAAGATAAATGAAAATAGAAAATTATAAGTTAAAAACAAGTAAAAAAACGAAAATATTAATTGGAAGTATGGTAGGAATAATGGCTTTAGGGGGGGGGTATCTACTAAATAGAAGTTTAGGAAAATACCAAGTTACCGAAAGTTTTCCAATAATGAATGGAAAGATACAAGTTAACAGTGGAGATATTTCAATCATAGCGGTCAAGTTAGATGATAAAGACGTTACGAACATACCCCAAAAAGGTGAAGGTATACGTTTTGACCATGCCGAATGTACAAATGGAGCAACAGGTAATTGGGATAGTACGAATTGGCGGTTTTTACTAAGTGGTTTAAAACAAACGAAAACCAAATGTACATTATATTTTTTAACAGGAGATGAACCAGTTGGTGGAACAGAAATTGAAGATAAAATCCAAGATTTAGTAAATGGTGGTTTTTATGCTGACCAAATTTATTATGAACAAGAAGGAGAAGATAATAACATAAGATTTATAGGACCAGATCCCGATAATTATGTTACATTTAATGGGGAAACGTGGCGAATAATAGGTTTAATGGAAAATGTGGAAACAAAATCAAGTGGGAAACAAAAATTGTTAAAAATTATCAAAAAGGATAGTTTAGGAACATATAGTTGGGATTTATCTGCTGCAGGTGTACAAGGTGGTAGAGGAGTGAATGAATGGAGTCAGGCAGATTTAATGTATGCCTTAAAGAAGTATGGTGGAGAAATTACAGGCCTTTCTAATGATAAATGTGGTAATAGTTCTTGTCCCAGTTGGTCACCATTAAATGCAACAGCTCAAAATATGATAGAAGAAGTAACATGGAATACGGGTACATCAGAAACAACAAGTTGGACTACTTTAATAACTCCAAGTTATATGTATAATGTTGAGCGAAGTAAAAATACAGGAAAAAAATGTACGGAAGATGAAGATTTTTGTAACGATACAGTAGAAAGACAAACGACATGGATAGGTAAAGTAGGCTTAATGTATCCGAGTGATTATGGGTTAGCAACAAGTGGAGGTCAATTAAAAAAGAGAAAGCAATGTTTAGAAATATCAATGTTTAATTGGAGTAATTCTGCTAATAGTTATTGTAAAAGTAATGATTGGTTACTTGACTCTAGTACTGAACAATGGACAATGATACCTGTGCCAGACTCTTTGTATGCTTACTATGTGTTTCGTGTCGATCCGAACGGGGGTGTCTACAGCAATACTGCTTACGATACCATCGCGATTCGCCCCGTCGTGTATCTGAAATCTAATGTGAAGATAAATGGAGGAGATGGAACTGAAAATTCGCCTTACACTTTGACGATCAATTAATTGGCTTGTTTGATGGCGAAAGTTCTCTTGAGACCACACTTAATTTTTTTTACTTTTGATTTTTAATAAATTCTTAAATTGTCTATTGTTTTTTAGAACCTAAAATATTAAAATAAGGTTGCTAAAGAAGGGAATTTGGGAATGAAAAAGTCAGTTTGGTATTATTTAAAACGAACTTATAATTATGCTTTGCAAGAAAAAAGATATTTTTATTACTTTTTTATAACTTGTGTACTATTGTGTGGAATTGAAGTTGTTTCGCCGCTTATTGCTGCTCAGAAAATCGTGGCTTTAACAGGAGAAATATGGGGGCAATTGCTATTGATGGTTGGCGCTACTTTTGTCATTGAAATAATAAGAAACGTTGTTAATTATTTTTATTCCTTATTTAGTTTAAAATATTATTTTGCAGTGAAAAAGAATTTGCAAGATGCTGTTGCTAAAGAAACTTTGAAAATTGAAATGAATACTTTAAATCAAAATTCAAGTGGGGTATTTATTGAACGGATCAATAATGATACTGATGTTTTGGCAGATATTTTTAGTTTATTAGTCGATGAGGCTACTTATTTAATTACGACAATTGGGATATTTATAAGTATTTTTTTCTTAAATAAATTTATTTTTATTTTATATTTAATTTTTATCTTTTTGTTAATATTTTTACAGAAAAGATCGGCTGAAAAAGTTGCTGAAAAAAGGGAAATTGAAAAAAGAATGGATGATAAAGCTTCAGGTTTTATTAGCGAATTGGTGCGAGGCGCGAAGGATATAAAAATATTAGATGCTGAAGAATCTTTTTTACAAAAATCAAAGGAAATAACTTGGCAAAAAAATCAAACTTTTTATGATACGAATTTAGTGCGAAATAGGTATCGTTTGGTAGTTGCTAGTATTCGTGATATTTTAGATTTTTTGATTATGACGATTGGTATTTATTTTATTATTGATGGACAGCTTGCTGTGGCAACGATGTTAGTTATTTTAAACTATCGTGGTAATATAGTAAGTATTTCTAGTGAAATTGAAAATTTTTTAAATTCGCTTAAAAGTTATTCTTTGGCGGCGGAAAGAATATTTGATGTTATTGATGATGAGTATCCGAAAGAAAAGTTTGGAACTAAAAAAATCAAAAAAGCAACAGGAGAGATTGAATTTCGAAATGTTTCGTTTCAGTATGACGATAATGAAGTGCTAAAAAATATTAATTTTAAAATTAAACCAAATGAAATTGTTTCCTTTGTAGGGAAAAGTGGGGCTGGTAAATCGACAATTTTTAATTTAATAGCCAAGCTATATGATGTTACCAAAGGAGAAATTTTGTTTGATGGTATTCCTATAAACGAATTAGATAAGGCTTCGATAAGGGGTAATTTATCAATAATTAGTCAAAGTCCTTATATTTTTAATATGAGTATTCGGGATAATTTAAAAATTATTAAAAGTGATTTAACCGAAACAGAAATGATTAAGGCTTGTAAAATGGCTTGTTTGCATGATTTTGTAATGTCTTTGAAAGATGGTTATGATACGTTGGTTGGCGAAGGCGGTGTTACTTTATCAGGCGGACAGAGGCAACGGCTTGCGATTGCGAGGGCTTTGATTTTAAAAACGGAAATAATTTTATTTGATGAAGCAACGAGTGCTTTGGATAACGAAACTCAAAATGAAATTCAAAAATCGATTTTAAATATGCAAGGAAAATATACAATTTTAATCATTGCTCATCGTTTATCTACAGTTATCAACAGCGATCGTTTAATTTTATTAGATGATGGAAAAATAATTGGAATGGGTACGCATGAAGAACTTTTACAAAATAATGATACTTATAAGAAATTGTATGAATTGGAATTAAAAAAGAGCAGTGAAGTTGTGGGAAGTTAATTTCTTGCTTTTTTTGCTTTATGCTCTACGTTAATCATGATAAAATGTTATTTAATAAAGTTGGTGTTTAGATGAAAAAAGCTTTTAAAATTATTTTATTTATTGTGATAGGAATAATATTTTTAGATACTTTCCAAGCCAAAATTTTTAATAATAGTCCTTTTTTAAAAGTTGTTGAAAATTACAAAGAGGGAAATTTATTAAGAAAAGATAAAGGAATTTTGGTGGATACTTATGTTTTTAAAGATGGTGAAAAAGTAACTGCTTATAAATGGGAAAAAAACTTTTTGTCGGTATCAGTAGAACCTCAAAAGGATGAGGATTTTGAAAAGAAAGGTGAGGAAGAGCAAATGAAAAATATAAAAGTGATAATAAAAAATCAAAAATATAATGTAACCCTTGAAGAGAATGAGACAGTAAATGAATTTTTGGAGAGGTTACCTCAAGATTTTACGATGGAAGAATTAAATGGAAATGAAAAATATGTTTATATGGATTATTCTTTACAGGTAAATTCAACACATCCTCAAAAAATTTTGACTGGAGATTTAATGCTATATGGTGATAAATGTTTAGTTATTTTTTATAAATCATTTGTTACAAGTTATAGCTATACAAAAATAGGACATGTTGATAATTTACCTGATTTAGGAAACGATAAAGTAACTGTTAAATTTGAAAAATAAATCGTAATTGAGAAGCAAAATGAAAAAATTATTATTAGGTGATTCGATTATTAATCAATTTCTCCAGATTATACCAATAACTTTATTAATATGTCTTTTGTATATTGTTGTTAGAATTATTATTTTAAAAAAGAAAATGGTTAAAATAGACTATAAGCAAGAAATAATGTATTTAATTTTTATTAGTTATAATGGGTTATTATTTAATTTAGTACTAGTGCCGAGTAATTTTTGGAGTAGAATATGGCATTTAATATTTTATGGATATAGTGAGAATCTTTTTTGAAGGGATGTTTGAATTTTCTTATAACTTTGTTCCTATTTTATATAAAGCTATTACAGGCAAGTACTTGTTCGGTAGTTGGGTGATGACAATGATAATTGGAAATGTTTTAATGTTTATTCCGATGGGAGTGTTGTTGCCTTTATATTAAAAAAAAATAAATAATAAAAATATTGTTATTTTTACAATTTTGATTCCATTAATGATTGAAATTTTTCAACCAATTATTGGTCGAAGTTTTGATATAGATGATTTAATAATGAATTTTTTGGGAATAATAATTGGTTATTTAATCTCTGGTTTAATCGTGCGAAGAAAAAGGAGTGAAAAAAATGAGTAATTATGTACTAGCTCATGATGTGAGCATTTTATTATATCACTATGTGTGTCCTGCAAAATATAGGAGAGTAATTTTTGATGATTCAGTTGATAAAGTATTAATCCAAACGTGTAAAGAAATATCTAAGCGGTATGAAATAAATATAGTTGAAATAGGAACAGATGGCGATTATTTGCATTTTTTGATACAGTCAATACCAAGATTGGCTCCACGAAAAATAGTAAGAATAATAAAAAGTATAACGGCAAAGGAGATATATAGATTATGTCCATGTGTAAAAGAAAAATTATGGGGAGGTAATCTGTGGACTGCTGGATATTTTGTAGGAACGGTAGGTAAGTACGGAAATGAAAAACAAATTCAAAATTATGTAAGAAGTCAAGGAAAGGAATATACTCAAATGTATAGGGGACAATTAAAATTTTTTGAGTGACGGTTAGTGATGAATTTTTTGTTTCAAAATAGACTTATAATTAGCTCTTTAACTATTTGAAAAATTTTAATTTTTCATTGATTTTCACCATAAATTATCGTAAAATGATAAAAAGAGGTGAAAATATGATAATTACTAGCAATATTTTTAAAGAAAAATTTTCTAATTACGCGAATACAAACACAAAATTATCTCGTGAAGCGAAATCCGGAAAATTATATAAAATAGTCAATGGATTATATGAAACCGATCCAAATACTCCAGGTTATCTTTTAGCGGGAATTATTTATGGACCATCTTATATTTCTTTTGAATATGCTTTATCATATTACGGATTGATTCCGGAAAGAGTAATGACAGTTACTTGTGCAACTTTTAGTAAAAAAAAGAAAAAAAGGTTTGATACTAGTTTTGGTGTTTTTACGTATCGTGATATTCCTTCTTTAGCTTACCCGGAAGAAATATTATTAAAAATTGAAGGGGAATATTCATATCAAATAGCTAGTCCCGAGAAAGCTCTTTGTGATAAACTTTATACTTTATCGCCTTTGCTAAATTATGCAAATCTTCAAAATATGTTATTTAATGACTTGCGAATAGATGAAATTGAATTTAATAAATTAAATTTTGATAAAATTGAAAAATTAAGTAAATTATATCATTGTTCTAATGTTAAATTGTTATCTAAATATATAAGGAGAAATTTGCCATGAATGATGTAATTACCCAGATGCTTAGCCATTATGAAATAAAAAATATAAATGATGAGATAAATGCTTTAAAAGAAATCATCCAAGAAATTGTTTTACTTGGTTTATCTCGAGGTGGTTTTTTTAATGAAGCAGCTTTTTATGGAGGAACAGCTTTAAGAATTTTTTATAAATTGGATAGATTTTCAGAAGATTTAGATTTTGCATTGATTAAACCAAATAAAAATTTTGATTTAAGTAAATACTTTGTTTATATAGAAAATGAGTTAAAAGCTTATGGTTTAAATTTAGAGATAAGTTCGAAGAAGAAAAATAATAAAACTAATATTTCTTCTGCCTTTTTAAAAGGAGATACCCTAGAACTTATTTTAAACTTTTTTCCGAATGAAGTTAATAAACAATATGACCATCTTTTTAAAAATATCAAAGTAAAATTTGAAATAGATGTTAATCCTCCATTTGGAGCTACATATGAAATTCAATATAAATTACTTCCCAGTCCTCATCAATTAAGAATATACGATAAATCATCTTTATTTGCGGGGAAAATTCATGCAATTTTATGTCGAAATTGGCAAAAAAGAACAAAGGGAAGAGATTTATATGATTATGTCTTTTTCTTAGCGAATGATGTTAATGTTAATTTAGAATTAATAAGGAGAAAATTAATTGATTCAAAATATATAAATGACAGTGATTCTTTTAATCTTGATATTTTAAAAGATTTATTAAGAAGTAAATTTAAAGAAATAAATTATGTTGATGCAAAAGAAGATGTAATCCCCTTTATAAAGGATTTAAAAAGTTTGGATTTATGGAGTAGTGATTTTTTTATTAAAATTACTGATAATTTAAAATAATGATAGTTGTTAAAATATGTTTGCAAAAAACTTGAAAAATAAAAGTTTTGCTAATGAACTTGCAAAACTTTTTAGATTATGTTATAGTGCTTTTAGGTGATAAAATGATAATAAGAGAAACGTATTTAAACCGAATGGTTAATGCCAAGGATACTGATTTTATAAAGGTAATAACTGGAGTTAGACGGTGCGGTAAATCGACATTATTATTGATGTTTAAAGATTACTTATTAAATAATGGTGTTGAAGAAAAAAATATAATTTATATAAACTTTGAATCTGGCTTGTTTGATGATATAAATACTTATCGTGATTTATATAATTATGTAAAAGAAAAAATAAATAACAACAAAATGTATTTATTGTTAGATGAGGTCCAAAATGTTGAATCTTGGGAAAAAGCTATTAATTCTTTTAAGGTTGATTTTGATATAGATATTTATATAACAGGTTCTAATGCTTATCTTTTGTCATCGGAATTGTCGACACTTTTATCAGGAAGGTATATAGAAATAAAAATTTATCCTCTTTCATTTAAAGAGTATTTAATATTTAATAATTATGATAATAACAATTTGGATGATAAATTTAAAGAATATTTAAAATATGGTGGATTACCAGCTGTAACTTTAATAAAAAATAATGATGAATTAACTTTATCTTATTTAACAGATATATATAATTCTATTGTAAAGAAAGATATAATTGATAGGAATAACATAAAAGACCCAATACTTTTAGAAAATATATTAAAATATGTAGTGAACAATATTGGTAGTCCTATTTCTTCCGTAAAAATAAGTAATTATTTAAATAGCAATAAAATAGTTGTAAAATCTAATCATCAAACAATTGATAATTATTTAAATATGTTAGAAAAATCTTTTATCGTGTATAAAGCTTTCCGTGCTGATATTAGAAATAAAGCCCTTTTAAAAACTCTTGGAAAATATTATATTTCCGATATTGGCATTAGAAACATTATTTTAGGATATAGAAATGTAGATGAAGGACATATATTAGAAAATATTGTGTATTTAGAATTACTTAGGAGAGGCTACAAGGTTAATATCGGTAAATTAAGTGAATATGAAGTTGATTTTATTGCCGAAAATCCTCATAATATAATATATTATCAAGTAACTCAAACTTTGTTAGATGAACAAGTTAAATTAAGGGAACTTCGAAGTTTAGAAAGTATAAATGATAATTACCAAAAAATTATATTAACTTTGGATAAGCTAGTAATTAATGATTATAACGGGATAAAAATAATTAATATAATTGATTGGTTATTAGAAGATGAAAAATAAAAGAGTTTCAATTTATAAAATTTCAAATGGGGGTAATGATTATTTAAAAAAATTTTGAAATAAAATTATGTTTAGGAGTGAGTGTATGGAACAAAATAATTTAGAAAATAAATTTATATCAAGTGTTAATGAAGGAAAATTAAATATAAATTCAATTGAAGATATGATGTTAGAAGAATTTGAAGAATATCAGGAAAACTTGATTAATCATATGGAAGAGTTACTATTAAAAAAAGTCGATGAAAAAGATTTAGATAGTAAAAAAAGGATTAAAAGTCTGATAAAGGAATTAAGAAAAAGAATGAAGTATTTGAAACATTAATTTTTGTTTTAATCTTGGTGAGTTCTTTTGAGATTTTGCAAGTAGTTAATCATTTGGGTAATGATTATGGATTTAACCAATGATGGTTCCTCAACTTTAAAAGTAAAAATATTCAAAATAAAATTATAAAAACTATGATAAGAACATGACTTACTTATTAGAGAGTTATCGGTTGTTGCAATATAGTAAGAATAGCATAATGTTTCTACCTTGGAGTGAAATGAAATATTTTCGGTTAATAGCCGTTACCTAAATTAAGTAAAAGAAGAGGATGGTAGAGATGGTTACATAGGGTGACCTACTGTGCTAATCATTTTTTTCCTTCTCTTGAGCTTTAAAATAATATTTGTTAAAATTATAGCAAGAAAAGAGGGATAATATGAAGTCAATACCAATAGGAAAAGATAATTTTCAGAAATTAATTCAAGAAAATTGTTATTATGTTGATAAAACTGCGTCTATTGAGGAATTATTAGAAAATGGCAGTGATGTTGTACTATATACAAGACCTAGAAGGTTTGGAAAAAGTTTGTTTATCTCAATGTTAGAACATTTTTTTGATATTGATAAAAAAGAAATTAACAAAGATTTATTTAAGGGATTATACATATCGCAAAGTCCTTATTATAAAGAATTAAGTAACTACCCTGTTATTAATTTAGATTTTAAAGATCTAAAAAGAGATGATTTTGATAGCACTTATGAAGAATTTAAAAATATCATTGCTGATGTTTATGAAAAGAAAACGTATTTGTTAGATTATTTAAGTGAAAGTCAGGCTTTGATTTTTAATTCTTTTATCGACAAAACGGCTAAAAAAACTGATTACGAACGAACCTTAAAATATTTATCTAATTGGTTAGAAGAATATCATCACCAAAAAGTAATAATCTTAATTGATGAATACGATGTTCCTATTCAATATGGTTATTTGAAAGGTTTTTATGATGAAATAGTAAGTTTAATCAGAAGTGTTTTTTCAAGTTGTTTAAAAGGAAACGATTCATTAAAGTTTGGAGTATTAACGGGCGTTTTAAGAGTAAGCAAAGAATCAATTTTCAGTGACTTAAATAATCCTGATGTTATTGATATGATGACTCCTACTTATAATGAGGCTTTTGGTTTTACCGAAAAGGAAACTAAAGAATTATTAGAATATTATGGATTAGAATTAACTAAGGAAGTTAAAAATAATTATGATGGTTACAATATTGGGGGAGTAAGTATTTATAATCCATGGAGTATTTTAAGTTATGCTAGTAAAAAAGTAATTGAGCCTTATTGGATAAATACTTCAAGTAATGATTTAATTAAAGATTTATTAAGTAAAATAAGTGAAGAAGATAAAATTGAAGTCGAAAAATTATTGCAAGGAGAAAGTATAAGTTTTACATATAATAAACAAATAACTTATTTAGATTTTCATGATTCTGAAAATATTAATAGCATTTTAAGTTTAATGTTTATGAGTGGTTATTTAACTTTTGATAAAAATGTATATGATGAAATAACTAAATTAACTTATAAGATGTATCGTATACCAAATGAAGAAGTTAGAAGTGATTTAATAGAAATGATTCAGAAAATAACATTTCAAAAAGTTATAAATCAGTTTGATACATATAAGAATTTTACAAGAGCTTTAATATTAGATAATAAAAATGTTATTGAAGAATATATCAATAAATTACTTGCAAGTATAAGTTATTATGATAAAAAAGAAAGTTTTTATCATGGTTATATTATCGGATTATTAGGTTCTTTTATAAGTCATAATTATATAGTTAAGTCAAACCGAGAAGCAGGAAAAGGAAGATTCGATGTATTAATTGAAAGTGTTGATCGGACGTTTGGATGTATAATGGAATTTAAAATAAGTGATAAAGAAAGTGAAATGGAAAATATGGCCAAAAAAGCCAAGAAACAAATGAAAGAAAAAGGATATTATAAAGAGTTACAATTAGATAAAGTTGCAAATATCCATGAATATGCTTTAGTATTCTGTGGGAAAAAATGTATTGTTAGATAAAAAATGGAAGAATAGGTGATTAATCCTATTTAAATGCCAATTTTTAATTGCTTTTACTTTTCCAAGATATTTCTAATCTTATTGATTGCATTTACTTGTCTAATTAAGATTAAGTGATTAATTATTAAATTACCCTTTTTCTTTTTATAAAAATAATGTACAAATATATGGAGAATAGTTACATTATGGGAGGAGATAAAGATGAAAATAAGTGTGATACAGATTCCAAGTGATGGAAAAAATGAATTTGAAATAAAGTATAATGATACATTGCAATATAAAGCAAAATTACCTTTTGTTTCAATTAATGAGCCCTTAAATTTAGAAAAACTAAGAAGTATTAAAATAGTTGATCCAAATGAAAATGAAATATATACAACAGATTATAAATACATCGAAAATTTTAAAGAAGAACTTATTCCAATGAAATTTTTAATAGCTGGTAAACAAAAATTTAATCAATTACTATTTATTTCTGATAAAAATATAATTAAAATATATTATGAAGAAAAAGCAATATGGGATAATAGATATGTTATAGAAATAAATGATAAACAATATTTTTGTTATTCAATAGAAGATGGATATATTAGACATTTTCCTATATATGATGGTGAAACCCAAATTGGTGAAGCTTTAAAATCTAATGTAGTTATAGATGCTAAAGACGAATATTGTTGTTATTTAAAAGAAAATTATGAAAATATAAGTGATGGAATTGTTGCATTATTGTTATATTTAGATAGAAGTGAATATAGTTCATCGTATCTAGTTAATAAATCGTACAATTTGACCAAAAATTATTCATATAATAAAACAAATAAATTTTATGACAAAGAATGGGTTAAAAATAATTTTGGAAATGAATTTTATATAAAAGTAGATGAAAATGTGAAACTAATAAAAGAAAAATTTAAACATCCTCTAAAAACATCTTTAGAACAGTGGAATTCTATGCCAGAGAAGAAGAAAAAATTAATGAAATTTATTTTAATAGTTCCTTGGTTAATAATCTTTATAGTTTTATTAATTGTTTTTATATTTATAATGACTAAAAAATAGAGTAAGTTTTAACATTGAATTTTGATATTATGTAAATCTTATTGCCAAAAAAGTAAAAATTTTTCATTGTAATTTGTGGCTTAATATTGAAATTAGAAAGGAATGTAAAAAAATGTTAATGTTATTAAAAATAATCAATTACTTGATATTCCTAAATTAATTACTGAAGCTTATGATAAAAATATTTTAGATAAGATATTTAAAACCCTTATTAGATATATGCCTACGGAAAAATAAGGTATTAAAAGTTCAGGTTATGAATCTTTTGAAAGACTTACCAAACATTTAGCAGATTATCAAGTTATCAATTTAGATAATATTGTTAAATATGGTCATTATGTTAGACAAGATGGTGGTTTTAATAGTGATGATTTAATTAAAGATTTGATTTTGCAAGAAGTCATAAAGTTGGCAGTATAGTCGGAAATATTTCCGGCGAGAAAATCGTTGCTTGAGGTAGATATCTTCAAAATCCAGGTGTATAATATTATCGAGTGGGAGATACATATTGTGGTATTTCCGCCGTTATTATGCTTATTTAGAATTTGTATAGGTAATGGAGGCTGTACATTTATGTTGAATTTTTTGAATAATATACGATGTGTAGAAAAGAAAATTTCACTAAAAAAACAAATAATAAATACAGCATCCATAGGGCTTTTGGGAATTACATTGGGAGTGCTTTCAAAATTTTTGGATACTGTCCCTATCAATCATTTACCTATTTTTCTTCAATATTTGGATGTGACAAATTTTTTAGGACGGTTTGCCATATGGGTATTTATTGCTGTATGTATTTCGATTTACAGTTTATCACCAATAAGGGCAGCAATCAATGTATTCTTGTTCTTTGCAGGGATGATTTTTAGCTATTATTTATATTCAACATTCATAGCTGGTTTTTTTCCAAAAAGTTATGCGCTTATTTGGATTGGCTTTACCGTTGTTTCTCCGTTGCTTGCTTTTATTTGTTGGTATGCGAAAGGACAAAGCAGAATATCGCTGTTTCTTTCCGCAGGAATAATAGCTGTCCTTTTTAATATGTCATTTGGGTATGGAATTGGATATTTTCATAGCCGTTCTCTTTTGGAAGCGTTAACATTTTTATGCGGATGTGTCGTTATGAAGCGTCAATCTTTAATAAACACCGTAATTATGATAGGGATAGGCGTTGCATTGGCTTTTGTACTTAACATTGCTGTACCGTTTAGTTTCGGATAAAGCAATTTTTAGTCGAATATATAGTCCTAGCTTTCAAAGACGGTTAAAAGAAATGAAATTGTAAACCTAAGACCTAGTAAAGAATACTTTCGAAGCGCTAGCCTTTAATAAATCTTTTCTTAAATTGAGTCATCTAATATTTATATTTGATCAATAATGTTTTTTTGGACGGAGTACAAATTTATCGGAATAAATAAAAATGCACTATTTATGTAGTATAAGCAATATAACGAATATCTAAAGAAAAAGAAAAAGCCAATGTCTTAATAGTAATACTGAAATAAATAATTTTTCGATTTATGACGAGATTATTCAAAACTATATTTTTAATTAGACAAAATTTTGGTTACTAAATTTTTAAAATTTATGATAATATCTTTTTAAGAGAACTACATTACTATGCTTATTTTAGCAATATTATATTACCTTTTTGTATTTTCCGATACTTTTAGACTCCGTCTTTTTTTGTCGGTTTTTGACTAACATTCTTTTTTTTGTTATAATGACTTTGTTAGTTGAGGTGGTTGATTTTGCGAAAAATCAGATTATTAGCTAATTATATTGTTAAAACATTCTTTTTAATTTTTTTTATTTTGTTAGCTAATTTAAAAGTAGAAACTAATACAACAGAAATTTACAGTGGGGCAAATAATCGCGTTATTAATTTGAATTTAATGGCGATGCGTTTAGAAGAGGAACAAAAAAATGATATATATCGACCTTTAATGACTTATTCTGGTGATTTAACTGGTTATAGTGCGGATTGCCCTTTGTGTAATGGTACTTTAGCGTGTAAACCAAGTTATTATGTTAAAGATGGAACGGATACTTATGTTGATGCTGATTATGGGCAAGTAAGAATTGTAGCTTCTAGTACATCAATCGCGTGTGGAACGGTTGTAAGACTTAATAATTATACAGTTAATAATGAACCTGTTATTGCGATTGTTTTAGATCGCGGGGTATTAGGAACTGATTTAGACTTATTAACACCGAATGAAAATTATGCTCGAACTTATGTGGGTCGTAAATATGTTTCATATGATATTTTAAGAGAAGGTTGGACTAGGCAATGAAAAGTGTTAAAGCAAAAAAAAGTTTAGGGCAAAATTTTTTGAAAGATGAAACTATTTTAAAAAAGATAGCTGATTTAGTTACTGTTACAAAAGATGATTTACTTTTAGAAATCGGGCCGGGAATGGGTGCTTTAACTAAATATTTGGTTTTAAAAGATTGTCCCGTTTTGGCGTATGAAATTGATTTAAGAATGAAACCATATTTGGAAAAATTGCCTAATTTAGAAGTTATTTATCAAGATTTTTTGACAAATGATTTAGCTAATTTAAAAGCTTTTAATTATCATCAACTTTTTGTCGTGGCTAATATTCCTTATTATATTACAACACCTATTATCGATCACCTTATAAAAAATATTATTCCCACCAAGATGGTTTTACTTGTTCAAAAAGAAGTAGCCCTAAGATTTGCGGCGCATCCAAAAAGTCATGATTATGGATTTTTTACAGTGTTTTTGAATCATTATTTTGAAATAAAAATTGAAGGTGAAGTTCTAGCTAAGTGTTTTGAGCCAGTCCCTAATGTCGACAGTGCCATTGTTTCGTTTACCAAAAAAGCTAATATTGAAAAGATAAACATTGATGATTTTGAAAAGTTTGTAAAAAAGGCTTTTCGCCAAAAACGGAAAACTTTAAAAAATAATTTACAAGATGATTACTTAGTTATTGCATCAGAACTCCAAAAAATGGGATTTAGTGATAATGTTCGGGCGGAAGAACTGTCTTATGAAAATTTTGTTCATTTGTTTAAAATACTTTTTAAGTTATAAATGGAATTTATGGCTTTTTTTTTAACTTTTTTCATATGTTTTAATAAGGAGATGCATATGACTTTTAAGGTTGGAGATTTTGTAACAAGAATTAGTTATCAACATGATATTGTTTTTAAAATTATAAAAATTAAAGGCCAAACGGCATATTTAAAAGGGATGCAAGTTCGTTTATATGCTGATGCCCCGTTGGAAGATTTACAAATTTATGTGCAAGAAGATAGAGAATGTGATGAAGATTTAATTCTTGATTTAGATGTTTTTAATGATCGGGGAGAATTTTTTTATATGCCTGGGAAAGTATTACACATTGATGCTGATGAAGATTATTTAAAAAGATGTATAAAATTTTATAAAATTAATAAAGTTAAAGTTGTTGGAAAAAAGTTAAGTGAAGAAGAAGTTCCTAAACAAATTTTTAACCTTTTGAAAGAATATCAACCAGATATAGTTATAATTACGGGTCATGATGCATATTATCCAAAGAAGGGAAGCCCTAAAGATTGTGGCAATTATCGAAATTCCATGAGTTTTATTAAGGCTGTTAAAGAAGCTAGGCGGTATGAAAAAAGTCATGAAAAGCTTGTCATTATCGCTGGAGCTTGTCAAAGTAACTATGAAGAATTGATAAGGGCAGGGGCTAATTTTGCTTCTAGCCCCAAAAGAATAAATATCCATTGCTTAGATCCTGCCATAATTGCTACGGTTTTGTCAATGACAGAACGAAATAAAGAAATTGATTTAGTGGATTTACTTTCCAAAACAAAATATGGACCAAATGGAATGGGCGGAATTAAAAGCAATGGAATGATGTACGTTGGCTTTCCAAGATAAGGGGGATATGTTTGAATTTAGATTTAGTAAGAGAAAAATTTTTGAACTATTTGAATAAAAAAGTTGAAGTAAAAGTTTATGGTATGCGAAATAAAAATTACCAATATGAAGGGGTTTTATCCGCGGTTTATCCATATGTTTTTACGGTTTTAATTGATGGTAGTGAAAAAAGTTTTAATTTTGCTGATGTCATAATTGGAGATGTGGTGGTAAAACTAATGTAAAATGCCTTGAATTATTTAATATTTTGCTTTAAAATATATTTATAATTGAAATAGGAGGAGTAAGAAATGAAAATTTCATCTGTTAATGTTCGTAAAATTACGAAAGAAAATTCAAGATTGAAAGGAATTGCGTCTGTTTTAATCGATGATGCTTTTGCAATTCACGACATTCGCATTATTGATGGGGACAACGGTTTATTTATAGCTATGCCTAGTAGAAAAAAAGCAACTGGTGATTATAAAGATGTATGTCATCCAATTAATCAAGAAGTTAGAGATGCTTTTGCGAAAGCTATTTTTGATGAATATAATAAATTAGAAGATTAATTTAAAGTACTCAAAATAAAACGAAAAGTGGATTAAATATCTGCTTTTTCTTTGCATTTTTTAAGTTTCAGTGATTTACAAGTTAAAATGTCCTATTATAAAAGTTGGAAAGGGATAAAAAAGAGTAAGCAAGCATTTTTTATTATGGCGTTATTATTGCATTAGCTTTTTAAATGCTAAAGGTGGTAATTTGTATATTGGAGTATCTGATAAGGGCGAGATTGTAGGTCTAAATCAAAACATTGATGAATTACAATTACAAATAAAAGATCGAATTAAAAATAATATCTTACCAATTACCTTGGGCTTATACGATATTGAGGTTAAAGAAGAATCTGGTAAAAAATATTTACATATTATAATTGCTAGTGGAAATGAAAAACCATATTATTTAAGAAAAAAAGGTATGACACCGGAGGGATGCTTTATTAGAGTAGCTTCATCTTGTTCTATGAGTCAAAAACAAATTGAAGAATCGTATGGTAAGCAAACAAGAAGTTCTTTAAAAAACATTATTTCACCTACTCAAGATTTATCTTTTTCACAATTAAAAATATATTATGAAGAAAAAAAATATCCAATTAATGAAAACTTTTTTAAACAATTGGGACTTATAATGGAAGATGGTAAATATAATTACCTTGCTTATCTTCTAGCTGACAATAATGATATTTCAATTAAAGTTGCAACTTATTCAGGAAATGATGCTTATGATTTAATTGAAAGCGAAGAATATGGATATTGTTGTTTAATTAAAGCCGCCAAAAACGTTATTAATAAGTTTGATTTAGTTAATAAAACATTCACGAAAATAACTAGTGAAGATCGGAAAGAAGTTAAAATGTTTGATAACATTTCAATTAAGGAAGCAATAACTAATGCTTTTGTTCATACCCTATGGGAACGTGAATATCCACCAAAATTTGAAATATTTAATGATCATATTGCCATATCTTCTACCGGTGGATTGCCACTTAATGTATCCAAAGAAGATTTCTTAAAAGGTTTTTCTGCTCCAACTCATCCGGAATTGATGAGGGTGTTTAAAGATTTAGAATTAGTTGAACAGTTAGGAACAGGAATAACAAGAATTTTAAAATCTTATAGTAAAGATGTTTACGAATTTAGCGATAATTTTATTAGAGTTAATTTTAAATTTAAAAATCCTGAAACTTTAGGAAAACTTCCAAAATCAGTAGATAATGCTAACATTTATTCTTTAACTGAAACCCAAAATCGAATTTTAAAACTTATTAAGTCGAATAAGCGAATTACTCAAGCCCAAATAAGTAATATTTTAGAAGTAAACGTTACAACTGTCGCTAGAAATTTAAAAACTTTAAAAGATAAAAATATTATTAGAAGAAATGGTTCTAACAAAAATGGTCAATGGGAATTATTATAATCCTGTTGATTTTTTATTTCGAATATTTTTAAAACTTTTGGCATATAGTGTGTTGGGTGATAAAAATGGACCAATCAATTATGGAATTAAATACAACAAATCATGAAATTAATATCATTGACCGAAGAGAAATATATTTAACTGGTGTAAAAAAAATAAGTAGTTTTGATCATGAAGAATTTTTATTAGAAACGACGATGGGGATGCTTCTTTTAAAAGGAAGTGGCCTAGAGATTTTAAAATTAGATACCCATGATGGAAAAGTACGAATTAAAGGAAAAATAAATAGTTTTAGTTATATTGAAAACGGAAAGTCTAAAGCCAAAGAAGAAAGTTTTATGGCTAAATTGTTTAAATAATGGATGAAGTTTTACAATTATATTCCTTTCTTTTTTCATTTGGTTATGGTCTTATGTTTGGAATATTTTCCCGTTGGCATTTTCAACTTATTGAAAAGTACCATAAACTTTGGCAAGCAATTTTAACCTTTGTTTTTATTATTGACATTGTTTTAGGTTATTTAGTAAGTATGTATTTTTTAAATGGCGGCGTATTCCATCTTTATTTTTTATTCTGTTTATTCGGTGGTTTTTGGTTTAGCAAATATGTTTGGTCATTTTTGAAAGCTAAAGGAATTAAAATAGCAAGAAAAATTTTAAGAAAGTAAAAAATTTGACATTATAAATGTAAAGAATAACACTCCTTATAGGTTTAAATTATTAAAAGTGGTATAATTTAATTTAAGGATAAGGGGTGATGTGATGAAAACAGTTTCTCATAAAGCTAAAAGAAGATTTTGCTGTTTAGCCGTTTTTTTCGTCGCGATTTTGTTTCTTTTTGTAGGGACCATTTTTCAAGATTGGTTAGCAATTGTTCACAATAAACAAAGCATTGCCTCCTTAAGCGAGTATTACGCAAGTTTAAAAACTGATGAGGAAAGTTTAAACAGTGAAATAACAAAATTACATGATAATAATTACATCGCTCGTTATGCTAGAGAAAGATATATGTATTCATTACCCGGAGAAATTATTATAAAAATGCCCGATGAAGAAGAATAAAACGAAAATTTATCTTTGAATTTTCGCTTTTTTTGTGTACAATAATTAAAGTGATGCAGTATGGAAAATATTTACTTACAATGTGATGATTTAACAATAAAAAAAAATAACCGCATTTTTCTTAATAGTTTTGACTTTAAATTAAAAAAAGGAAGGTCTGTTTGCATCTTAGGCGAAAGTGGCTGTGGAAAGTCTTTATTGCTTAAAGAATTTTGCAAAAAAAGAAAATGTATTACGATAAATGGAAAGTTTGAAAGTTATTTTTTGGACAAAAGTAAAGATACTGATTGGAAAAAAGAATTAAATTATAATGAAAATAAAAAATATCAAAAACTATTAAAATCGTTGTTTAAAAACGAAAAAAAGATTGATTATAAAATTGCTTTAATGAAAAAGGTTTTAACAAAACCCGAATTTATGATAATTGATGATCTAAGCTCCATTTTAACAAGTGACGAACAAGGAAAATTGTTTTCATTTTTAAAAAAACTTGATATAACTATAATATATGCAACAAATAAAATAGAAGATACCTTAAATTTTGAATATACAATGGTTATAAAGAATCAAATGGTAGCTATTGAAGGTTCGACTTTAGCAGTTATGAAAGAAGAAAAATTAATGAAATTATTAGGATATTCAATTCCTTTTTATATTAATTTATCTTTGCAACTTAAATTGTATGGCATATTAAATCATATTTGTTTGACAAAAGAAGAATTGGAGAAATGTATATGGCACTTAAAATGAGTAAACTTTTGAAAAAAAATAAAATATCCGTCGTTGTTAATTTTCCGGGTGATTTATCAAATATGAAAAATAGTGAAACATCAGGGTATATTTTAAAAAAAAATAATAACAATGACTTCAATTGTTTAGAATATTTTAAAACTTTGGATGTTTCTTTAGCTAAAATTAAAAAAGTTTTAAAATTAGTCCAATTAGATGAAAAAATTTTAGAAGAAAAAGTTGAATTTTTGACAACAGTAGAATGGCAAAAAATGCAATTGTGTTATTTGTTACTTTTAAAAACGCAAATTATTATTATTGACCGTTTTTTTGAATCATTAATTTATAGTGAACAACAATATTTTTGGCGTTTGTTACGAAATTTAGTGGAAAAACAAGATAAATCGATTATTGTTTTAGAAGATGATATGAATTTTGTTAGTGAAATTACCAAAGATTTTATTTTGTTTACCGAAGGAGAAAATTTTCGGTTTGTTGATAATTTTTATGATGATAGTTTATATAAATATGTGAAAATGCCTTGGACAGTAGAATTAGTTAAATACTTAGAAAAGTGTGGACATCAAATTGATCATGAAATAACTTTTAGCGAAACTTTAAAAGCTGTTTATCGAGGTGGAAAATGAGATATTTGGCACGAATTAGCTATGATGGTAGTAATTTTTTAGGTTTTCAAAGATTAAATAAGGGCCGAAGTGTGCAAAAAGAATTGGAGAAAGTTTTAAGCGTTTTAAATAAGAGAAATGTCGAAGTAAAAGGAGCCGGCCGAACAGATGCTTTTGTTCATGCTCTTGATCAATGTGTGCATTTTGATTTAGATTATAACTTTGATGAAGAAAAATTAAAATTTATTTTAAATGGCTTGTTACCTAAAGATTTAAGTGTTAATTCTATTTTAAAAGTTAAAGACGATTTTCACGCCCGGTTTGATGTGGTTGAAAAAACTTATTTATATAAAATATATGGTGGTGAAAAAAATCCTTTTTATAGTAATTATGCCTTTTGCTATTCCCAAAAACTAAATTTAGATTTAATGAAAAAAGCAGCAGGATTATTTTTAGGATGCCATGATTTTCAAAATTTTGTCTCGGGAGTCCGAGATGATTATCATTCAGTAATTAATGATTTTCAAATATGGCAAGAAAATGATTTTTGGTATTTTCAAGTTTCAGGGCAAAGTTTTTATCGGTATATGGTTCGCCATTTAGTCGGGGCAATCGTCGATGTAGGTCGAGGCAAAGCCTCAATAGAAGAAATTAAAGAATCTTTAGCTAAACCTCAAAACAAAAAAGAATTTTTAGTTGTCCCTGCCCAAGGACTATATCTAATAAAAATTAAGTATTAGTTGGCAATAAAATTTATATGTAAATTGTCTTAACATTTAGAATTTTTATGATATAATCTTTAATTAGTTGGAGGGTTTATCATGACTTTATTTATTAGTGATTTAGAGCAATCAACATTAGAAAGAAAGATAAAATCTTTGGAAAATAAGAGTCATAATAGTAGTAAAAAAATTGCGTTTTTAAAAGAAGAACTAAATAATTTATCCCGTTTTTCTTTTAAACGAAAAGAAATGTTAAATAAATTGGAGTTATTAAATAACGAATTTCAAGATAATCATCGAAGAGAATATGATTGGAAGGACTTTTATTATAATTTAAAAATAATATCAGAATTTAGATATGTTTATTTTGATAAAAATGGAATTTTTATTATAAAAAAGGAATACTATAATAATTGCTTGGAAAATTTAAAAGTTTTAAAGGACATTTTAAATAAAGTTTTCCCGAATTTACTTGTTTCTGATCAAGAAATTAAAAATTATGCTTTGTTTTTGGAAAATTTTATTTCTAAATCGCAACTGGATAATGAAGAATGTTATCATTTTATTCCAGTGGAGAGAATGAGTGTTTGTAATTTAATGGGGGAAATGACTTTGGATGATTTAATTAAAGAAGCTTTTGATGTTGAAATGGTCTGGGAAGATTTTTGTGGACAAGCCCAAAAGCTTTGGCAATTAAGGCAAGTCCAAGAAAAAAAGCCAGCATGTAAAGAAAGCCTTATTGATGATGGAGATTTTTTAAAATTTTATGATGAATATGTTTTAAGTTTACAAATGAAGTTGGCTAAGAATTCTAATTGACAGTGGTTAATTAGGATTTTTTTATATAGTGACCGAAAAGTGACCGATTAGATTGTTAAAAATTTAATAATTATGTATAATGTTAATGGGTGATTATTATGTACATAGAGTCTGAAACTGTGGAATTAAAACAGGAACTAAACAAAAATATAAAAAAAGAAGTTGTTGCCTTAGCTAACTCTAAAGGAGGAACTATTTATATTGGAATTACTGATAATGGTGAAGTATTGGGTTTAAAAGATGTAAAAAGTGATGTTGAATCGTTAAGTGGAATGATAAGGGAAGGTATAATTGGTAATCTAACTACCTATACGAATATCGAAATCAAAGAGATAAATAAAAAAGATATTATTGAATTACATATTACATCTGCTCCAGGTAAACCTTATTATTTAGCAGACAAAGGTTTAAAACCTAGTGGTGTTTATATTAGACATGGTTCTTCAACTATTCAAGCTACTGATGAAATTATTAGGAAAATGTTAGTAGAATCTTCTAAAACAAATTTTGAAGAGGAAGTAGCAATCATTCAAGATTTAACATTTGATTATGCAAAGGAAATATTTAAAAAGAAAAATATTGATTTTTCGAAAGAAAAGTATAAAAGTTTAAAAATGATTACCGATAATAAGTTTAATAATTTAGCCCTTTTATTATCTGATCAAAATCCTTATACAATTAAATGTGCAATTTTTGATGGAACAAATAAAACCTTATTTAAAGATCGAAAAGAACTAAGAGGTTCTTATTTAAAAATTGTTGAAGATGCTTTTTATTATATGAATCTATCTAATCATATAAATTCTATTTTTGAAGGTTTGCAAAGAATTGATAAAAAAGATTATCCTGATTTTTCTCTTAGGGAAGCTTTATTAAATGCCATTATTCATCGTGATTATCATTTCAATGGAAGCATATTATTATCAATCTTTGATGATCGAATTGAAATTAATTCGACGGGAGGATTAATTAGCACTTTATCGTTAAATGATGTTTATAATGGTGTATCTGAATCTCGAAATCCTAATTTTGCTCAAATTTTTCATCGATTAAATTATGTTGAAAATTACGGAACCGGGATAGGAAGAATCATAAACGAATATAAAGATTATAAATTAAAACCAACAATTGAGTTATCAGAAAATGTTTTTAAAATAACTTTACCAAACCGAAATTATACTGATAATAATCGAAATAATTTTAATAATTATTCACAGGAAGAACTTGTTATTAATAGTTTTCAAACCAAAAAGCCAATAACACGATTAGATGTCGAAAAAATACTTAATGTTGGAAGTACAAGGGCCAAACAGATTCTTGAGAAATTGTTAAAGAAGAATATTTTGGTTAAAGTGGGAAGTGGTAAAAATACATATTATGTTTTGAAATAAAAAGTTTGCTTAAAATATGTGAAATCATGAATCATACTAAATCTTGAGTTTAGGCTTAAATATTTATATAATTATAGATAGTGTGAAAAGTTTTATGGAAAATAGGCAACACCGTTTGAAAAAGATATTAAGATGAAAATCTTGATATAAA